>CAZFAT010000038.1:0-11889 GCA_964517075.1 uncultured Solibacteraceae bacterium
TGGACTCGTTCTGGCTTCAGGGGATGCGCGCTGGTCACAAGAACACCTTCGACTGCATCAAGGCGTTCTCCGAGACAGATTTCACCGAAGATCTCAAGAAGTTCGACGTGCCGACGCTCATTGTTCACGGGGACGACGACCAGATTGTGCCGATCGGCGCCTCAGCTCACAGCGCAGCGAAGCTCGTCAAGAACGCGACTTTGAAGGTCTACGCGGGCGCACCCCACGGCCTCGCGGACACGCACAAAGACCAGCTCAATGCCGACCTGCTGGCATTCCTTACGGCCTGAAGTGGCTTTGCCGGCGTCGCTTAGCCGGTGGCCTGTGGGCCGTACCGAGTGCCGGCTAACAAGACTTTGGAGCCGACCGAGGAAACCGACAAGATTGCACGCGGTGGCTCAACGCCGGCTTGTTACTCCCGATCGCCATAGTGACTTCTAATGTGGCCGTCGCGTCCGTCGATTCGCTCACGAGCTGAACGCCGGACCGCCGACTGACTGCCTTGCGTTGGGCGCCGACGGTGAGCGCGCGCCGGTTGGGGGTTTTTGATATGGCCTCTTGGGTCCCGACCCTGCGGCGTGGCCCGCCGTCCGTCCGGCCGCGCCCAGACTTCGCCAGCCAAGTCAGGAAAATGCACCGAAATGCACATTGGGCCCCTGGGAGACCGCATGTAAGTTGTGCATTTCGATCCGGGACTACTGCTGGAAGCTGCGGACGCGTCGGAGGTTAGGGGGTGGTGGACCAGACCGGGATCGAACCGGTGACCTCATGAATGCCATTCATGCGCGCTCCCAACTGCGCTACTGGCCCACACGGAGTGCTCGCGAACATCCGATTATACCGGACCCGGCCCAGGTCCACCTGACTCAGCCTGCCCTCAACGCCGCGCCGGGTTCGCGCCGGTTCGTTAACGCAGCTTTAACCTTCCTGTCATCCTCCCGTAACCGGCGGTTCCTAGACTCCGATCAGTTCATTCGATCTGGAAGGAGCGGTCCGGTGCGTCGATCACACAAGGTTCGGAGTGCTGCGCTCTGGCTGGGCGGCCTGGCCCTGGCGGCGCTGGTGGCCGGCTCGGGCAGCGCCTGCGGCAGACGCAGCGCGGCGGCGGTGGTGCAGATCGACGGTTCGAGCACGGTCTTCCCCATCAGCGAGGCCGTCGCCGAGGAGTTTCAACGGGAGGGCAACGAGGTCCGCGTGACCGTCGGCATCTCGGGCACCGGCGGCGGTTTTCAGAAGTTCTGCCGGGGCGAGATCGACATCTCGGATGCGTCGCGTCCGATCAAGGCGGTGGAGCGCGAGGCCTGCGCCGCGGCTCAGGTCGCCTTCATCGAGCTTCCCGTCGCCTACGACGGGCTCGCGGTCGTGGTTCATCCTTCCAACACGTGGGCGACCAGTCTGACCGTCGCGGAACTCCGGCGCCTGTGGGAGCCGGCGGCGGAAGGGAAGATTCGCCTCTGGAATCAGATTCGGCCCGAGTGGCCCGACCGGGAGGTGCATCTCTTCGGCGCCGGCGTCGACTCGGGCACCTTCGACTACTTCACGGAAGCCATCAACGGCAAGGAAGGCGCGAGCCGCGGCGACTATACGTCGAGCGAGGACGACAACGTCATCGTCCAGGGCGTGTCGCGCGACGCAGGCGCGCTGGGTTATTTCGGGTACGCGTACTACGCTGAAAACCAGCAAGCCCTCAAGCTCGTCGCGATCGATGATGGCAACGACGGCAACGGGAAGGGACCGACTATCCCGACTCCGGAGAGCGTGCGCGACGGCCAGTATCAGCCGCTGTCGCGGCCCATCTTCATCTACGTGAACGTGGCGGCTCTCGCCCGGCCGGAGGTCAACGCGTTCGTGCAGTACTACCTGCAGCAGGCACCGGTGCTCGTGCCCGAGGTCGGCTACCTGCCGCTCACCGACCAGGAGTACGGCCTCGTGCGGGCCCGGTTCGACCGGCGGCAGCCGGGATCGATGTTCGCAGGTGGTTCGCAGGTCGGCGCCCGGCTGGAAGCCCTCCTCACCGCGCCGGCGCCATGAAAGCCGCCCCCGGGCGGGACGAGGGGCGGATTCACGCCCGCCGTGCCCGCATCGAGCGCGCCATCGAGGGCGCGCTCTTCCTCTGCGCCGCGCTCTCCATCCTGACCACCGCCGGCATCATCGGCGTCCTGCTGGTCGAGACGGTGGCGTTTCTTCGCGATGTGCCACTGACGGCGTTCCTGTTCGGCACCGTGTGGACGCCGCTCTTCTCGACCAAACAGTTTGGGGTGCTGCCGCTCGTGACCGGGACAGTCCTCGTGTCGCTCATCGCCATGGCGGTGGCGCTGCCGGCGGGCCTGCTGAGCGCCATCTACTTGAGCGAGTTCGCGCCACAGGCCGTGCGGCGCGTGGCGAAGCCCGCCCTCGAAATCCTGGCGGGTATTCCGACCGTCGTGTACGGCTACTTCGCGCTGCTGTTCGTCACGCCCCTGCTGCAGACCCTGCTGCCCGGGCTGGCGGGATTCAACGCCCTGAGCCCCGGCCTCGTCATGGGCGTCATGATCCTGCCCATGGTGTCGTCGCTGTCGGAGGACGCGATGCGCAGCGTGCCGGATGGCCTGCGCGAAGGGGCGTACGCCCTCGGCGCCACGCGGGCGCAGGCGGCGTTGCGGGTCGTGCTCCCCGCGGCCCTGTCAGGCATCTCGGCCGCCGTCATCCTCGCCGTCTCGCGGGCGGTGGGCGAAACGATGATCGTCGCCATCGCCGCCGGTCAGCAGCCCCGGCTCACCTTCGATCCGCGGGTGCCCGTGGAAACCATGACGGCCTACATCGTGCAGGTGAGCCTCGGGGACACCCCCGTGGGCACCCTGGAGTACCGCACGATCTTCGCCGTCGGCATGCTGCTGTTCGCCGGCACCTTCACGATGAACCTGGTGAGCACGTGGCTCCGCGAGCGGTTCCGGCAGGAGTACGCGTGATGGCCGGACGCCGGCTGCTGGGGCGCAACACCGGCGACCGCGTCGTCGCCGCGGCCGGTCTGGCCGCACTGGCGTTCGGCCTCATCACGCTCGGCGTCCTGCTGGCGGATGTGCTGGCCGACGGCCTCACGCGTCTCTCGTGGAGCTTCCTGACGAGCTACCCGTCGCGTCGCCCGGCGGACGCGGGCATCTATCCGGCCCTGGCCGGCAGTGTATTCCTGATTGGCCTGACGGCTCTGCTGGCGATCCCGGTGGGCATCGCCGCCGCCGTGTACCTCGAGGAATACGGGCGCGGCACCCGCCTCGAACGCCTCATTGAGATCAACATCGCCAATCTCGCCGGCGTCCCGTCGATCATCTACGGGCTCCTGGGGCTGGGCGTGTTCGTCCGCACGCTCGGTCTCGGGCGAAGCCTGCTCGCGGGCGCCGCGACCCTGGCGCTCCTCGTGCTGCCCGTCGTGATCCTCACGACCAGAGAGGCGCTGCGCTCGGTGCCGAAATCGCTGCGGGAAGGTTCGTACGCGCTCGCGGCCACCCGGTGGCAGACGATCTGGTATCAGGTCCTGCCGGTGGCGCTGCCCAACATCCTGACCGGCCTCATCCTCGCCCTGTCCCGGGCGATTGGCGAGACGGCGCCGCTCATCACGATTGGCGCGCTCACCTACGTTCCGTTCCTGCCCGATTCCATCTGGTCGCCGTTCACGGTCCTGCCGATCCAGACGTTCAACTGGATCTCGCGGCCGCAGGCGGACTTCGCCCGTAACGCGGCCGCCGCGATCGTGGTGCTGCTCGTCGTGCTGTTCGTCATGAACGGGCTGGCGGTCTGGCTGCGGGATCGCTATCAGCGGCGGAGGCTGTGATGGCGTCGTTCCGCGGTGTGACGGCCGCGCTGCCCGGTGCCGGCGCCTCTGATCGACGGGATGCGAGCGAGGAGGAGCGCGCGGTCAAGATCAACGTTCAGCAGTTGAACTTCTTCTACGGGACGCAGCAGGCCCTGACCGACATTTCACTGGCCATCCCCGCGAACCTGGTCACGGCCTTCATCGGCCCGTCGGGCTGCGGCAAGAGCACGCTGCTGCGGACCTTCAACCGCATGAACGACATCATCCTGGGCACCCGGGTGACCGGTGAGGTGCGGCTGGACGACCAGAACATCTATGCGCCCGACGTGGACGTGGTGCACCTGCGACGCCGGGTGGGCATGGTCTTCCAGAAATCGAATCCCTTTCCGAAGACCATCTTCGAGAACGTCGCCTACGGGCTCCGGATCAACCGCCTGGTCACGACGCGTGCCGACCTCGAGACCCGGGTGGAAGAGAGCCTCACGGCGGCGGCCCTCTGGGACGAAGTGAAGGATCGGCTGCGCCAGTCCGCGCTCGCGCTGTCGGGCGGGCAGCAGCAGCGCCTGTGCATCGCCCGCGCGCTCGCGGTGTCTCCCGAGGTCCTGCTCATGGACGAGCCGGCCTCGGCGCTCGACCCGATTGCCACGCAGCGCATCGAAGAACTCATCTACCATCTGAAGCGCGACTATACGATCGTGATCGTGACGCACAACATGCAGCAGGCCGCGCGGGTCTCGGATCGCACGGCGTTTTTCTGGCTGGGCCGGCTGGTCGAGTACGGCCGGACCGAGTCGATCTTCACCGCGCCTCAGGAACGGCTCACCGAGGACTACGTGACCGGCCGTTTCGGCTGAGCGGAGGGTTGTTCATGGAATCCGCAGGACCGATCACGCGCCATTTTCAGGAAGACCTGCAGGCGCTGAAAGGCCGGCTGCTCACGATGGGCGGCCTGGCCGAAGAACGGGTGCGCATGGCGATGCAGGCGATGGTCGAACGGGATCGTGACCTGGTCGATCGCGTCCTGAGCGGCGACTTGCCCATCAACGAACTCCACATCGAAGTCGACCAGCGCTGCTTCCGGCTGCTGGCCCTGCATCAGCCGATGGCGGGGGATCTGCGAACCATTGTCGCCGCCGTGAAGATCAACACCGACCTCGAGCGCGTGGGGGATCTCGCCGTGAACATCGCCGAAGCGACGAGCCGGTACCTGTCGCACGCGCCGGTCAAGCCGCTCATCGACATCCCGCTCATGGCCGATATCGCCCAGACGATGCTGCGCGATGCGCTCGAATCGTTCGTCCAGCGCGACACCGCACTCGCACAGGCCGTGCTCGATCGCGACGATCGACTGGACGGCCTGAAGACGCAGGTGTTCCGTGAGCTGCTCACCTACATGCTGCAGGACCCGCGGACGGTGGAACCGGCGCTCGATCTCGTGCTCGTGTCACGGCACCTCGAACGGATCGGCGACCACGCCACGAACATCGCCGAGGACGTGATCTTCCTGGTGTCCGCTCGCGACGTGCGGCATCACGCCACCGATCACTCGACGGGCGGCGGGGGCTGAGGCAACGTGACGGTGAACACGGCGCCGCGCGGGGTGCGGTTCGCGGCGACCACCGTGCCTCCATGGAGGCTCACCAAATGCTTGACGATGGCCAGACCGAGCCCGGTCCCGCCGGGGTCCACGGTCCGGGCCTTGTCGACGCGGTAGAAACGCTCGAAGATGCGTTCCAGGTCCGGCGGCGGAATGCCGGGCCCCTCATCGGCAATCTCCAGCACGGCGCCCGCCTCGCGTGTCTCCGCGGAGACGACCACCGTGCCGCGCCCGGGTGAATAGTTCGCGGCGTTCTCCAGCAGGTTCTTCAGCACGTCGTGCAGCTTCGCGGGATCGGCCTGAATCGTCGCGGCACCCGGCGCGATCCGGGTCTCGAGTCTGGTGTGGTGGCGAGCGAAGGCCGGAGCCAGCTCGGAGGCCACGGTCGAGAGCAGGGCGTCCAGGCGCACCGGTTGGGCCGCGACCCGCTCCTGGCCGGCATCGAGGCGCGCCAGGTGCAGCAGATCGGAGACGAGCCCCTGCATCCGTCCCGTGTGCCGCTCGACGATTTCGAGGAAGCGCCGGCGATCGGCGGACTCATCGCCACCGTCGAGTAGCGCCTCGATGTAGCCGCGAATCGCGGTGAGGGGCGTCCGCAGTTCGTGAGACACGTTGGCGACGAAGTCCCGGCGCACGCGATCGGCGCGGCGCAGATCCGTGATGTCGTGCAGCACGAGCACGGCGCCGCGCGCCGCCTGGGCGGCGCCGGCCTCACTCACGGCGACGGGCGCCGCGCGCGCGAGGCAGATGCGCTCCGGATCGCCGCGGAGCACGAACTCGGTCACCGCGGTCGTCTCGCCCCCAAGCGCCCGGGCCAGATGGCCGGTGACCTCGGGATGGCGCACGATTTCGAGGTAGTGAGGCGCCCGCTCCGTGTCCGCCCGTCGGGTGCCGAGCATCCGATGGGCCGCGTCATTCGCCAGGTGAACGCGCCCCTTACCGTCCACCACCACGACGCCTTCCACCATGCCCGACAGAATGGCCGAGAGCAGGGCACGCTCTCCAGCGACGACCGACAGCTGCGTCTGGAGCGCGCGGGCCGATTCGTTGACCAGACGCGCCACTCGCGCGATTTCGTCCGTGCCCCGCGATGGCACCAGGCTCGCCGTGCCCGAGCCGGCATTCGGATCGGCGGCGGCAATGGACTGGAGACGGCGCGTGAGCTGACGCGAGATGCCCCAGGCCCCAGCCAGGGCCACCACGATGGCGGCGGCGAAGCCCGGCCACAGACCGTGCAGGCCGCCGGCGAGCTGATCGAGCAGGGCGGCCACGGCCAGCGCCACCGACGCCGCTCCCAATGCGGCCAGGAAAATCCTCGTCCGGTACGTCACGTCGTGGACCGCCCGCTCACGTCGGCGCCTCGACACTCAACCGATAGCCGAACTGCTTGATCGTCTGAATAGCGGTGGACAGGTAAGGCAGCTTCTCGCGCAGGCGCCGGATGTGGACGTCCACGGTGCGGGTGCCGCCCGTGTACTGGTAGCCCCAGACGTCGGACAGCAGGAGGTCGCGCGACACGACGCGGCCCGGCCGCTCGGCCAGGTACTGCAGCAGCAGGAACTCCTTGGCGGTCAGGGGCACCTCGCGCTCGCCGTCGAGCACCCGGTGCTGGACGGCGTCGAGCGTAATCGGACCCACGCGCAGGACACTGGCGGCGGGCACGCCCCGGCGAGTTCGCCGGAGCAGCGCCCCGACCCGCGCGACGAGCTCCTTCGGGCTGAAGGGCTTGGTGATGTAGTCGTCGGCTCCCAGCTCGAGGCCCGCGACACGGTCGGTCTCGTCGCCGCGCGCCGTGACCATGATGACGGGTGTGGCCGCCGTGGCCGGGTCCGCGCGCAGGCTCCGGCAGATGTCCACGCCGCTCTGGCCGGGCAGCATGACGTCCAGCAGGATCAGCTCCGGGGCGGTGCGGCGCACGTGCCGGATGACGTCGGCGCCGGAGGCGAGCCGTTCCGTCTGATAGCCCGCGCGCGCGAGATAGTGCGCGAGTAGCTCCGCAATGTCGGCGTCGTCTTCAACGATGAGAATCATGGCGAGGGCGCGCCGCGGGCGACGCCGGAACCGGTCCGGCGCCTATCCTTGACTTGCCCGTTCCTCCGTGCCTAGACTGGCGGCGAACCTGCATCGCACGACTTGGGAGGCCCGGCCTCCCGGCAAAGGAACAATCATGCCCAGCGGCACGATTGCACGTCTGCTGATCGACAAGGGCTTCGGCTTCATTCGCGACGAAAGCGGCGTCGAGCATTTCTTCCATCGTTCGGCCGTGCGCGGTGCGGTCTTCGAACTCCTGCGGGAAGGCCAGCGCGTCGAGTTCGCCACCGAGGATTCCCCCAAGGGTCCCCGCGCCGCCGACGTTCGTCTCCTCGACGGCTAGCGCCCCCACGGCTGTCGCGGCCCCGGCCGGCGAAGGGCGGCGGGGCCGTGTGTAGCCTCTCAACCCACACCGGCCGTCACCCGCTCGATCCACTCCGCGTCGGCCGCCAGCGCCTCCAGCGTCTCCACCACCAGATCGGCTCCCGTCTCGTGCAGGGCCGCCGCGCTGTACAGACCCGTGGCCACCGCGACCGCGATCGCGCCGTGCGCGTGCGCACAGTCGACGTCGAGCGGCGTGTCCCCGACGATCACCATGCCTGCCGGCGCGACGTCGAAACCGGCCGCACGGTACCGATCGCAGGCCACCGGCACGAGATCGCGCCGGTCGAGGTGATCGTCGCCGAAGGCGCCCAGCGGAAAGCGGCGCCAGAGATCGAAGTGCGTCAGCTTCACGGCGGCGCCCCGTTCGAAATTTCCCGTGAGGAGTCCGACGGGGACGTCGGGCCGCGCGGCGGCAATCTGATCGAGCACGGCCAGCACACCCGGCAGCACGCCGAACGCGCTGGTGGCGGGCCGGCGGATCTCAACGGTGAGGTGGCGGACGTAGGCATCGCGCAACGCCGCAATCGCATCCGCCGTGGGCTCGAGGCCGGCCGCTCGAAACGCGTCGCTGACAATGGCGCGGTCGGTGCGCCCGGCAATGGGCACGCCGTCGAGGGCGTCGGCGCGGCCGTACAACTCGGCGAAGGCGGCGTTCATGCCGCGGACACCCGCGCGAGAGGTCTGGACGAGCGTGCCGTCGATGTCGAACAGGACGACGGGCGAAACGAGCGGCATGCGGACAGCACCTCCCGTCATGACCGGCGGCGGAGGCCGGCGGTCACGCGACGCCAGAGGGACTCGGCGTCAACCTCTCCCGTGTCCGCCACCAGACGATAGCGCTCGCCGCCGGACCGTTCGGCGAACTCGACGTCGTCGCTGAGCGCCACCCAGCCAATGCCGCGTCGATCGGCCACCGCGCGCAAGGTCTCGCCGAAGGCCGCGCGGGCGGCGGTCTCGCCCAGCCTGGCGGTCGGATGCTCGAGCAGGAGCAACGCCGGGTCGAGCGCCAGCGCACGGGCGAGATGCACGCGCAGCCGCTCGGCCGCGGTGAGGGTCGCGGCCGGCGCAGGCAGCCGCGCGCGCGCCAGCGCCACCTCGTCGGCGAGCCGCTCCACGTGCGCGCGGACGGTGTCGGTCATCGGGTCAATCGACAGGGTGAGCGGCAACGCGAGGTTGGCCTGAACAGGCAGCTTGTCGATCAGGATGGCTCGTTCGGTGACGATCCCGAATCGATCGAGCGAGGCCAGCCATGCCGTGTCGGTCGAAATCTCGCGCGTATCGCGCCCGTCGATGCGCACGGCCCCTTCGTCGGGCAGGGCCGCACCCGTGACGAGCAGGACGAACATCTCGGCGGCGCCGCGATCGAGACCCGCAATCACCCGGCGATCTCCTGCCCCGATCACCACGCGCCGCAGCCGGAGGGGCGCCGGTCCGGCGTGGCGCCGGCTGACGCCCACCATTTCGATGGCCGGCGGCGTCACGTGGCTATCCCGCCGTGGACCGGGAGGCGACGAGCTCGCGGTAGGCGTCGGCCGGCAGCCCCACCGTGCCGAGGCCGGCGGTCCGTCCACTGCCTGGGCCGTGATAGTCCGATCCTCCCGTAACGAACAGGCTGGCCCGGCGAGCCATGGCATCGTACCGCCGTACGTCATCGGCAGTGTGATCGGGATGATAGACCTCGATCGCCGACAGGCCGGCGTCGATGAGTCCCGGAATGATGTCATCGCGTCCCATCTTGCCCGGATGCGCAAAGGAGGACAGTCCGCCCGCGCGGGCGATCAGGCCGATGACATCGGCCGGCGGGGCGCCCGCCCGTTCGATGAAGGCGGGCCGGCCGTCGGCCAGGTAGCGATTGAAGGCGTCGGACACGTCGCTCGCATGGCCGGCCGCGATGAGGGCGGCGGCGACCAGTGGACGCCCCAAGGACTTGCCCGCCTGCCGGTCGGCATTGGCCAGCAGCGTCGTCTCGTCGATCGGCGCGCCGAGTTGATCGAGACGCGCGGCAATGGCCTGGACTCGCCGGCGGCGCTCCGCGCGCTGCCGCGTGAGGAACGGTCCCAGTTCGGGTGCGTTCACGTCGATGAAGTACCCGAGCATGTGCAGGTCACGGCCGTCGACCACGGCCGTGATCTCGATTCCGGCCACGAAGTCCACGCCGGCGGCCGCGGCGACGGCCGCGGTGGCGGCAATCCCGGCGACCGTGTCGTGGTCGGTCAACGCCATGGTCGTGATGCCGGCCGCCAGGACCTCGCGCACGAGGGCGTCCGGCGTCGAGCGTCCGTCGGACGCCGTGGAATGGAGGTGCAGGTCGATCACGCGGATCGCCGCCGGCGGGTCGTCTTTGCCCGGCGGCCGGATCGCGCCGCGAGCGATCGAAACTCGCGCACGAGCAGATCGTGGTGTTCGCGTTCCTCGTCGGCGAACTCGAGGAAGATGCGCTTCCCTTCCGACTCCTCGAACCGCTCGCCGTACTTCTTGAAGAAACGATGCGAGCCGAGCTCGCACCGGATGCCGATGAGCAGCGCCTGCCGGTCGTCCATGCCCTTCTTCTTCAGTTCCTCGGCGCCGGCCGCGAACAGGCCGTGCGCGGCGCCCTTGAAGAAGAGGAACGTCGGCTGCGATTCGAGCTGCGGATCGGCGGCCACCAGCTCGCGGTAGCGGGCCTCGAGCTTCGCCAGGTGCTCCTGCTCCTCGCCAGCGAGCCGCTGGAAGACCCGTCGCCCGCGCGCGTCCTCCGCCAGACGGGCCGCGCGCGTGTAGAACGCCAGGCCGCTGCGCTCGGTGGCAATGGCCATGCGGAGCGCGTCACGCGCGAAGACGGCCTCGACCGGCGTGGAGGGCGGAGCCGGGCGCTCGCCCGCCCGGCAGGCGACGCAGGTGCCGTAGATCTGCAGCACGCTCTGCCCCAGCTCGAACTCCCGGGCGGCCGCCACTTCCTCGATCAGAGCCTCGATGTCGGAGCTCAGGAACTCGAACGACTGGTGGCAGCGCTTGCAGATGAGGTGGAAATGCCGCGGCTGCCGGTAGGCGTGCTCGAACCGGAAACGCCCTTCACCGAAATCGACGCGGCGCGCCATGCCCGCGTCCACCATCCACTGCAGCGTGCGGTAGATCGTCGCGCGGCTGATTCGGCTGTCCTGCGAGCGAATGAGATCGACGAGCGCGTCGGCGGCAATGTGTCCCGGCTGCTGCAGGAAGACCTTGACGATGAAGTCGCGCTTGCTCGACCGCCGGCCCCCGGCGGGCCGGTGCGTCTCGACGAACTCCGCGGGGGACAACATGGCAGCAGAGAAGTCCGGGCGGTTCCGCCCGCCCGGATGGATGTCGCTAGGCCTGGAAGGACGACCCGCAGCCGCAGGTCGATTTGGCGTTGGGGTTCTTGATCGTGAAGCCACCGCCCATGCTGTTGTCGATGAAATCGACTTCCGCGCCCTTGAGGTATCGCAGGCTGATGGGATCGACAAACAGGCGCACACCCTGCACTTCGAACACCTGGTCGGACTCGGCGTCGCCTTCTCCCTCGTCAATCATCAGGCCATACTGAAAGCCAGAGCAGCCGCCCCCCTGGACGAAGACGCGAAGACCTGCACCGACCTTCGCCTCTTCGGCGAGCAGCTCGTTGATCTTCTCCGCCGCCATTTCGGTCACGTTGATCATGCCTTCGATTATACGGGAGCCGACCGCGCGGTTCGGGTCCCGTTTCGTTATGCTGTGGGGTCTGGGCCTGATTTCAGGCCCGCAGGATCCCGCTTTATGCCACTCGAACAGCTCCTCTCCGAACATGCTGCCGGCCGCCTGGTGTCCCGGATCTGGGCCCGCGACCCGGCCGCCTTTGTGGGCCCGGACGCCCCGGACGCGGTCACCAGCGCCATCCTCAACCGGCTGGGCTGGCTCGATGCTCCGGCCACGATGCCGACACGGGCGGCGGAAATCGAGGCTTTCCGGCAGCAAGTGGCTCATGACGGCCTGACCGACATCTACCTGCTCGGCATGGGTGGGAGCAGCCTCTGCGCCGAAGTTCTGCGCGACGGGCTTGGTGTGCCCGGTCATCCGAACCGCCTCACCGTGCTCGACACCACCGACGAAC
>CAZFAT010000039.1:0-4085 GCA_964517075.1 uncultured Solibacteraceae bacterium
GGGCATCGGCTTGAGCAGCAAACCGTTCACGATCGAAAACAGGGCCGTATTGGCGCCGATGCCGAGCGCGAGCGACAGGACCGCCAGCGTGGCGACGAGCGGCGTCGCGCGGAGCGACCGGAACGACCAGCGGACGATGGAAAACATGTGCTGCGACATGTGGACTCCGAAGGGGCGACGCCGGACAGCCCGCCAGGCCGTGCCGGGATCACGCTGGACGGGGGCCGGTCGGGCGTGGGCCGACACGGTCATCCGGATGCCGAGTCGATCGGCGAGGCCATGGCGGAGCGCGTCGGCCAGGGCGCGGCCCCAGAGGCCCGCGGCGGCCAGCGGCCGGCCCGCCACGAGCTGACGTTCGTCGGCAAAGAGGTGGGCCATCTCATCGCCGGATGCGCGGCGCGTCTCGGGAGGGAAGGCCAGCAGCAGGGCGCGGTACACGCGGTCCGCCAAGCTGGCCGCGCGGCGCGGCGCGCTCACCGCCCGGCCCTCGAGGACGACAGCAGTTGCTTGCGGCGCGACTCGGCGACGAGCTGCGCGAGCCGCCCGGCCTCCGCGCGGGCGACGCGGCGGCCGAACGGCGTGAGGCCGAAGTAGCGGCGGCGCTCGGCGTTGCCGCCGGTCTCCTCGACGCCCTGCGAGCGCATCGTGCGCGTGGGCGCCTGCGCGGCGACGAGCCCCTCGTCGATGATCGATCGCAGCAGGCGGTAGAAGTTGCCGGGAAGGAGCCGGCGCCCGCCCGTGCGCTGCTGCAGGTCGCGCACGAGCCGCCAGCCGTGCCGATCGTCCTCCGCCAGGAGCAGCAGGATCTCGAAGACGAGCGGCTTCAGCGGCAGCAGGTCGCGCGGGTCGCGGGGCATCGAGTGAGTCTAGAATCAGAAGGATTCTAGTGTCAATGTGAAAGTAGGGCCTCGTCCAGCGGCTGCGACCGCGAGCACTCAGAACTCAGAACTGAAAACTCGAACTACTCGATCACTTCACGCGATACGTCGTCGCATACCCGTTCCGGCTGTTCGTGACGACGAACGTCCCGTCGTCGTTCACGCGCGCGCGGATCCAGGCGCCGGCGCACCCGTCGGAGGGGCCGAGGTTGGCAATGTGCGGTTCCGGCGCGTTGTGCGCGGCGTCGTTGCCCAGCGCGCGATGCAGCGACCAGGCGTCCTCGAGACCGGGGGAGGCCAGCACCGCGGCCACGGCCACCGGTCCACCGCCCTTCGTGGGGCCGTTGTTCATGACCGCCACGGTCGGCGTGACCGCCGCCAGCAGTTGCGGCAGCACGTCGTCGCGCACCGCGTGATGAGGGGCCTGCAGGAGATCGACCGTGCCGAGCAGATTGTCCGGACACACGAGCGTGTGCTGGAAGTTCCAGGAGAGATCGCCCAGATCGAGGAAGTCGAACGTGCCGGCGCGCAGATGATAGCCAAGGCTCCGGCCGTTCTCGCTCGGGTCGTCCGGCTGCCGCGTGAACGCCGCGCACGACGCGTTGGGCCCCGCGCGGCCGAGCGGCGACGTCAGCGCGCGCCCGTCGGACGCGACGATCGTGACGTCCACGCCGGTGAGCGCCAGGCGGTCGCCCGGCCTGACGCTCCGGCGCTTCGTGCCGACGGTCGCGAGGTATTGCTGGAAGAGCGCGCTGGCGGCGTCGATGCTGTCGCCGTGATCCACGAACGTCCCGATCGACACGCGGCGGGCGAGTGAGGCCAGCCCGCCGACGTGGTCGCCATGGAAATGCGACGTGAGGACGTAGTCGATGGCTTTCAGCCCGGCCTCGCGCGAGAGGACGTGCTCGATGCGCGCCGGATCGCGGTCGTCGAAGCCCGCGAAGCCGGTGTCCATGAGCAACGCCTGGCCCGCGGCGGTGACGATCAGTGTGGACGCGCCGCCCTCGACGTCGATCCAGTAGATGTCGAGCAGCCGGGCGGCGGGTCGGAACGCCCCGCCCGCCGCGAGCGCGGCGAGGCAGACGGTGAGTAGTCGGAGCATGGGTCTCCTATCGCTGTCGTACGCGCCAATTATCGACCGAACGCCCCCCGCGCGCCCGTTCACAGGCCGACGAGTGAGGGCAGGCCGGAGAGATCCTGAAGCTCGCACGTCGCACGTCCGGGTAGACGTTCGGCCGGCACGCCCAGCCGGTTGATCCACACGGTTCGCAGCCCGGCGCAGGACGCGCCGTTGACGTCCCACGCGTTCGACGAGACGAACGCGATCTGGTTCGCCGCCACGCCGAGACTGGTGGTCGCCAGCCCATAGACCCGGGGCTGCGGCTTGTAGATGCCCACGGCCTCGACCGAGAGGATCTGGTCGAGCAGGTCGCTGAGGCCCGCGCTTCGGGCCGCCGCCTCGAGCATCGTCGGCTCGCCGTTGGAGAGGATCGCGATCCGGAGCCCACCCCGGCGCAGGCGATCGAGGACGCCCGGCGCGTCGGGATAGGCATCGAGGCCGAGATAGGCCTGCATCAACGCGTCGCGAATCGGCGCGGGGTCAATCCGCAGGCGGTCGAGCGCGTAGTCGAGCGCGTCGCCGGTCACCTGCCAGAAGTCCGCGTGCCGCCCCATGAGGCTGCGGAGCCACGTGTACTCCAGTTGCCTCGCGCGCCAGAGCTCCGAGAGTCGATCCGCCTCCGGACCGATCGTGAGCGCCAGCCGCCTGACGGCCGAGTGCACGTCGAACAGCGTCCCGTAGGCGTCGAACACGCAGGCCTGAATGCCGGCCATCCGTGGCGTGTCGGGCAGGAGCAGCGGTTCGCGCATGGCAGCCGACGTCATCATCTCAGGTTCGCGCCGGCGCGTGTCGGGCCGTCGACGGTCGTCGGCACGAGCCGGGTTGTCGCGGAGTGCGCACGGAAGTAGTATTCGAGTATGAGCGCCTCCAAGGAGCGGCTGACTGTGACCGTCGACCCGGACCTCGTCGAGGCGGCGAGCGCCGCCGTCGCGGAGGGGCGTGTCGGCTCGCTGAGCGCCTGGGTGAACCTGGCGCTGTCGGAGCGCGCCGCCAAGGAGCGGCGCTTGCGGGCCCTGGCCGGCGCGATCGCCGCCTACGAGAAAGAATTCGGACCGATCTCGGCTGAGGAAATCGCGACCCAGGCCCGGGCCGACCGCGAGGCCGCCCGGGTGATTCGCGGCCGCCGCCCATCCACGAAAGCGCCGCGGCCCGCCCGGGGCCGCGCGCGATGAGCCTGGTGCTCGACAGCGGCGCCCTGATTGCCCTCGACAAGAACGACCGGGCGATGTGGCGTCGCCTGAAGGGGGCTTCCCTGACGGCCGATCTGCCGCGCTCGCACGGCGGCGTGATTGGCCAGGTCTGGCGTGGGCCAGGACCCAGACAGGCGCGGCTCGCCCAGGCCTTGGCTGCCATTGACGTGGTGCCTCTTGACGAGCCGCTCGGACGGGCCGCCGGCGCCCTGCTCGGACGTGCGCGTCAGCACGACGTCATTGACGCCGCCATCGTCCTGCTGGCGTCAGACGGGGACGACATCCTCACCTCGGATCCTGACGACCTCGAGCCGCTCGCCCGTGCGCTCGGGCGTCACGTCGAGATCATCCCGGTCTGACGCCACGCCGCCCCCGAAGAAGGCGCGGTTCCAATGTTCGGCGTCACACCCGGCGGGGCAGCGAGGCCGGGGGTTCGCCGAGCAGGGACGTGAGCGCTTCGATCTGTGCCGGCGTCAGCGGGTCGAACTCGACCGCGAATCCCAGCGCGCGCACGGGATTGACGACGATGCCGTGCAGGGCGACCGTGGCGTCGCCGAGCCTGAGCGTGACGGTGGTGTGCTCGCCGGCCACCGCCATCGCCAGCGTATTGATGAAGCAGCCGCCCCAGCTCACGTCGGCGATCCGGCACGTGGACCCGCCGGACGCGCCGGCCCACGATCCGTCCAGCGGTCTGGCGGTGCGCGAGTAATGACGCCGTTCAGTCGTCATGGGGCCTGACGCGCAGGGCGCTGCGGGCCAGAGGGTACCACGGTCTCCGAGCAGTACAGTCAGCGCTTTCAGCTGGGTCTGGCATTACAACTACAAAGAAGTTCAAATGTGGTAGAGTCCCCCGTCGATGAGCACCGAAACTCTGGGCGAGTTCGAACAATGCCTGCT
>CAZFAT010000040.1:0-10775 GCA_964517075.1 uncultured Solibacteraceae bacterium
GACCTGAAGCAGGCGCTCGCATCCAACGCACCGCCCGGGTTCGATGCGCCGCAGGGCAGCCCTGAGGACGGAGTGCGAGCCTGTCCTGGCTGTCCAGTTCGGCGCATGGTTCGACCGTACTTCGAATCGCTGGCGATCAACGTCATGTACAACGGCATCAACCATGCGCGCGGGCACGACACCGCGAAGATCACTTTCAAGTCGATGTATCAAAATCTTAAGCACGGGTTCGAGTGGGACTCGAACGACTGGGGAACCAACCAGATCGGGCATCCCTATCAGGGCAGCAACTATTTCACGTCAGGCCGCGCACACGGCCTGTCGTTCTGGGAGTCCACACCGGTCGCGGCGTTCGGCAGCGCGACGTGGGAATTCCTGTTCGAGAACAATCGCGCGTCGCTGAACGATTACATCAACACCACGATTGGCGGCATCGCGCTCGGCGAGGTGATGCTCCGAACCGCCTGGCTCGTTCGCGATCCGACACTGACGGGCAGGGCTCGGCAGAGAAAGGAAATCATCGCGACGGCGATCGATCCGTTCGGTGGCCTTCAACGGATGATTTCCGGGGATGCGAAGCGTATCTCCGAGAAACCCCCGACGATGATCCCGTCGTCGGTCAAGAGCCGTGGCGGCGCGGGCGTGCTGTGGCAGGGACGGAATGTGATCGAGGCGCAGGCCTCAGCGTCGCCATTCTTCGAGCTCGAGATGGATTACGGCGATGTGCGGCGTGGCGACAGCACGGTTCCATTCGGCGCCTTCGGACTTCAGTTCACTGCAGGCGGCGGCAGTCCCATTTCGCAGGCCAATATCCGCGGACGGTACTTCAGCCGCGCGTTCGGTGACGGCGGCCGTGCGCAGTTCTCCGTTTTCCAGACGTTCGACTACCAGACGAACAAGGCGTACGAATTCGGCGGCCAGGGTGTCGAAGTGGAAGTAGCCGTGACCCGGCGGCTCTCTTCGTCAACAACACTTTGGATGGCCGCGACGGGCGGCTCGACGATTCTTGGTGCAGTCGACACTCTCAAACAGCTGGACGAGGTCACGACCGACCCCGCACCGCCTGCCGAAGTCTCGACCGACCCCGAACCGGCCCCGCTCCGACCCTACGACTACGGACCAACCTTCCGGTTCGGCGGCGTCATGGAGTTGCAGCGCCAGGGTGCCGCGGTTGCGCGCCTGACCTACCAGGGTTACCAGGTCAGTGTCGTGGATGGCACGCGCGCGTTCCACGTGTTGCAGCGCCTGCACCTCGACCTTCGGCTGCCGCTCCCGCGCGCGTTCGCGCTTGGCATGTCGGGCGAGTACTTCTTCCGAAAGGCATATTTCTGGCCGACGGGCAGCCGCACCGATCAGTCTCCGCAGTTCCGCGTGTTCCTGGCCTGGAGGCAGGAATGAGCGTCCCGCGTCTGGTTGCCACGATCATCCTCGGGCTTTGCACGCCGCACGCGGTGGCTGCGACGGCGTTCGCGCAGATCGTGCCGCCCGTTGCGGCACCCGCCGTTCCTCAGGCCGTTCCTGGTGTGCAGCCGATCGGATCGAAGTGGTGGCTCGTCGCCGGCGGAGGCTTTTCGATGGTACGCGCCGGCTGCGAGATGTGCGGCCGCGCCGGCGTCTTCACGAACAGCAAGGGCATCTTCTTCGATGTCGGTGGCCGAGTGACGCCGCGCGTGGATTTCGGTGTGGAGGTCCTGTTCGTGACCGCGCACCTTGAGGAATCTGTGGACAGCGATCCCGTTCGGACGACGTTCATTGTGGGAGTCGCGCAGTTCCGGCCGCTGATGGACCGCGGCTTGTATTTCCGCGCGGGAATGGGAGTCGGATTCGCGGGCCTCTTGGACAGCGCGATCAGGCCCGATCTCGCCGAGACTTACAGTACGAATGCTCTTGGAGTGACGTACGGACTGGGATGGATCTTCAGACATGAGCACCGATGGGGAACCCAGGCAAACTTCTCGCACCACATCGCGGCGATCGGCGAGCTGTCTTCTCAGTCCGGCGAACCGGTGAGAAACGTTGTCGGCAACTACTGGACCAGCGGTGTAGCAATCTTCTTCCGATAGATCTGGAAGCTGATAGGAAGTATTAGGCTGCGGGGCGTCTGGGCAACAGCAGGTCGCAATATCAGACCCTGCCGCCACCCGCGACACCGGGATCCGAGACACGGCGCGGATTAGAAGGCATTCTCGCACGGTCAGCCCTCGTCACGCAGTCGTCCGTAGAAGAACCGCGCACACCTCCACCGACACGCCGCGGCGGCTGTCGGGCGGGGTTCAGTTGTCGGCGAAGACGGGAAGGTGTGGCGGCGAACGGGCCGGCAGCGGCGTCGGCAGCTCCGCCGGGACACCTAATTTAGGTGCGTCAAGATGCGGCCGATGACCTCGGTCTGCTGAATGAGCGCGATCAGGCGCAGCCGCCCGCCGCAGCGTTCGCACGCGAGCCAGCAGTTCCTGGTGATGGAACAGGGACCCGCGGCGCACGCCCGAACCCCTGGTCATCATTCTCAACTGGCGGGCCCGGCTACGGCAGCGGCTACCCGCCTACGCGCACGATCTTCAACGCGATGTCGGCCGTGAACTCTGGCGACGACAGGGTCCGCGCGCCGCCCGTGTGATCGAACCGTGTCCGCTCGCCCTGCGGGCCCGTCATCGGACTCACCCACGTCGCGTCGTAGCGTCCGGCCGGTAACGTCACGGCCAGTTCCGCCTCGCGGGTGCGCAGCGGTGTCGTCGCGAGCGCACGCAGTGGGTCCTGCCCCCGGCCGCGACCCGTGTCCGCCAGTGACACGTAGATCGCGTACTGCCGGCCCTCCTCGACAAGTGCGCGTGCGGAGAAGTCAGTCGCCGCTCCCAGCGACACGACGTTATCTCGCGGGGCCATCCTCACGAACTCGAAGCCGTTCATGAAGTCGGCGAGGATGCGCATCTGCCGGCGGAACTCCGGGCCGCCTCCGCCGGGCTGATTCGGCGGCAGCGGCATCCACGTGCCGTCGGGATGCGCGATCGTGTACGTGTAGTCGAGATGCGAGAAGATGCCGCCGCCGGCGACCAGGAAGTGCCACGCTTCGAGCCGGTACGGCAGATCGGCCTGCCCGCGGAATCCCGTCTCGTCATCACCGATGACCTTGCCCAGCTCGTAGTTGATCGTGACGGCCGTCGGCGGCGCGGCGTAGTGGAAGTTGAAGATCGAGACGGCAGGATGCGGATTGTCGATCTTCCGGCTGCCGTTCGAAATGTTCTGCGCGATCAGGTGCTGCTTCGGCAGCCCTTTCTCGGTGGCGACGATGAGGTCCGTGACGTGGCGCTGGAACTCGTCGGGCACCAGGTTGAGCGCATACGGCTCGTTGACGAGCTCGAAGTACAGATTGTCGAAGCTGTTCACCTCGGTCACGATCTTCCGGACGTACGTGTCCATGAACGTGACGACGGCGGGATCTCCGAGGTCGTACACCGACTCGCGCGTCAGCCCGCCGCCCAGGCCATTGACGTTGTTGGCGGCGTTGAGCGGAGACAGTTCCCACATCGAGTCCCGGTAGAACGGGCAGAACAGCACGACCTCAACCATCACGTCGCGCGCGGCCGCCTCGGTCAGGAAGCGCCGGAGCCGCGTGAAGAACGCGTCGTCCCACCGGGACAGATCGAACTTGTTACCGCCGTTGGCGTAGCCCGGCTGGGTGCTGCGCGCCCAGGGTGCGATGTACCGGCCCGTTGCCGGAGCCAGGGTGTTGTGCGTGATGTTGAAGGCCTTCGGATCCTCGAGGTAGAAGCCCGTCCAGAGGCGGGTCTGGTTGAGACCATTGCGTTGCAGTTCGGCCAGGTACGGGACAAAGTCGAAGTCCTGATTGATGACGGCGCCGTAGTGCTCGGCCGAGGAGATCAACAGCAGCGGCCGGCCGCGGTACTCCAGGTAGTGGGGGTTTGCCGCGGACAGTCGCAGCAGCGCGGGCGCGGCGGCCTCCGCGCGCCCGGACCGGATGACCGGCTGACCCGACACCGCGGGCGCGATCGCCGCGGCGAGCGCCAGGGCGAGCAGTCGGCGGGTCATGGCGGTAAGCATACGCCCGTCGCACGGCCGTTATACTGTGTCGCTCGGCGGCGGCGGACGTTGCCGACCGCCCTCCAGGCAGCCCACATGATTCTTCGGCCCACTCCTCCACGCCCGACGCGCGTCGTGCTGTTGGCCGCGGCGGCCCTGTTCGCGCTTGGTTTCACGCTATCCGCTCAGGATCCGCCCGCGCAGGCTCCTGGAGCCACCCCGACGCCCGCCGAGGGCGCCGCGCGAGGAGGCCGCGGTCGCGGCACCGGCCGCAATCCGAATGCGCTGGCGGACTTCTCGCCGAAAGATCCGATCCCCGCGCGATCGGCCACGGATCAGGCCCGGACCTTCATCACACCGCCGGGCTATCGCATGGAGCTGGTCCTCTCGGAGCCTGACGTCATCAGTCCGGCCATCATCGAGTTCGACGGCAACGGCCGCATGTATGTCGTCGAGTTCCTGAGCTACATGCTCGACGCGGATGGGACCGGCTCGCACGACCCGATCAGCCGGATCACACGGTTCGAGAGCACGAAGGGCGATGGCGTCTACGACAAGCGCACCGTCTTCGCCGACAAGCTCGTGCTGCCGCGCGCGATCCTGCCGCTCGAAGACGGCGTCATCCTCACCAACGAGACCGCCTCGGACGATCTCATCAAGCTGTCAGACACCAACGGTGACGGCGTGGCGGACCGGAAGGAAGTCGTCTACACGGGCGTAGGCCTCGGACGCGACGGGAACCTCGAGCACGAGCAGATGGGGTTTCTGTGGGGCATGGACAACTGGATCTACAGCACCTACAACGCCTTTCGACTTCGCTGGACGCCGCGGGGTTTCATTCGCGAACCCACCGGGTCGAACGGCGCCCAGTGGGGTGTCAGCCAGGACGACGACGGAAAGATCTGGTGGCTGTGCGGCGGATGCGAGCGCGGGCCCATCAACTTCCAGGTGCCCATTCATTACGGCGCCTGGACGCGGGACAACCAGTTCGAACCCGGGTTCGACATCGCCTGGCCGGTCGTGGGCGTCGGCGACTTTCAGGGCGGGATGGGGCGCGTGCGCATCCCGACGAACGTTCTCAATCACCTCACGGGCACCTCCGGCGTCGATGTGGTTCGCGGCGATCGCGTGCCCGACGACCTGCGGGGGGATCTGCTCTTCGGCGAGCCCGTCGGCCGCTTCATCCGCCGCGCGCGGATCGTGAAGACCGACGGGCTGACCGAGCTGCGGAACGTCTACCCGAACTCGGAGTTCATCCTGAGCACGGACCCCTATTTCCGTCCCGTTAATCTCGAGACGGCGCCGGACGGCTCCGTGTACATCGCCGACATGTACCACGGCATCATCCAGGACTCGCAGTGGACGCTGCCCGGCTCCTACCTGCGCCGGAAGATCGAGCAGTATCAACTGGACAAGGTCATCAACTACGGCCGCGTGTGGCGATTGCGCTACGACGGCATGCCCGCTGTGCCGCCCACGCCGGCGCAGCCGGCGGCCGCCGCCACGCCGGGGAGCCCGGCCATTCCGGGCATCGAGCTGAGCACCACGGCGCCGCGAATGTACGGCGAGACGCCGGCTCAGCTCGTGGCGCATCTTGCGCATCAGAATGGCTGGTGGCGCGACACCGCGCAGCGGCTGCTGGTCCTGCGACAGGACAAGTCCGCCATCCCGGCTCTCCGTCAGATGGCCGCGTCAGAGCAACTGACGGGCCGCTTTCACGCGCTCTGGACACTCGAAGGTCTCGGTGCGCTGGATCCGGCGCTCGTCCGAGAGGCCATGGCCGACTCGAATCCGAGGACGCGCGTGCAGGCGATTCGGCTCAGCGAAACGCTGTACAAGGCCGGCAACCGGTCGTTCGAGGCCGACTACCGGCGTTTGACCACGGATGCCGACGCCGACGTCGCGGTGCAGGCCCTCCTGACGCTGTCACTCTTCAAGGTTCCCGATCTCGCCGACGTTGTTACTGCGTCACAATCCGCGAACACGACGCGCGGCGTGCAGGAGGTGGGCGCGTGGATCACGCGGCCGGCGGCCACGGGCCGGGGCGGCGGGCGCGGGGGACCGACCCGCACGCCCGAACAACTCGCACGGCTCGAACGCGGCGAAGCCATCTTCAATGAAGTGTGCTTCGCGTGCCACGGATCGGACGGCCGTGGCCAGCCACTTGACAGCGCCGAACCCGGCGTGACCATGGCGCCGTCCGTGGCCGGTTCGCCCCGTGTCCAGGGCCATCGCGACTATGTCGTCAAGACATTGCTGCACGGCCTCACGGGACCGATCGATGGCGAGACGTATCCGCAGGTCATGGCGCCGCTCGGATCGAACAACGACGAGTGGATAGCGTCGGTCGCGTCCTACATCCGGACGAGTTTCGGCAACACGGCCTCTCTCGTCACGCCTGCCGACGTCGCGCGCGTGCGCAAGAGCACGGCGGGCCGGCGAACGATGTGGACCTCCGGCGAGATCGAATCGGCGCTGCCAGTCCTCCTGATGCCGCAGCCGACCTGGAAGGCGACCGCCAGCCACAACACGGACATCGCCGCTGGCGCGCTCTCGCTCGCCGGCTGGACGTCAGCCGTGCCGCAGCAGTCCGGGATGTGGCTGCAAGTGGAACTGCCGACGGCGGTGCGGCTTGCGGAAATCCAGTTTCATTCGCCCGCCGGCGGGCGTGGCTTCGGAATCGGCAGTCTCGGTGGTTATGGAACGGGCCGTGGCGTGAATCAGGCCGGCGCGACCGGCGGCCGCGGCCGCGGCCGCGGTGCGCCACCGCCGCCGGGGCTCCATCCGATCGCCTACCGCGTCCAGGTGTCGATGGACGGGACGACGTGGAGCCGGCCCGTGGCCGAAGGGACCGGGCTGCCGGATCTCACCACGATCCCGTTCACGCCGGTCCAGGCCCGGTTCGTGCGCATCACGCAAACGGCGGCGCCCACGGGAGCCGACGTGCCCGTGTGGTCGATGATCGGGTTGCGCCTGTACTCGGCGCCCGCCGGCCAGTGAACGCGGCGCCCGCCCGGACGGCTCGCTGTCGCGCGCGTCGTCTCACCGCTGCGGGAGCGGTTGCGGCACATCCTCGAACAGCGGGAGGGTGTCGCGATGGAGCAGGACCCACAGCGCATAAGCGCCCAGGGCAGTCCCCACGGGGAAATCGATCAGGCCGAGGATGCTGACCACGAACGTCAGGATCCGCCCCCACTGCCGGTACTTCAGCAGGCCGATGCCCGCGATCAGCCGCGGTAGAGACAACATGATGATGATCGACGACGCGACGCCGCCGATGGTGGCCAGGATGGGGACGGCGACCATGCTGTCGCCGATAGGCGCGCTGAAGCCGACGATGGCCGCGATGCCGCCGAACAGCAGGGCCACAATTACGCCCAGCAGCAGGCCGAACGACGCGTAGACGATCTGGAGAATGGCAAGCGCCCGCACGTGGCTCGTCATGGCATTCGCTCCTCGGGGCGCCGTCAGGGGCGACACCCTGGACAGGCCGCCGACGGGCGGCCTCCCTCGAAAACACGGGCGCCGGCCGGAAGTTTCACTTACGGCACCATCGGCCCCTTCAGCCGCCAATCCTCGTCGAAAAAGCCCTGCCGTTCCACAAATAACGGCAGATACCGGTAGTTGTTCCCGGGCTTCGTGGTGTCGACAATCGCCCAGTCCGGCAGCTTGGGCGACTGCATGGCGTTGCTGGCGTGGTCGTGGAACGTGAATCCGCTGTTGATGACGACGTACTTCCGCGGATTCAGTGGGTTCGGAAAGATGAAGACGGGCGCGTGCGTCGCCGGGAACTTCTGCCCGCCGACGACCACGCCGTCGGCCCTCCAGGCGATGGGCAGCCGACTGGCGATGCGCCGGTAGACGGCGTTACTGGACGGGTCGCCGAACAGCGCGATGTGGTTCGCGGCGATGTCCGCGTCGGTGACGGCCGTGTCGTTCTTCACGCGGGGTTCCCCACGGAAGAAATGGGTCCACTCACTGATGGCGTAGTCCGCCTGCTCCCGTTCCCACGTCCCGAGCGCCTCGCTGTAGGCCCTCCCGGTCGGCCGCACGAACATGAACGCGTCCATGAAGGCATCGTCGATCGGGCCTTGCAGGCCGTGGGCCTTCCGGAGTCCGCTGGCCGGGAGCTCGCCGACTCGCCATGTGCCGCCCGTCCTGATGAGACCCACGTGGAGCGACCGGTCGCGCGCCACCGGGGGCAGACCGACGACCGCGGTGTCGATGCTGAGGCGCGGCCGGACGCCGGCGGCAAACGGCGCGTCGCCTGGACCAAATGTCAGGTGCAGCGCCGTGACGTTCGTCGTCGTCATCATCACCGCGTCGCCCTCGATCTTCGCATTCACCCGGGCCCGCTCCCACGTCTCGCCCATCGCATCGACGGTGAGCCAGAACATCCTGTCGTAGCGGAGCGTCCACGTCGTGAACCGAATCTCCGGCGGCACACGTGTGCGGCCCTTCGCGGCGAGCTGATCGAGCCGATCCTGCAACTGCTGGCGCGCGACCGGTTCGTAGGAATGGCCGGTCTTCGGGCCGATCAGGTGCTCGAGCGTCAGCCCGTCGGCCAGCATCGCGGCAGCCATGACGTCGGCCGCCTGCTTCTGCGGATCGATCTCGCCGGAATAGGCGACGACCGGCACGTTGAACGCGTTCAGGGCATAGTCGGCTGCGTCGTACAAATGCCACAGCCGGCGCTGCACCGCATTTTGCGGCCGTGTCTGGTGGGCGTTGCGGAGATAGACCGCCGTCTCGGTGAAGCCGGCGCCGGGCGCCACCGCCACCCATCGATCGGCGAAGTGCAGGCCGTACTGCCACGCCGAGGCCCCGCCCATCGAGAAGCCGGCCATGACGATCCGATCGGGATCGATTGAATAGGCCCTCGTCACCGATTCGATGGCCTCGAGGCCATCGACCTCGCCCGCGAACCGGTTCGCGTTCGTGTAGCGGCCATAGGGCTGCACCATGAACCGGTCCGGGCCCGCACGGTACGGCTTCGATGTGTAGCCGGTCGTGGACTTCGTCATGAACTGCTGTTCGAGCACGGTATCGTCCCGGCCGTGCAGGAACACGTCCAGACGATACTGGCGCTTCGCCCCGGAGTCGTACTGCTCCGGCATCGTCAGGATGTAGGGTTGCGCGGAGCCGTCGAGCCGCGAATAGAAGCCGCGCACGCCGCTCTCGGTCATCCACGCCGTGCGGCCGTTCGCCAGTTCCTCCGCGCGCGCCAGTCCGGCTGCGAGCGTCTGCTGCGCGTAGCTGGCCGGCGTGCTCCCGCGGCCGGCATACAGGCGTTCGTCATATTTCAGCGGCCGGCGGACCGCGTCGAGATAGACCTCGATGTCCGCAATGCGGTCAGCCATCGGACCCGATCGGTATCGTGCGTGGAGGCTGGCGACTTTCGCGGCCAGTTCGTTGACGCGCGCCTGGAGAACCGCCGCCTCTTCGGCCGATACGCCTGTGCCGCGCGGCGGAAACGGCGGCGGCGCCGTCGGGGCGGTCTGCTGGCTGCCCGCCACGAACGGGCCGGCCAGCACACCGGCGAACAGCAGGACGAGCGGCAGTTGGCGCAGCATGACGTGTCCTCTGGATGGAGGGGCCGACCGGCTCCTCCATTTCCCGAATCACTTCCCGCCGAACAGCTCCAGCAACTCGGTCACCTCGGCGCGAATGGCGGCCTTGAGCGTCGGCTCGAGATCAGGCGCCCACTCCGGCGAGTGCGGCGGCGGCACGGGAATCCCGGTCTTCCGCGCCTCGGCGAACTTCGCGGCGTTCACCGCACCGATGTGCAGCAGCGCCGCCGGAATGCCGGCGCGGCCGTACTCGGCGAAATCCTCGGACGTCATCTTCGGCGGCATCTCCACGACATTCGCTTCGCCGAGTCCGCGTTTGAGTGCCGCGGCCAGGCGGTTCGTCAACGCGGGATCGTTGTAGACCGGGTGGTTGCCGGTGGCCGGCACGTCCACCCGGGGCTCGCGCGGCGCGCCCGCTGCCTCTGCCTCGCCGCGTGCAATCCGTCGAATCGCCGCGAGCACGCGCGTGCGGACCTCAGGCGTGTAGGTGCGGACCGTCAGCTGCAGCCGGACCTCGCCGGGAATGACGTTGCTCTGCGTGCCGCCGTGAATCGACCCGACGGTGACGACCACCGGATCGTTCGGATTGCTCTCGCGCGACACGATCGTCTGCAGGCTGAGCACGATGCGGGACGCGAGGACGATGGGATCGACGGTGTTGAAAGGCATGGCGCCGTGGCCGCCCCGCCCGAAGACCGTGATGGTGACAGCGTCGGACATCGACCGGAAGAAACCGGCGCGATAGCCAATCGTCCCCGCCGGCATCGTGTCGTCGTCGTGCAGCGAGAGCGCGAAGTCGGGCCGCGGGAAGCGCGTGAAGAGCCCGTCCTTGATCATCGCCACGGCGCCGCCGCCGCTTTCCTCGGCGGGTTGCCCCACCATGACCAGCGTGCCTTGCCAGCGCGTGCGGTGCTCGGCCATCATGCGCGCCGTCCCGGCCCAGGCGGCCATGTGCAGATCGTGGCCGCATGCGTGCATCACCGGCACCTGTTCCCCGGCGGCGTTCTTGGCGACGGCCGTGCTCGCATACGGCAAGCCGGTGTTCTCCTTCACCGGCAGGGCGTCCAGCTCCGTGCGCAGCATGACCGTGGGTCCCGCGCCGTTTCTCATCACGCCGACGATGCCGGTCCGTCCGACGCCGGTCGTGACGTCGAACCCCAGGGGTTTCAG
>CAZFAT010000041.1:0-13767 GCA_964517075.1 uncultured Solibacteraceae bacterium
CGGCCGTACTCGAACGGCAGGTGCTCGAGCAGCAGGACGCCGTGGGCGATGCTGCGAAGTTGCAGGTCCGCCTGGCCGGCCGAGTGGTCGTCCAGAACCAGAATCGTGGCGCCTCGGCTGGCGAAGAATTCCTTCAAGCCCAGCACTTGTCGACGGTACCGAAGCGGGTCGCGGGAGAGCAGCCGGAGTTCCGAGAGCGAATCGAACACGACGAACTCCGGCTGTACCTGATCCGCGCGCTCGAGCACCGTCTTCGTCAGGTCGCCCAGCTCCACCTCTGCCGGGTGATAGAGGGTGTACTCTTCCGCCACGCGGTTGGGAACGGCCGCCAGCTCAAAGGTGTCGATCCCGTCGAGTGACCAGCCATGCGACGCGGCCACCGCCCCGAGCTCATCAAGCGTTTCCGACAGGGTGACATAGAGCGTGCGCTCACCTCGGCGCTTCGCCGCCATCAGGAACTGCAGCGCGAGCGTGGTCTTGCCGGTGCCCGGCACGCCTTCGAGCAGATGCATGCGGCGGGTCGGTAATCCACCGTTGAGGAGTTGATCGAGCCCTGTAATGCCGGTCGAGGCTTGACCTGACGCTGTCGAGGCTTGCCCTGACGCTGTAGTCATAAAGGGACCGGAACAGACGGGAGGATGCGGACCTCCGAACGTGCCGGCTGCAAGCTGAGTACCAGGCGGGACACCGCGACGCCTGGCGCGACAGTCGCCACACGTGCCACAGACCTACCGATGGTAGCGCCGTGTGGAAAGAGTCTGCGTAACGCCATTCGCAGGGCCACGTGTCGGTCAGCCACTGATTGCCGAGACGTTCGAGGATGGGGGCTGTCGCGGTTCGGAGCTGAGTTGTCGCAGCCGGGCGACTCGGAGCGGCGCGCTCGGGGTGACGTCGTCGCGGCGCCGACTGGAGCGGCGCGATGGGCGAGGTTCGAACCCGCCCCGTAGGGAGCGAGGGGTTCGAGCGCCAGCGCACTCTGACTTTCTGGGGCGTGGCGCGATAGCGACACCGCGAACCCCGAGCGGCCGCGCGCGGAACGGAGCGGGGCGTAGGGGCCCCGCGAGTGAAGCGCGCTTGGCGGGGTGCAGGGGGCCCCGCCATTCAAGAACGGAGGGAGCGGGTTCGAGCGCCAGCGACTGGAGGCGCAGCGACGGCGTCACCCCGAGCGCGCCACATCGACCGCCGGAGGTCGCCTACGCAAGCAGCTCCTTCAGCTTCTTCTTCTTCAGCGCATCCGTCGGACTCGTCGTCGGCCGGTTCAGCCACTGGCGAAGCTGCGCGACGAGGAGCGTGTGCGTGACGTTGGGCTCGACGATCTCGATGTCGAGCCGCGTGCCCGGCCCGACCGTGTCCACCCATTGATGCTTCGCCAGCGCGGCGAGCGCGAGCGCCGCGGCTTCGTAGACCGACTCGGCGGCGACCTCGACCGTGTGCCGGACCCCGTCCAGATCCGTGTACGCGACCTTGCAGACTTTCCCGGCCATTGGGCCGGTTACGCTATCAGATTCGCCTGACTTTCGCCACAGCCGACCTGAAGGTCGGCCGCTCCATCCCGACCTCTGACTTCTAACCTTTGACCTCTGACCTTTGACCTTTAACCTCTAACCTTTAACCTCTAACTTTCCCAGTGCTATCCTCCCCTCCGGAGGAATTCCCATGATCACTCGGCGCACGTTCATGGCGGCCGCGTCGGGGCTCGCGATCGGGCCGAGGCTCGCGGCGCAATCGGCGCAGGGGGCGAACGACCGCATCCGCATCGGCGTCATCGGCACCGGCGGCCGCGCCCGCGGGCTGATGAACAACCTCAGCCGCATCGACGGCGTGGAGCTGGCCGCGGTCTGCGACGTCTACGAGCCCAACCGGCTGCAGGGCGCGAAGATCGCCGGCCCCTCGGCCACGCAAGTGACCGAGTATCGCCGCCTGCTCGACGACAAGTCGCTCGACGCCGTCCTCATCGGCACGCCGGACCACTGGCACGCGCCCATCCTGATCGCCGCCGTCGCCGCGGGGAAGGACGTCTACTGCGAGAAGCCCATCTCGCACTCGATCGCCGAGGGCGCCGAGATGGTGAAGGCCGTCGAGGCGTCGAAGCAGGTCGTGCAGACCGGCACGCAGCAGCGGAGCTGGGAGCACTGGAAGCAGGCGAAGCAGATGATTGCCGAGGGGCTGCTCGGCCAGATCACGTTCGTCCAGACGTACTGGTTCCAGCACCCGCGCGTCGGCACGTACCCCGAGGTACAGATGAGCCAGCTCGACTGGAAGACCTGGCTGGGCCCGGCGCCGAATCGCGACTTCCGGCCCGAGCGCTTCTTCCAGTGGCGCCACTTCTGGGATTACGGCGGCGGCGGCATCACCGACCTCATGACGCACTGGATCGACGTCGTCCACTGGTACATGGACGTCGACGCGCCGGCGACCGCGGTGGCGGTCGGCAGAAACGACGCCGTCTCCCTCTGGGAGACGCCCGACACGACAGCCGTGACCCTCGAGTTCGCGAAGCCGTTCCTCGCCTCGTACCTCGGCACCTTCGTCAGCCGGGTGGACGATGGCGGGCTGGAGTTCCGGGGGGACAAGGGGACGCTGAAGATCGACCGGCAGCGGCTGGCGTTCTACCGCGACGAGGCGCGCTACGTGCAGGGGACGCTCACGCCGGAACCCGAAACGCTCGTGCGATCGAGCGGCGACGGGACGGTCGCGCACCTGCGCAACTGGGTCGACTGCATGCGCAGCCGCGCGACGCCGAGCGCGGACATCCGCATCGGCCACGCCGCGGCGCGCACGTCGCATATCGCCAATGCCGCGCTCCGCGCCAAACGCCAGGTGCGGTGGAACGCGAAGTCGGAGCGGGTCGAGAGCTAAGATAAGGCGTCACCCCATGGCGCGCTCTACTCCCCGGCCGTCGCGCAAACGCGTTGCCGCTTCCGCGGGCCGCCGTCGCTCGGCGCCTCGACCCGCCGTGCGCAATCGGCCCGCCCGGCCGGCCATCGAACCGCCGTCCGATGTGACGATCGAAGTCCAGGCGCTCTTCGACTCGGCAGGCGTCGCGACCACGGTCGTGGAGTACCGGCGCGCCGAGGTCATCTTCCACCAGGGCGATCCCTGCGAGCGCGTGTTCTACATCCGCCAGGGTGGCGTGAAGATCTCGGTGCTCTCGAAGCGGGGGCGCGAAGCGGTCGTCGCGATCCTGCGCCCCGGCGACTTCTTTGGCGAAGGGGGCCTGGCGGGGCAACCCGTCCGCATGGGGACCGCGACCGCGAGCACGGTGACCGCCATCCTCTCGGTGGACCAGCAGGTGATGGCGCGGCTCCTGCACGGTCAGCACGCCCTCGCGGATCGGTTCATCGCGCACTTGCTGTCGCGCACCATCCGGATCGAGGAGGAACTCGTCGATCAGCTGTTCAGCTCCGGCGAAAAGCGCCTGGCGCGCAAGCTGCTGCTGCTCGCGCGCTATGGCGAGCGCGATGACGGCGTCCCCACGCTGCCGCCGATCTCCCAGGAAACCCTGGCCGCCATGGTCGGCACGACGCGATCGCGCGTGAACTACTTCATGCAGAAGTTCCAGCGCCTGGGGATGATCGACCATCGCGAGGGGCTCCGAATCCACCGCTCGCTCTTGACGGTCGTGTTGCACGAGTGACCAACGGCATGACGCTCCAACACGCCGAACGGCAGCGGCTCCCCCTGGCCGCCCTCGGACAGCGGGCCGGCCCGGCCGCGGACGCGGCCGCGGTCGCGGCCGCGGCGCAGCGTCTCTACGATGACCTCGTTCGCGTCGCGGTGCCCCTGATTGGCCAGGTGAGCGTCGATGCGCTGACGGGGCGCACCCTGTATCTGGCCCAACAGCAGTTTCCGTGGCTCGCGCAGACGCGAGAGCCGAGCCAATGGACCGGCGCGCTGGCCCAGATCCTCTTCGGCCTGGAACGCCAAGAGCCCGCGGTCGCCCGGGAAGCCGCCGCCGCGGTGTTCGCCATCCTCACGGGGCTGCTGGTCACGTTTCTCGGCGAGCCCCTGACCGCGGGTCTCCTGCGGAAGGCGTGGCCCGACGCCTTCACCGATGCCCCCCCCGAGGAGACATAACGCATGACGGACCCCGTTGCGATTCGTCGCCTGCCGACCGGCGTGCCCGGGCTCGACGAGATTCTGGGGGGAGGGCTGCCGGAGTTCTCCTTCAACCTCATCGCCGGCGCCCCGGGCGCGGGCAAGACGACGCTCGCGCAGCAGATCATGTTCGCCCTCGCGAGCCCCGACCGGCCCGCGCTGTACTTCACCGTGGTGGGCGAGCCGCCGCTCAAGATGCTGCGCTATCAGCAGCAGTTCAGCTTCTTCGACATGGCCCGCGTGAACGACTCGATCCGCTATGTCAACCTGGGCCAGGAAGCGGTGGACGGCACGCTCGAGGCCCTCCTGGGCCGCATCACCCGGGAAGTCGAGGCGACGAGCCCCGGCGTGGTCATCGTCGATTCGTTCCGCTCGGTGACCCAGGCGGCCGCGCGGACCCAGGGCGGCGACCTGGACTTGCCGCACTTCGTGCAGCAGCTCGCCATCCGGCTCACCAGTTGGCAAGCCACGACGTTTCTGGTCGGCGAGTATCAGTCGCCGGATGCTGAACAGAATCCGGTGTTCACCGTCGCGGACGGCCTCCTGTGGCTCGTGCAAAGCCTCGATCGGAATTCGATGGTGCGCAAGATCCAGGTCATGAAGATGCGCGGACAGGCGCCCATCCCCGGGCTGCACACCTTCCGCATCACGCGCGACGGCATTCAGGTCTTCCCCCGCGTCCTCGTCGGGCGGTCAGAGGAGACGGCGCGGGCCGGCGCCCCCGCGACACCGCGAGCCCGGTTGTCGACCGGCGTCCCGGCCCTGGACGGCATGCTCGGCGGCGGCATTCCGGCCGGCTACTCGGTGCTGCTCGTGGGCCCGTCGGGCTCCGGCAAGAGCGTGCTCGCGGCGGACTTCATCAGAGAGGGGGCCCGGCATGATGAGCCGGGCATCTACGCGGTGTTCGAGAAGCGCCCCACCGCGTATGCCGAGGACGGTCCCGGAGGCGCGCAGTTCGAGCAGCTCGTCCGCCAGGGCAAGGTCGCCATCATCCAGACGCGGCCCCTGGATCTCTCCATCGATGAGATGCTGAGTGAGATTGTCGACGCCATTCGCCGCGTCAAGGCGCGACGGCTGGTCATCGATTCGCTGTCCGGCTTCGAGCTGGCCCTCGCGCCGACGTTCCGCGAGGACTTCCGGGAGTCGCTCTATCGCATGGTCAGCGTGCTCACCGGGATGGGCATCACGATGATCATGACGGCGGAGCTGGAAGACAGCTACACCGATCTGCGCTTCAGTCCGCACGGCACGGCCTTTCTGACCGACGCCATCGTCATGCAACGCTATGTCGAGCTGCACGGACGCCTGCAGCGGGTCATGGCCGTCGTGAAAGTCCGGGCGAGCGCGCACAGCCCGGAGGTGCGGGCCTTCGACATCACGGACGAGGGGATCGTCATGGGCGAGGCGCTGCGGGACTACGAAGGCCTGCTGACCGGCAGCCCGGCGTCGATCGCGCCTCCGCGCCCCCGGCGCGGCTCCAGGCCGCGAGTGACCTGACGCTCGTGGCGCGCCACTTCCCATGGGGCGCGGCAACTTCGGGCCGTCGGGATCATCACCGCCCCGCCACGCGGATGTCGATCGACGTCTTCTCGCCCAGCCCGAGGGTGACGGGCACGGACTGCGGCAGGAGGGCGTCGAGCGCGGCGACATCCTGCAGATCGCGCGCGACGAGGTCGGTCGTCGCGGCCAGCCGGTAGTCGCCGGGCGGGAGACCGCGGAATACGAAGCGCCCGCTCCCGTCGGGACGTGTGCTGGCAATCCGCCGCGACAGCGGCAGCCAGTGCGCGCGATCGGCGGAGACCACGACGACGAAGTAGTCGGTGGACGGGCGGCCGGCCGGGTCCACGAGCGAGCCCGACAGCTCGGACGGCCGATCGCTGAACGTCACGACGAACGACGGGTCGTCACCGGCCCGGATCTCGACGGGCCGGTCCGTCACGTCGCGGCCATCCATCGTCACCGACTTCAGCGTCCAGACGTTGGGTGTCCCGCCGATGATGCTCGCCGCCAGCCGGAAGCTGGCCGGAAACACGCCTTCCTGCGCGAAGGTCCCGGTCGCATCGGGGGTCACGTTCTGCAGGGTCGCCCAGGTCCCGGGCGTCATGCCCTGCAGGCCGACGCGCACACTCGACCAGGGCGGCGGCGTGGCGGTTCCTTCGAACAACACGCGCCCGGTGGCGGTCATCCCCGGCTGCAGGTCGAGCGCCACCGTGATCGGTTCGGCCCCGTCGAGCGTCACGTCGCGGGCCGCCGACAGCGCGGGCCGGTCGGCCGTCGCCTGCGCCTGCACCATCACGCGGTAGTCTCCGGGGCCGAGGCTCTGCGATTCGTAGCGGCCGTCGGCGGGCACCCCCGAGACGGTGGTCGTGTTCAACGCGGAGACCTTGCTCGTGCGCGCGAGCGTGAGGCGCGCGCCCTTGACCGCCCCCTCCGGTCCGGTGACGAGGACGACCAGATGCGACATCGGGCGGAATTGCATGTGCAGATCCACACCGCTCCGCTCCTCAGCGGCCGCCAGTTGCACGGTTGTCGCCGTCATCGGATCGATCGTTCCGGGATGGAAGACCTTGGCGTAGTTGTACGCCGCCGTCGTGGCGGGGCGGGAACTCGCGGCGCGCACGCCGGCCGTTGGATTCGACGCGGCCTGAAACGCCGCCTGTATTTCCGCGTCGGTCGGCACGCGCACGTTGCCCGACACACCGGAGTAGAACCAGGACGTGCCGACCGTGTACTCACCCGGCGTCAGGCCGTAGAACCGGAACTGCCCCCGGTCGTCGGTCGTGGTGGCCACGCCGCCCGTCGACGGGGAATCGAGGATGCGCTCGCCCGAGAGCGCGGTCCGCACCTCCCACGGCTGCACTGGCACGCCGGGCATGGGCTGGCCCTGCTCATCGAAGACCGTGCCCGTGATGACACCGCCGCGCGCGAGCGTGATGGCGATGTCGCTCACCTGCTCGCCGTCATCCACGAACACGCCGGCGCCGGGACGGTTCGGGCGCAGCGCGCCGTACGACGCAGACGGATAGGCGGGCTTGGAGGCCGTCACCGTGAAACGGCCGGACGGCAAATCCGCGAAGACGAACCGTCCCTCGTCGTCCGTCAGCGCGCTGCGCTGGAGGCGCATGTCGCCGCTGATCGCCACCATGGCGCGCCGCAGCGGCCGCCCGGCTCCATCACGCACGATCCCGCTGATGCCGCCGGTGCCCGACGGCACCGGCGCGGGCACGGGGGTGTCGCGAGGCGGCGCCTGCGGCGCCTGCGGCGTGACCTGCGTCTGGGCCGTACCCGCGGTGATGGCGCACACACAGGCCAGCGCGGTGAGGGCCAGTCTCATGGGAGCGACCTCGTGCGCAGCGGCTGCGTGACGGACTGGCCCGCGCGAACGGTGATCCGATCCGCCAGCGCGGCGGCGCGCTTGAGGAACGCCGGGTTCTGCCAGTCGACGAGCTGCGGCTCGGGCAAGGCAATCAGCAGGTAGTCCCCGTCCGGCGGCGCGGGCATTGAATACGACCCGCCGGCGACCGGCGCGACGCGCAACCGGCGCGTGGACTGCCCGTAATCCACCCAGCGCGCCGGGTCGGACGGAAAGAGCAGCACCGAGACGTCGTCGTCCACCTTGCCGGTCGATGCCTGCACGCTGCCCGCGAGTCGCGCGACCTGATCCGTCAACGTGATCACCACGTCGCCGCGATCCCGATCGAGGACGAGCGGCGTGTCGGCAACGTCGCGCCCCTCGGCGGTGATGCTCTTCAGGTGCCACCCGGGCGGCGGCGTCGTGAGGCGGATCACGTAGCGGCCGGGCCACACGCTCGGCAACACGAACCGGCCGACGTCCTCAACCCGTCCGCCGGTCGTCATTTCGCGGCTGCCCGCGGCCCGAAACACCTGGCCGCCCGCCGGATCGATCGACACCCACAGCGCGCGCCACTCGGCAGCGGTCGGCCGCCTCGCCGCGCCCTCGAACTCGACACGGCCGCTCACGCGGGCGCCCGGCGCCAGCTCCAGCCTCACGCCGCGCACGCCGCGATCCGCGACGGTCACGGGCGCGTCCGCGTGGAGCAGCGGCTCGGTGGGCGCGGCCGGATAGCCGTCCGTGGGTTTCTCGAGGATGGTGCAGAGATAGCTGATGGCGCCGGTCCCGCCGCAAATGCCGAAGCGCGATCCTTCGCCCGGGCCCGGCGTGCGCACGATCCGCGCGATGTACTGCCCCGCGGGCACGCCGTAGAACGTGAAACCCCCGGCCGCGTTGGTCACGGCCGTGGAGACATCGAACAGCGGATGCACCGCCGAGTCCGCGGGCACGAGATGCACGGCGTGATGGCCGGCCGCCATGCCCTCGGGCATCACGATCGATCCGGCCACCGTGAAGGTCGGCACGGCCCGCATGACGATGTCCACGCTCGGGCGCTCGCGGCCGGCCACGGCGTCCACGACGGTTGCCCGGTCGATCGCGGTCGCTGACGGGAAATACGTCGTGGGATAGGTGTGCCACGGGCCGTCGGCAGTGGGTGGCCGCGGCAGGATGACGATCGACGTCACGAGCGATCCGCCGCCGACGGGCATCTGCGCGGCGCTGAACGTCATCGGCGCCGCGCCCATCGGCGACATCGTCTGGTAGTAGGTGGCGGGTAGACCCGCCGGTCCGCGCAGCGATGCTGGCTCGGAGGTGACGGCGGTCGGCACGACGACGAGATACGACCCGGGGATGAGCTGCGAGAAGCGGTACTGGCCACGGTCGTCGGTCAGCTCACGGCTGTCGAACGTCCACTGCCGCCGCCCGGCGGCGAAGCCGCCCTGAAAGATCCGCACATCGACGCCGACCAGCGGCTCGTCGGCGTCATCGCTGACCCGGCCGGCGATCACGCCGTAGCGCCACAGGGGAATCGCGATGTCCGCGGGCGGCTGGCCGTCGCGAACGTCGACGGGCTGCGACGGTCCCGCCGGACGCGTGCGTCCCGACGCGCCCTCCATCCAGCCGGGCTTGGCCGCCGTGAGCGTGAAGGCGCCCGCACCGAGACCGCCGAAGAAGAATCGTCCCCGGGCGTCGGTCAGCACGCGCTGGCTGGACGCACGCCCCGTCGCGTTGGCGATGGACATCGACACGACGGCGCTGGCGATGGGCGTCCCAGTGTCGGCGTCGATCACCCGCCCGATGAGGAGGTTGGATCCGGAGGGAATGGCGGGGCTGGGCGGGCCCTGGGCGACGAGCGTGGCCGAGACGAGAACCGCCGCCGCCAACGGGTGCCAGCCACGCCGTGTCATGCGCCCTATTGGACACCAAATCGCCTGGAATGGAGCAGGTGGTGTATTTTGGCGCCGGCGTCCGACATGACTGCCAGCGGGTTCCTCTCGTCTGCGCCCTTCGGACGGCTGCCCGACGGTCGAGACGTCACCGTGATCACGCTGAGAAACCGGCGCGGTTTCGAGACGGCGATCAGCACCCACGGCGGCACGCTGCTCGCGCTGCGGGTGCCGGATCGGTCAGGAGGCCACGCGGACGTGGTACTCGGCACCGCGGGCGTCAACAGACCCACGAAGTGGCCGTACTTCGGCACCATCATCGGCCGCTACGCGAACCGCATCGCCTTCGGCCGGTTCACGCTCGACGGCCGCGAGCACGCCGTCACGACCAACAACGGCGCGCATCACCTGCACGGCGGGACGGTCGGGTGGGACCAGGCGGTGTGGGACGCCGAACCGTTCGAGGAGGCCGGCCACCGTGGCGTGCGGCTCTCTCACACGAGTCCGGACCGCGATCAGGGATTCCCTGGCACCGTCCGCGCCGTGGCCACCTACACGCTGGACGACGGGAATGCGCTGACGCTGGATCTGGCGGCCACCACGGACCAGCCGACGGTCATCAACCTGACGCAGCACAACTACTTCAACCTGTCGCCCGCCGAGTCGCCGGACATCCTCGCGCACGAGCTGACGGTGGACGCGGACTTCTTCACGCCCACCGACGCGACCGCGATTCCACTCGGCGCCCACGCGCCCGTGGCCGGCACGCCGTTCGACTTCCGACAGCCGCACGCGATTGGCGCACGCATCGCCGAGGCACACGAACAGCTCGTGAATGGACGCGGCTACGACCACAACTTCGTCGTGCGGCGCACCGGGCCCGGCCTCGTCCGCGCGGCGCGCCTCGCCGACCCGCGGTCCGGCCGCGCGCTCGAGGTCTGGACCACCGAACCCGGGCTGCAGGTCTACAGCGGGAACTATCTGGACGGTTCTCTCATCGGCAAACAGGGCCGGCCCTACGGCCACCGCGCCGGCCGCTCGCGCGGGGCGCAGCACTTCCCCGACTCGCCCAACCGTCCCGACTTCCCCACTACGACCCTCCGTCCCGGCGACGACTGGCGCTCGACGACGCGGTGGGTGATTGAGACATAGAGGCGCCCGCGCCCGGGGTGACGTCGCTCCATTTCAGCATGCCGACTGCGCCGCTCGCGCCGCGACGCTCTGGACGGCGAGCGTTCAAGGCAGCGCCTGCGGTACGCTGGTCGGGACCGGGTTGATATGGCCACCACTCGCGCGACGAGACACGCCGGGGATCCGCCGCCGCCACACGGCGAGCGCATCGAAATCCGCGTGGGCGAGCTGACGCAGCTCTTCAACAGCATCGACCCCTCGCCCTTCCGCCAGAAGGACCTCGACCCCAACGCCGAGGAGTTCATCGTCGGCTGGGCGCGCGAGGCGCGGCACGACGGGCCGCTCGCGCTGCTCGTCTATGTGGACCGGCCGGGCGGGCCCGAGGACGCCGACAACCTGCGCGAGGCCGTGCACGAGTTCTTCCGCCAGCGCGCGTGGGTCACTCGTCAGAAACTGCGGCAGCTCTTTCGCGTCGGGCGGACCAGCCTGGCGATCGGCCTCGCGTTTCTGGCCGTGTCCGTCGGCCTGGGCCGCGCCCTCGAGCAGGTCCTCGCCGAACAGCGCCTCGGCGGGATCCTGCGCGAGAGCCTGATCATCGGCGGCTGGGTCGCGATGTGGCGGCCGCTCGAGATTTTCCTGTACGACTGGTGGCCGATCCGCGCCGAAGCCCGCCTCTACGACCGGCTGAGCACGATGCCGGTGGACATCGCCCCCATCGCGAGCGACGGCTCTCATTGACGACGACGGCCGGGTGACCAATGAGTCGACGGCGGAGTTCCTGCAGCGCTACCTCGTGGAGCTGCACGCGTTCATCGCGCGCGTCTACCTCGTGCTCCCGAGGAACGGCTGGCTCAGACGCTCGTCTCCCGGTCGGCCCGGCCGTCGGTCCCGATCCGATCAGGCCGGCAAGGCCCGCGACTGCGGCTGGGTCTGGCTTTGCTGGGCCTGCGCCTTGCCCGCGCGCCCGGTCGTGAATCTCGGCTCCCCGACCGCCGCCATCGTCTCGACCACCTCGCGGTCGACGTTGGACCGGCGCTGATCGGCCGCGGCGCGCGTGACGTCGTTCAGACTGACAATGCCCGCCGGCCGGCCGTCGTTGTCGATGACCGGAATGCGTCGCACCTGCCCTTCGCGCATCAACTGCCCGGCAATCTCCAGTGAATCGTCCACGTGGCAGACCAGCACGTGCGCGGCCATCACCGACGTGACGGGAATCTCCTGGATCGGCCTGCCCTGCGTGTAGGCGGCCATGCAGATGTCGCGGTCGGTGACAATCCCGCGGAGCCGGCCGTCTCGGTCGACGACGGGGATCGACCCGCAATCGTGCTCCCACATGGCGCGCGCGACGTCGTTCAATTGGGATGCATCGGAACAGGTCACGACGGGAAATGACATGATTTCTCTGACTCGCATGGTGTGTCCTTTCGTCGCCTTCGGGAGCCCGGGAGGGACGCGCGAGGTGAAGGCGCAGCAGACCGAGAGTGCTTGCAAGTCGCGAACCCTCCGCGGGACCGGCGTTCACGCGACGATGCCACTCGCGTGCTGAGAAGAACGGCGGCGCGTTGACCAGAGTGGGCAAGGCGCGCGTCACCATTCGTCACGTCGCGACCATCGGCGTTGACAATACTCAGTTGAGTGAACGGGAGAAACACACTCTCGCGAGACGCCCAGGCGCTCGCCGATTACCTGCTCAACGACACGCCGCGCGACGGCGGTAGAGTCGCGGTCAGCGACTTTTCGGTTTCGGGGCTGCTTTCTTGATGCGTGCTCTGCTAGGTATGTGCCGACCACTACCCCAAGGTTCCAGGGTGGGAACGCCCCGACAAAAAAATCGCCCCCGGCCAGAGACTGACCGGGGGCGATTCTCGTGTGTGCGGGGTGCTTACCAGCGCGGTTCGCGCCGGTTGCCGCGGCCGTAGCCGCCGCCGCCGCCCGCGCCGCCGCCCGAGAACTCGGGCTTGGGGCGCGCTTCGTTGACGGTGAGCGACCGGCCGTTGACCTGCTGGCCGTTGACCGCCGAGATGGCCGCCTGGGCCTCCTCGGACGTGCTCATCTCGACGAACGCGAATCCGCGGGCCCGGCCCGTCATCTTGTCGGTCGGGACGTGGACCGAGTCCACCGACCCGTAGGCCCCGAACATTGTGCGGATGGCGGTCTCGTCGGTTTCGTACGGCAGATTGCCGACATACAGTTTGCGACTCATGTGCTGTGCTCCTGGCGCGCTCATATGAGCGCGGTCGCGCACCCGTTCATCGGGCCGCGAACTCAATGGGAAACTCTCCGAGGTGGACTATCCACCTCACGCTTGACGGTCACGCGAGGAGCAGCGAAGCAGAAACGGCTGGATCGACTCTCGTAGCGGAACTTTGAGCAGGTAGAACTTCCGACGCCACAGTATAGCACTCCAGGTTCATCGACGACTCGGGGTGTAGACTCCCGGCCATGGCCCACCCCGTCAGCGTGTCCGCGGGGGCAAAGCCCCCCGGAGAAGTACGCCGCGGGGCCCCGGGGCCCCCGCGAGTGAGCGCGTAGGGGGGTCCGCGCCGCCTTCGCCGGAAGAGCGGCTTCGGCGCCCAAGGGGGGCAAAGCCCCCCGGAGAATTTATGACCCGAAGAGAATTCGGCTGGATGGTGACGTCTGCGGCGGCGGTGGCGGGCGCCGCGAAGGGCGCGAGTGCGCAGGCCGGCAGCGGATCGCTCACCGACGTGTCCGGCATCCGCGTCGGCCACTTCACCGACACGCGGCGGCCGACGGGCTGCACGGCGATTCTCTTCGACGCCCCCGCCGCCGCCGGCGTGGACTACAACGGATCGGCGCCGGGCGAATCGCAGGTAGTGCTCCTGCAGCCGGTCAGCCCCGTCGAACGCATTCACGGCCTGTTGCTCACGGGCGGCGGCGTCATGGCGCTGCCCGCGGCGGCGGGCGTGCTGCGCTACATGGAGGAGCGGAAGATCGGCTTCGACTGGGGCACCCCCAACCTCCGCATCCCGATCGTCGTCACCGCCGTGATTGACGACCTGGCCCTGGGCGACGCGCGCATTCGTCCCGATGACGACGCGGCGTACGCGGCGTGTACCGCGGCGGCGGCCGGGCCGGTCGCGATGGGCAACGTCGGCGCCGGCGCGGGCGCCACGGTCGGCAAGATGCACCGCGGCCGCGGCTTCGGCGGCATGAAGGGGGGCCTCGGCACTGCCAGCCTCCGGCTCGGCGACGTGGTCATCGGCGCGCTGGCGGTCGTGAACGCCGCCGGCGACATCCTGGACTGGCGGGCCGGACGCATCATCGCCGGCGCGCGGC
>CAZFAT010000042.1:0-13686 GCA_964517075.1 uncultured Solibacteraceae bacterium
CAGCACGAACACGGGAATGCCGATGACGATGAGCGTCACCGCGAGGGTGAAGTGATCGAAGACCCCCCCGCGCCACAGGCCGGCGACGACTCCCCCGGTCACGCCGAGGAGGACCACGAAGGCGAGGGCGAGCAGGCCGAGTTGAATGGTGCGCGGCCAGGCCTCCGAGAGGACCTCGCTGATCGGGCGGCCGGCCAGCGTGCGGCCGAGGTCGCCGGTGAGCAGGCCACGCATGTAATAGCCGTACTGGACGAGGAACGGTTCGTCGAGGTGGTACTGCGCGGTGAGTTGCGCGCGCTGGCTGGGGCTGATGGGCCGCTCGCCGGCGAGGGCCTGCAGCGGGTCGCTGGCGATGCGGAACATCAGGGCATAGACGAGGAAGGTCGTGCCGACGAACGCGACGACCATCTGCAGAGCGCGCCGGGCCAGATAGCGAGGCATGGGAGGCGCCTGCAGCCGCCAACCGTCAGGCCGGCGGACGTCCTTACGGCGTATTCGCCTCGAGGTGGGACAGCACGACGCGGCGGAAGAGGTCCATCTCCACGGACGTGACGCGCGTGGAGTGGCCGGAGTTGTTGCGATCGAAGCGCAGGGGAATGACGGGCATGTCGCGGGCGAGGAGGTCCTCGGCCTGCTGGTAGAACCGGGTCGCGTCCTCGGGCGTCGCGGCCCGATCGCCCTGGGCCACCAGCCGATCGAATTCCGGGTTGCTGTAGCCGTAGTAGTTGGAGGAGCCGGTCGTCGTGTACAACGGGCCCAGGTAGTTCTCCATGGCCGGGTAGTCGAACACCCAGCCCATGCGGAACATGCCCACCGGCTGCTTCTTCTCCACCATCGTCAGCAGTTCGGCGAACTTGGGCTGGGGATTGCCGACGCAATCGACGCCCAGGGTCCGGCGGATCTGATGACACGAGGCGTCGACCCAGGGCTTGTGGCCGCCGTCCACGTTGTAGGCAATCTCGATCCGTCCGCCGACGGCGGCCGCGCCGCCGTGCGCGTCGAAGAGCGCCCTGGCTTTCTGCGGGTTGAACTCGCACGACTCGCCGCAGGTGTTCGGCCGGTAGCCGGGCACGATCGGCGAGACGAAGGAACGGGCCGGGCTCTGGGAATTGAGGAAGATCGTGCGGATGATCTCCTCGCGATCGAGCGCCATCGAGATGGCGCGCCGAATCTCCACCTTGGCGAACTTGCGGTCGAAGGTCGGGAAGGCGAGGAACTGGAACGTCGACGACGGGGCCTGCAGAAAACGGTCGCCCAGGTCGGCACGGACCGAGGACATGTTCTCGAGCGGCACGATCGGCACGATGTCGAGCTGGCCGGCGAGCAGATCCTGATACTGCGTCGTCTGTTGCAGGTAGATCTTGAACAGGACGCCGGCGATCTTGGGACGGTCCGGCCCCGCGTACTCGAGGTACCGTTCGGTTTCGATGAACTGGTCGTGCTGCCAGGTGCCCTTCATCCGGAAGGGGCCCTGGCCGATGGGCGCCTGTTCGTACGCGGGATTGAACGAGTTGGTGGCGAGGTCCCCAAACGCGGCCCGGGGCAGCGGCAGGAAGGCCGTGTAGCCGAGCATCGACTTGAAGTTGACGTACGGCGCGTTGAGGGTGACCTCGAAGGTCAGGTCGTCTTTCTTGACCAGTCCGCTCAGCTTCCAGGCGTTCGGCGCCTGCCGGGCGTCGGTGGGATTCAGGTCCGCGTAGCCCGCGATCTTCTCGAAGAAGTAGTTGCCGTCGTGCGCGTTGGGGCCGTACGCGCCGGCGTTCCACGCGTTGATGTAGGAGTCGGCCGTGACCGGCTCGCCGTTGTGAAAGGTCCAGCCGGGCCGCAGGCGGATGGTCCAGACGCGGTTGTCCGCCGTGGTGATGGCCTCGGCGGCGACCTCGACCGGCTGGAAGGCCTCGTCGTACTCGACGAGCGGCGTGAACAGCGCGTTGACGACCTCGGCGCCGTTCGATTCGGTGGCCGTGCTGGGGATCAGCCGCTTCGGCTCGCCGATACCAATGCTGACGACGAGGGTGTCGGCGGTGCGCTCAGGTGTCGATCGGCCGCACGCGCTGACGCTGAGGCCGAGCGCGAGCAGTACGACGCCCGGGCGGTTCACTGAGCGAGCGCGCATCGCATCGATCCTTTCGTGGTCGTGGCCGGCGCGACGCCGGCGGGCCGGCGCCCTCGGCGCATTATGCCGCAAGGCCCGACGTCCCGCCGATCGCGTCACGCGTGCACGTCGTTGCACACCAGTGCATTGTGCTGCACGGCGGCGTCTGGTACCATGCCTTGCCTCACGTGTTTTCCGTTCGGAGGTCTTCGTGTCTGATATTGATCCTGCCGACGCCACCATCGGCAGGCGCGCCCTTCCAGAAACATTCACACCCGATCTCGACACGCCCGCGACGCCGCGCAAGGCCGAGCGTGAAGGGCTGCCCCCGGGCTATCGCATGCGGGCGGATGCCCACTACGTCGACCAGCTCTCCTCGCGCCGTGCCCACGCGGACACCGCGCGCGCCCCTCGCGACGCCGACGCGCTCGATCTCGACGCCGCCGCCGATCCGCGGCGCGAGGGACGCGATCGCAAGAGCGATCGCGCGTTCGCCGCGCTGGCCGAGGATCTGGCGACCATCGAGTCGGCCGCGACGCTCATCGGCGAGGACACCTCGCCACTGGGCCGTCGCGTCAGCCTCGATCTGATCAAGGCGCACGCCTGGCGGGCGTCCTGGCTCCTCAGGGCGCAGGCGCTCGTGGACCATCCGGCCCGCGGCCATTTCCGCGCCCGCTCGCTGGCGCCCCTGCTGCTGAAGGTCCGCGACGGGCTCGCGGCCGAGTGCCGGCTGAGCGGCACGACGCTCGACGTGCAGGCCGTGGACTGGCAGGCGGCGTTCCCGATAGACGAGGCGGGGCTGACCACCGGTGTGACCGGCGCCATCATGGCCACGCTCGGCCTGATGGACCCGGCCGACGGGGCGGCGATCCGGCTGATGCTGGTCGCGGCCGGCGACGCGCCGGCGATTGAAATCTCACAGGACGCGGTGGCCGTGCGCGCGAGCGCGGCGCAGCGGTTCCTCGATCCGGCGTGGGTGGATCGCCCGGGCGGCTGGACGGCCGCGCTCGGTGCGGCGGCCGCCCGGACCGCCGCACACCAGCACGGCGGGAGCGCCACGTTCGTGCTCGGCGACGTCCGCGGCAGCGTGCTGCGGCTCACCCTGAAGGGAAGTTAGAAGTTGGAAGCCAGAACTAGAAGTCAGAATCCAGAAGTGATGCTGCGTCAGAAGTGTCAAGTCTGACTTCACACTTCTGGCTTCACACGTCTGAGGTTCCTAAAGCCCGAAGAATCCCAGCAGCAGAAACCCGCCATAGCCCGCGTGCTGCACCCGCGCCTCGACGCCCATCGGCTTGCCGTTCGCCCGCGGCTTCGACAGCCCACCCTGTAGCTGGATGCCCCCGTGGGTGGCCGACCCATCGAGGTCGACGAAGTCGAAGATGTCGTCCCAGTTTAAGCTGGTCCGGACCACGACGATGCCGCCACCGGCAAAAGGCGTCCAGCCGTTGTTCATCTCGTTGAAGTTGTAGATGAACGCGCCGGCAAACGAGAGCTGCGACACGGAGAAGTCCACCGTGCCGAACGGGTCGCAGCCGGCGCAGTTGCCCGCGTTCGACCAGATCACGTCGATCTTGAGGGCGTAGCGCTCGTTGTCCATGAGGTTGGGCTTGACGACGCCGGCGCCGACCGCGAGGCCGAGGCTGCCCGTGGTGTTGAGCCCGCCGGTGACGAAGAACCGGAGGCCGCTCATGGCGCCGCCCTGCAGCAGCGGTGCGACCTCGGCGGGTGTCAGAGAGAAAAGGGATGGCCTGGCGGGCGCCACCGTGATGCTCGCCGGGTCGAAGGTCAGTGCAAGACGGCCCGATCGCACCTGGGCGCTGGCGGGGGCGGAGCACAGCAGCAGGCCGACCAGCATCAACGCTGATACAGGGATCCGTGACGACATGAACGACTCCTGGGAGGAGGAAGTGGTGCCGGCAGAAATTGCCGAGCGACACGATACCAGAGATTCGGACGGGTTCGACGTGGCGACATGCCGATTGGGGTCCGGACACGGGGCCTGGCCGTTCGGGCCCGCTACCGCCGCAAGGACGTTCACGGCTGTCGCCGGTCAGCCCCGAAGGGGGCCTGATCGGTGGGCGACGACGGCCGGGACGGCAGGCTCGACCGGGGCGGACTCATCCGCCCGAGTCCATTTCTTCGGTGTCCACTCGATCAGCCGGCCGTCGCGCGGCACGTGCAGCGTGACCGGTGTCGACGCGGCCGGCAACGGGATGGCCTTCCGTGGATTCGCGTACACGGGGTGCTTGCCGTGCTCCTTGTACCAATCGGCGACCGTGGCGTTCTGGTACATGTTCTCGACGATCTGCCGCCATCCCACGCCCGTGTTGTAGGCGCAGAACGAGACCTCGCCCATCTGCGTGGCATACGGAATGATGCACATCTCGGTGCGCCGAAAATCATAGGTCCACAGATCCTGGAACCACATGCCGGCCACGAACATCAGCAGCCACTCGTCCTGCTTGCGGTCGGCGTCCGGGGGACCGTTGAGCTTGCCGCCCAGCTGCCCGTCGGTCTGCTTGTCGAACTTCCGCAGCAGGTCGATCAGCCGGAACCCCGTGGGCGTGCGGGAGGGCGTGTAGTTTCGAAGCAGGCTGAGCGCGGTCTGCGCGACGGTGAGTGCGCGCCCGCGAGCACTGTCGGCGATCACCTGCGCGTCCTCGAGCACGCGGTCGACGTTGATGAACTGGCTGACCGGCGCGAACTCCTTGGTCTTCTTGCTGACCATGAAGCCCATGCCGACACCGCAGTCCGGATGGCAGCCGCAGCTGAGCGATCCCCAGTCGGCGCCGGGCCCCTTGAGCAGATCCGTGACGCGCGACATCGAGCTTGACGCGGACAACGGGAACCAGTCCCGCAGCGGCTCGGTGACGCCGGTCTGGCGTTTCATGTCCTCCGCCAGATGCGAGAGCGTGTAGCGCTTCGCGTGGCGCTCGGCGTCGGGAATGTCTTCATCCCGGCCGGTAAAGGACACCGGCTGGAACGACACGAAGCTGATCTTGTCGCAGTTCGCCAGGGCGAACTTGACGATCGGGCCGACTTGATCGTTGTTGACCGTGTTGACGATCGTCACCACGAGGCAGACGTCGATGCCGGCCGCGTAGAGACGCTCGATCGCCTGCAGCTTCACATCGAACAGGTTGCCGACCTTGCGGTGCGCGTTGGCCTCGTCGCCGACCCCGTCGAACTGCAGATACGCGATCCGCAGTCCCGCCGCGCGGGCGGCCTTCGCGAAGTCGGGATCCTGAGCGAAGCGGATGCCGTTGGTCGCCGCCTGAACGCTGAAGTACCCGATCTCCCGTGCGTATCGGACCGCGTCGAGAAAAATCGGCGAAATCGTCGGTTCCCCGCCGGAAAACTGGACGCTCATCTGACGCCGCGGTTTGATGCTCACCGCATCGTCAAGCAGCTGCTTCACCTCGTCGATCGTCAGTTCGTGGACGTATCCCACCTGATTGGCGTCCATGAAACAGGGATCGCACATCATGTTGCAGCGATTCGTCAGGTCGATCGTCAGCACCGCCCCGCGTCCGTGCTGAATCGACGACGTGCCGTGGTTGTGCAACGTGTCAGTGACCGCGCGGACATCGCGGCCCGGGAACAGCCCCTCGAGCCGTCGCAGAAACGCCGGGTTGACGGCGAGGGTATCGACGAAGGTGCCGTGTGTCGGACACGTCTTCTCGACGATGATCCTGCCATCCCGCTCGAGGATCTCGGCCCGGATTTCGCCGTGCGTGCCGTCGATGAGGGATTGAACGGACTGTTCGCCGGAGAGCACACGCGCCCGCGTCTCCCGCACGCAGACCGGACACAGCGAGTCGGTGGTCCGCGGAATACCCAGCGGCGGCTTGGAGCGCTCGCGAGTCTTCGGTAGCGGCGTCGGAGACCACTTCGGATGGAATGACCGGGCCGGTACACTCCGATTGGCGAGCTGCAACAGCGGCCACGCCACGCGGGCGCTTCCCACGAGCGCCCATTCGAGAGGCTTCCACACGTTCACGTGCTCTCCTTTTGCGAAGCGACGCTCTGAACGCGGGGGGGACTGACGTTCGGGCCTCGCCCGAGGGCGAATATTAGCACAGGGATTCAGTCGCAGCCGGCCTGCACCAGTGCCATCAGAGCTGCCCGATCCGTCTTGCCGCGTGCGGTGACAGGAATCACGTCGACAACCACGAGGCGCCTCGGGATCTTGTGCGCGGCCATGCGGGTCGAACAGAACTGGCGAAGGCCGACGAGCGTCGGCGCGGCGACACCAGCGCGCGGCGCCACACACGCCACCACCTGCTGGCCACGTTGTCCGTCGTCTGCGGCCAGCACGCGGACGTCGAGCACGGCCGGGTGCTCCCGCAGCACCGCCTCCACATCGTCTGGCTGTACCTTGCGCCCCGCCACGTTGATGAACGACGACACGCGCCCGGCCAGCGTGAGACGCCCCTCGTCGTCGAGACTTCCGTAGTCGCCGGTCAGGAAGCCCTGATCGTCGAAGTCGTCCGAATCGTCCCCGACATATCGGTCGGACACCGCCGCGCTCCGGACGTGCACCCGGCCGGTCCCCGGCGGCAGACCGTCCTCCGCCCGCAATGAGACCGAGACCCCCGCCAGCGGACGCCCCACGGTCGACGCGTCATCGATCGGTTCGCTTTCGTCGTAGGCAATTCCGCCCGTTTCGGTCGTGCCGTAGAAGGTGTGAATCTTCAGGCCGAATCGGGCGTGGAACGCGCGCTGAGTGACCGTCGACAGGCGGGCGCCTGCCGAGATGAGCAGACGCAGCGCCCGGGGCCACTCCGCGTCTGCGGCATGCTCGACCAGGTGCTCGAACAGGAACGGGACCCCTGGCAGGCAGCGGGCCTCGAACCGCCGGGCGTCGCGTGTGATGTGAAGGGGAACCCGCGAATCCCGCAGCACGATGGGCGTGCCCTGAAGCAGGAGTGGCATGACGATCACGCCGAGCCCATACGAGTGAGCGAGCGGAATCGCGACCAGTTGCCTGTCGTCGCGCCCGATCCCCATGGTCGCCGTGATCTGACGGCCATCGGCGATGAGCTGAGACTCGGTGGTGCGCGCCGCGCGCGCCGGCCCGATCGATCCCGAGGTGAGCTTCAGAACCGCCACGCCGGGATACGCCGTCGCCTCCCCGCTGCAGCGCGCGAGCACCAGTCCCGGCCCGAACGCGATCGCGTCGGTGGCGTCGTGCTCGACCGGCGCGGACGCGAGGCAGGCCGTCGCGCCGAACCGCCCACACAGCGTCTCGATATCCGGGGGTGTGGCACTCTCGTCGACGGCCATGACGGTGAGGTCGAGGACGCGGGACGCCAGGAGAAACGGCACCAACTCGGGGCGATTGCCGATTGCACACACCACGAGATCGCCACGGCCGAGTCCGAGCGCGCTGAGAGCGCGGACAGACTCGCGACACTGCCGCGAGATGTCATCGGCGGTCAGGGCCTCGTCCCGGGTTGGCAGCACGATGAGCGGGCGACGGGGATCGTCACGCACAAGCCTCGAGAAGCACTCGACGATCTCGCTCACAGGGTCGAGAATTATACTGTAGCGACTGTGCAGTTCTCCGTCGCCATGCTGCCGCATCACCCTCCGATGCGGCTGGTCGAGGACGTGCTCGTTGTCGCGCCCGGCGAACATGCTGTCGGGCGACGCGTCGCCGACGCCGGCGACTTCTACTTCCAGGGGCACTTCCCCGGTCAACCGGTGGTGCCGGCGATCATCCTCGTCGAGTTGCTCGCGCAGACAGGGGGCCTTGCGGTGGCCACCGCCGACGCCGAGGGATCGCCGCCGCGTCGATTGCGCGTCGCGGCGTTCGGCCCGTTCAAGTTCCCTGCGGCGGCCGGACCAGGCGTCGTGCTCGAAGCCTCGGCACGAGTGGTCGGCGCGTTCGGCGGCGTGTTCAAGATCGAAGGCTCGGTGACGGCAGACGGCGTGACCGTGGCCACCGGCAGCGTCGTGCTCGCGAGCACATAGTCGCGCCGACAACTCAGACGTCGGCCACACCCTCGATCTCCAGGAGCAGTTCCGGACGGCAGACCTGCGCTCTCAGGACCTCGATGCTGCGGGCGTTGGGGGAGCAGGCCTCGAGCCGACGACGCACCTGACGCGCGACGTCGTCGGTCGTTGCGTACGCCCGTAGATGCACCAGTCGGGTGAGCGGCTCCTGGACACCCGAGGGTGACGCTGCCGGCGCGGCCGTGATGATGGCGCCGATGTTGCGGAGCGTCTCGGCGAGCTGCGCGTCGACGTCGCCCTCATGCAGGGACTCCTCGCCGACAATACTCGCGGTGCCGGCAATGAGCAGGGTCGGGCGCGCCCTCAGGGTGGTGACGACCGCCCGCGCGAAACACGGAGGCATCGGCCCAAACCGCTTGGAGTAGCGCCACGAGGATGTCTGACGGGGATTCTCAACAGGAATACCCGGCGCGTCGGAGGCCAGGCCATGAATGACCAGATCGCCGCCACCCACGCCGACGGCCGAGGCGGTGGCGATCGATGGCCCGAAGGCTTCCGCGGCGCGCGACAGCCCGCGATCGAAGGCATCGTAGCGCCCGGCGTTGAACACCATGTAGCGATCGAGGCTATTCCCCATCGCCTCCCCGATCGCCGGAATGTAGTTCCAGAAGCGAATCGGCACGCGGCCGCGCGCCGCGAGCCAGCGCGTCATACGTCGATAGGCGCCGAAGACCTCCGCGCGCAGCAGCTCGGCGGGCATCAACGCCGCCTGCGGGACCGTGACCTCTATGAGGACGAGGGACTCGACTCCGGCCGCACGCATGCAGGGTCCGACATCGACCCACCGGGCCGGTGAGCCGAAGACGTGGTCGACCCACTGCGGGAAGCGCGGTTCGAGCGCGGGAATGCGATCGTGCGGACCGAGCACGCGCGGTTCCGTCACCGTCGATTGACTCGCCACCCGCGGTCGTGCAGTCGGCATAAGATGTGGCGGATCATAACGCGACATGAGAGCGTGGCGCCTACCCCTCCACGAAACGATCCCGCGGCGGATGCGCCGCACGTTCCGTGACCTTCGACTGGAAGGACGGGGGGCGGGTCGCGAGGCGGCTGCCGTCGGCCTCGGCGTGTTTCTCGGCTGCCTGCCGCTCTATGGACTCCACCTCCTGCTCTGCTGGCTCCTGGGATCGCTCTTCCGGCTCAACCGCCTGAAGGTCTATCTTGCGGCCCAGATCTCGAATCCGTTCGTCGCGCCCTGGCTCCTGTTGGTGGAGCTGCAGACCGGCGCCTGGCTTCGGCACGGCGCCTTCCAGAGCCTCACGCCACGCGCGGTGAGCGCCGCCGGCCTCGATGTCGTGTTCGTCGACCTGCTCACCGGGAGCGTCGTCATCGGCCTCTCACTGGCCGCGATCGCCACGTCGGCCACGTTTCTCCTGCTTCGAAGTCCGACTGACGACGAGGCGTTCCTGGAGCTGGTGCGCCGCGCTTCAGACCGATATGTCAGTGCGAGCATCGTCGCCTGGGAGTTCGCGCGCGGCAAGATGCGTGGCGACCCGATCTATCGCGCGACGCTCTGCGGTGGCCTGCTGCGATCGGGAGGCACGCTGCTCGATGTGGGCTGTGGCCAGGGGCTGATGCTCTCGTTGCTGGCTGAAGCGAGGCACGCCGTCGACACGGACGCATGGCCCACCACCCTGCCCGCGCCGCCGCGATTCGATCGGATGATCGGGGTCGAGATTCGGCCGCGGGTCGCCGCCGCAGCGCGGCAGGCGCTGGAACGCGACGCGGACATCGTGCAGGGAGACGCGACCGACGCCGCGGTCGGCGCCGTCAACGTCGTGCTGCTGTTCGACGTGCTGCAGATGATGACGCGGGTGGAACAGGACGCGCTGCTGGGACGCCTGACCGCCTGCCTCGGGCCCGACGGCGTGATTCTCGTTCGAGAAGCGGACGCGGCCGCCGGATGGCGTTTCCAGGCGGTCCGCGCCGGCAATCGGCTGAAGGCGCTCGCCTTCGGTCACTGGCGACAGCACTTCGCCTTCCGAAGCCGCGCCGCGTGGCTGGCCTGCTTCGCCAGCCACGGCCTCCGCACGGAGGTTCAGCCTATGGGGAAGGGAACGCCGTTCGCCAACGTCTTGTACTCGCTCACCGCGAAGGCGCACGCCGCTGGGTCCACCATGGCAGGTACACCACCTGGGTGACCGGCCGGCCCTTCCGATCGAAGACGCCGCCAAACCAGAGCGCGCAATCGATGCGCGGCGAGCCCGCAAACTCCTGCTCACAGAACCGCACGTCGGACCACAGGACCTCTGTCCCGGGCATTGCGGGTCGCTCGATGGCAAACCCCAACTCGTGTACACGCAGGAAGTTGTTGACCGTATCGAGCGACCGGGAATGCCCCACCAGGAGAGACTCGGATGTGACCGGCCAGTCGAGGGTCGGCACGATGGCCTTCGAGATCGCATCGACGCGCCACACTCGCAGCGCACCCTGGTGTCGCTCGAACACGTCCCACTCCCGCCACGTGCCCCACCGCGCCTGGCTCGCGCGGGCAATCCGGGCGTCGAGCCTGGAATCGGCCGCCACCGCGCTGACGACCCGGGCGTACAGCACACCCCTGATGCCGAGCACCAGGGACACCAGCACCAGGATCACGCCCGCCGTGCGTTGCCGCTGCGCGCGAACGAGCCACATGGCCGCCGCGGCCAGCACGAAGAAGGACGTCAACCACGGCTCGCCCATGGCGACGAGGGGCACGGACACGCGTGTCGGATCGAGCGGCCACGCCGGGGCGATGCGGGCGCCCGACAGCACGTCCAGCGTGAGATGGCTGAGCGCCGCGAGGGAAGCGGCCAGCGCCAGCGTGCGCCAGTGCGCCCGGGGCGTGAAGTAGCGGACCACCGCGCCCACCAGGGCTCCGAGCCCACACGCCCCGGCGATCGAGTGCGTTCCGACCTCGTGACATCGGAGATACACATCCCAGCCGAACGGCATCAACACCAGATCGATATCGGGAACCAGGGCGCCAACCACCGCCGCTGCCGCCGTCCCGGCGCGGGCGCCGCGATCGATCGATGCCACGACGAGCCGCCCCATCACCACGTGCGAGACCGGATCCACCGTCTCAGCTCCGCTCGCGCTCAGCCCCTGGGACCGGCTCCGTCTGCGCGTCCCAGTAGTTGTAGAACTGGTACCAGTACTCCGGATGCTGCCTGACGCGAGCGCCGAGCTGATCGGCCGACCGCTGGGCCGCGCGCTGGATCGCGGCGTCGCGCGGCAGGTCCCCCGAGACGTAGATCGGCTCCCCCGGCTCGATCCGAAAGCGTCCGTCGCCGGCGCGCTCGATGAAACAGGGCACCAGCGGTGCGCCGGACACGTACGCCATGAGCGCCGGGGTGCGCAGAAACCAGGCGTGCCGGCCGAGAAAGTTCACGGCCACGCGATCGCGACCGACGTGGCGATCGATCAGCAACGCGACGGCTCTGTTCTCCGCCAGGCGTCTGCGGATCTGGAGCGCCGTGTCGAGCGACTTCCCGACCTCGACCGTATCGACGCCGAGCCGTTCACGGAACCTCCGGCGCCGCCTGTTGATGGTCTCACTCGCTTCGGGCATGGCCACGATGGTGAGGGGCACCTTGAAGACGTGACGCATGGCCACGCTGCCGATCTCCCAGTTGCCGTAATGGCCGCTGGCCAAGACGACGCCGTTGCCCCTGGCCAGCAATTGCTCGAAGAGGCGAACGTGCTCCGGCGTGTACTCGAACAGCGCCGGCGCGGCGGCGGGCGGCACGTTCACGGCCGACAGGAAGTCGACGACATCCCGGGCGTAGGCGCGCAGGGTGTGAAGCGCACGACGCTCGAGCACGGCGGCCGTCTCGTCCGGAAACACCGCGCGCAGATTGTCGGCGACCGCCCGCCGCACCGTCCGCATGGTCCGCCATGCGAGCCAGGAGCCCGCTCCGCCGAGACCGTAGGACAGCGTTCTGGGCAACACCGAGACGCCGAAGCAGGTGGCCTCGAAGACCGTGCCGGTGTTCAGTGCGTGGGTCGTCCAGGGCCGCGGCTCCTCATGGTCCTGGGAGCCGCCGGTCGGGGATGGTGCTCTAGATGCGCTCAATGAAGCGATAGTACACCGCCAGAAAACAGGTACGTGTCGTGTCCCGGATCGGCCGAAGTTTGCTTCGTCGTCCGTCATAGACTGCCGACACCGGCGCGCTCTCGACCCGGCCGCCCCGCCGTCGCACCTTGATCAGCATCTCGGTTTCGATGTCGTAGCCCGTGGCGACGAACACAATCGGCCGTAGCGCCTCCACCCGGAAGACGCGGAAGCCGCACTGGGTGTCCGGAACCGCCACGCCGACGAAGCTCGAGAGTGCGCGGCTGCCGATGCGATTCGCGTGGTACCGCGACGCCGGCATCTCCGCCCGTCGGAATTGCCGCGTGCCAATGACCACGTCTGCGCCCGACGTCGCCGCGACCTCCAGCAGGCGCGCGGCTTCGGCCGGCACGTGCTGCAGGTCCGCGTCGATCAGCAGCACGTGCGTGACGTCGTCCTCGAACACGCGAGCCAGGCCGGTGCGCACGGCGTGGCCTTTGCCGCGATTGCGTCCATGCGCGAGGACCTCCGCGCCAGCCTCGCGCGCGCGTGCCGCCGTCGCATCCGTGGATCCGTCGTCGACGACGATGACGCGGTGCACGAGCGGACGCACACCCCGAACCACGTCAGCGACGGTGTCACCTTCATTGAAGGCCGCGATCAGCGCCACCACACGGATGCTAGGCATCGCCTGACCGCCAGAGCAGCGCCGGCAGGACCAGCAGCGTCGCGCCCGCCAGCGCCACGACACTGATCGCGGACACCACGCCAATCGATTGCAGCGGCGGGTACGACGACGTGATGAGCGTGGCGTATCCGAACAACGTGATGGCGGCAGCCACCAGAATGACCGGCGCCAGTTCGGCCGCCGCTCGTGTGGCGTCGCCGTGCTCGTGGTAGCGATGCACGAGATGCACGCCATAGTCGACACCAATGCCGACGAACGTCACGATCGCAAAGATGGCAAACAGGTCGAGGACCACGCCGGCAATCGCCAGCACGCCCGCCGTCCAGATCAGGCCGATGGCAGTCGGCAGCAGTGCGAGGACGGACAGCCGGGCGTCCCTGAATGCCGCGACCACGAGCAGCACGACGAGCGCCGTGCCGATCCCCAGCCCCTTGACGAAGTCCGGCAGGAACCGGCCGGCCAGATCCGCATTGACCAGCGGCAGACCGGTGAGTGTCTGGGCCGGATCCACCGCATCGACCACCGCCTGCACACGTGCGGCCTCGGCGGCGTTCTCCGGGAACACATACGTGGCCAGCCACCAGGTGTCGCCGTCGCGCACGGCGAATCGCCCGACGAGATCGCCTAGCCCGTGCGCGCCATAGTCGTCGTAGTCCAGGCGCTGGGCCGGGTCGATGAGCGTCGGCAGCCTGGCCAGGAACGGATCGAACGCGCCGGGGGTGAAGCCGGCGGCGTCTCGCTCGCGATCGAGCGACGCGCGAATCTCCGCGACCGACAGGTTCGCGGCGCCGACGCGCGCCATCGTCTTTTCCTGGGCTGTCGACGACGGGAGCAGCCGCGTCGCCGGTT
>CAZFAT010000043.1:0-3394 GCA_964517075.1 uncultured Solibacteraceae bacterium
GATGACGGGGCAGGACGCCGTCAAGAGCGCCGGCGAGTTTCACCATCGTATCGGCACGACCGGCGTCGTCCTGACGAAGCTGGACGGCGACGCGCCCATCGCGTTTGCGGGCATCGGCGAACGGCTGCAGGATCTCGAGGCGTTCCAGGCCGACCGCCTGGTCTCGCGCCTGCTCGGGATGGGCGACGTGCTGTCGCTCATCGAACGGGCCGAAGAGGCGATTGACGACGAGAGCCGCGAACGCCTCGAAAAGAAGACGCGGCTCGACGACTTCACCTTCGAGGACTTCCGCGACCAGCTCCGGACCATCAAGAAGATGGGCCCGCTCGAGCAGATTATCGGGATGGTGCCTGGCTTTGGCGGGCTGAAGCAGGCGCAGAACGCCGCCGCGGAGGTCGACGAGAAGGCCCTCGCACGGGTCGAGGGCATCATCAATTCCATGACGGCGGCTGAACGCCGCAATCACGGGCTGCTCAACGGCAGCCGCCGCAAGCGCATCGCCAGGGGCAGCGGCACGACGGTCGAAGAAGTCAATCGCGTGCTGAAGCAGTTCCTTGAGATGCGCAAGATGCTGAAGACGATGAGCAGCATCGGTGGCGGCCGGAAGGGCAAGCGACGCCTCATGGGGATGCTCAAGGGCATGGGATAGGGCGGACTGGGAAAGTTAGAAGTGAGAAGCCAGAAGTTAGAAGTTGGGACTCAAGACTCAGAACTCAAGACTGCAGAGAGGTACCGGGATGCTAGCGATACGAATGCGGCGCGCGGGGTCGAAGAACCGGCCGTTCTTTCGGGTAGTCGTCACCGAGAGCCGTTCGGCGCGGGACGGGCGGTTTGTGGAGGTGCTCGGGCACTACAACCCGCGAACCAAGCCGGAGCGCCTCGAGATCGACCGCGAGCGCCTCACGCACTGGCTCAACGCCGGCGCGCGGCCGTCGGACACGGTCCGCACTCTGATCGATCGACTGCCAGCCGCGCCGGCGGTTGAGGCGTCGGCCGCGTCGTGAGCCGCGCGCGCGATGTCGTCGAGGTGGTGGCCCGTGCGCTCGCCGAGCGCCCCGACGAGGTCGTGGTGACTGAAGCGGAACGCCGCGGCCAGACCATCGTCGAATTGACGATGGCGCCGGGCGAACTCGGGCGCGCGATCGGCCGGCAGGGACGGACGGCCTCGGCAGTCCGGGCGCTCGCGGCCGCCGCCGGCGAGATCGACGGTGCGCGCGTGGGCGTGGATTTCCGCGACGACTGAGCCCGCGCGTGGATTGGACCTCGATGGTGACCGTCGGTCGCGTCGTCCGGCCGCATGGGAACCGCGGGCACGTGGTCGTCGCGCCCGAGACCGATTTCGCCGACGAGCGGTTCCGCGTGGACGAGCAGGTCTACGTGCAGCGCGGCGGGACCGTGGCCGCGCTGACGGTCATCGCCAGTCGACCGCAGGCCGGCCGGTGGGTCGTCGGGTTCGCCGGCGTGGAATCGATTGACGCCGCGGAGGCGTTGCGAGACGCCGAATTGCGGATTGCCGCCGAGGCCCTGCGGCCCCTCGCGGCCGGCGCGTTCTACGTGCACGACCTCGTGGGCTGCGAGGTCCGGACCACGGCGGGCACGCGGGTCGGGACCGTCGCCCGCGTCGATCTGGGGTCGGGCGTCCCCATGCTGGTCGTGGAAGGGCGCGGGGAAGTGCTCGTCCCGTTCGCCAGTGAGATTTGCCGGCGGGTGGATCCCGCCGGGCGTGTGATCGAGATCGACCCGCCCGAGGGGCTGGTCGATCTCAACCGGATCGCAGGGCGATGACGGTCGACGTCATCACGATTTTCCCGCGACTGGTCGAAGCCGCGCTGGCCGAGGGCGTCCTCGGCCGGGCTCGGACGCGGGGGATCGTCGATATTCGCACCCGGGACCTGCGCGACTACACCGACGATCGCCATCGGACGGTGGACGACGTGCCGTACGGCGGCGGGCCGGGCATGGTGCTGAAGCCCGAGCCGCTGTTTCGCGCGGTCGAGGCGATCGCGGCCGAGCGCGGCCCGGCGAGCGCGGTGATCCTGATGACGCCGCAGGGCCGGCCCTTCACGCATGCCGTGGCCGAGCGGCTGAGCCGGCTGGCGCGGCTGGTGCTGATCTCGGGCCGATATGAAGGGGTGGACGAGCGGGTGGCCGAGCACCTGGTCACCGACGAGATTTCGATCGGCGACTACGTCCTCACGGGGGGTGAACTGGCCGCGCTGGTGGTGCTCGACGCTACCGTGCGGCTGATTCCGGGGGTGGTCGGCGACGCCGGATCGGTCGCCGCCGACTCATTTGCAGGGGGTGGGCTCGACCATCCCCATTACACCCGGCCCGCGGTGTTTCGTGGGTGGGCGGTGCCGGACGTGCTGTTGTCCGGACATCACGGGGCCGTCGATCGGTGGCGCCGGGACGAACGGCGGCGGCGCACCGAGGCGCGGCGACCGGATCTGCTGGCCGACGAGCGCGACAAGGGAGAGCATCATGAAGGCGATTGAGACTGTGGAGCGGCCGCACCGGACCAACCGGCCAACCTTGCGATCGGGCGATACCGTCCGCGTGCACGTCCGCGTGCGCGAAGGCGACAAGGAGCGGATCCAGGTGTTCGAGGGGATGGTCATCGGGATGCACCGCGGCGGCTCCAACGCCACGTTCACGGTGCGGAAGGTGTCGTTCGGACAGGGTGTCGAGCGGATCTTCCCGCTGCACTCGCCCACCATCGACCGGGTGGAGGTCGTGCGCGGCGCCCAGGTGCGGCGTGCGAAGCTGTACTTCCTGCGCGAGTTGAAGGGCAAGGCGGCGCGCATGAAAGAGCAGAAGCGCACCGCGTAAGAGGCGCCCATGTCGCGGCCCCGGGCGTCGCGCGCCCTCGAGAATGTCGCCCGGCGGCTGGGCTACGTGCATGTCGCGGGCGTGGACGAAGTGGGCCGGGGGTGCCTGGCCGGACCCGTGGTGGCCGCGGCCGTCGTGCTGCCGGCCGATCGCTACGTGCCCGGCATCGCCGACTCGAAAGTGCTGTCGGCCGAGGACCGATCCCGGTTGTACCGCCGGATCGCGGAGGTCGCGATCTGCTGGCACGCGTCCATCATCGACGCCACGGAGATCGATCGCATCAACATCCACCGCGCGTCGCTGGAAGCGATGCGGCGGGCCGTGATGGCGCTCGTGCCGTTGCCCGGCTGCGTGCTCGTGGACGGCTTCAACGTGCCGGGCCTCGTCATGGCGCAGCGGGCGATCGTCGGAGGCGACCGGCGGTGCACGGCGATTGCCGCCGCGTCCATCCTGGCCAAGGTCACGCGCGATCGCCTGATGATCGAGCTCCACGGGCACGATCCGCGCTACGGCTTCGATCGACACAAAGGGTACGCGACGCGAGACCATCTCGATGCGGTGGGCC
>CAZFAT010000044.1:0-14939 GCA_964517075.1 uncultured Solibacteraceae bacterium
CGGCTTTGGCGGCGGCTTTGGCGGCGGCTTCAGCCGCGGCGGCGGAGGCTTCGGCGGGTTTGGCGGGGGATCGAGCGGCGGCGGCGGGGCGTCGGGAAGGTGGTAGGGAACTCAAAACTGACCCCGACAGCGTAGAGTAGAAGCGAGAGACACCGATGCTTCAGCCTGCACCGACACCGTTCGCACTCCTGACGAACCTGACCTTCCTCCTCTGCCTCGCCGCCGGATCCGGCTGCTCCTACAACCGGTTCACCGCCTCCGAAGAGGCCATCAAGGCGCAGTGGGGCCAGGTGGAAAATCAGATGCAGCGGCGCAGCGACCTGATTCCGAACCTCGTCGCCAGCGTGCAAGGGTTCGCGGCGCAGGAGCGCGAGGTCCTGCAGGCTGTGGCCGACGCGCGCGCCAAGATGGCGGGGGCGAGCACGCCGGCCGAGCGCATTGCGGGGGCCAACGCCGAATCCAGCGCCCTCGCGCGCCTCCTCGTCGTCGTCGAGAACTACCCGCAGCTGAAGTCGAACGAAGTGTTCATGCGGCTGATGGACGAGTTGGCCGGCACGGAAAACCGCCTGGCGACCGAGCGCGGGCGCTACAACGAGCGGCTGAACGAGTACAACACCCTGCGGCGCCGGTTCCCGTCGAACATCACGGCCGCGATCTTCGGTTTCGACGAGTATCCGTACTACAACGCGCCGCCCGAGGCCGCGCAGGTGCCGAAGGTCGACTTCAGCCGCTGACGTGCCGGAACTGGACGCGCTGCTCGTCGACTTCGATCAGGAGATGGCGGCGACGCGCGAACTGCTGGCGCGCCTGCCCGAAGCAGCGCTGACGTGGAGGCCGTACGAGCAGGCGTTCTCGCTCGGCGGCCTGGCCGCTCACCTCGCCGAGCTCCCACGATGGGGCCGCCACATTCTCGAGAGCGACGGCCACGAGCTGAAGGTCTCCGAGCTGAAGCCCGAGGACACTCACACCCGCGCCGGGATTCTCGAGACGTTCGATCGCCATGTCGCGGAGGTGCGACGTGAGCTGACGACGCGGTCAGACGCCGAACTGGCCGCGCCGTGGACGCTGCGCGAGAACGGGCACACGCTGCTGACGCTGCCCCGCCTGGGCGCCATCCGGCGCTTCCTGCTCCACCACGTCGTCCACCACCGCGGTCAACTGACGGTGTACCTGCGCATGCAGCACGTCGTGCTGCCGCCGCTCTACGGCACCACGCTGGAACACCGGCCGTGAGCGAGCTGACCGTGGACAGGCCCCTCGACACTCTGGCGGTGAGCGCGACGTCCGCCGGCCCGGCCCGGCCCCCGTTCGATCCGCGCCCCTTCGTGCACGGCCGCCGGCTCGGCAACGGTCACGTGATGACCGTGTTCGCCTGGGCCCGCACGCGTGAGTTCCCTGCCCTGCCGCCGCCCGAAGATCGATTGTTCCGCGTCGCGCCCGACTCCCAGGTGCTCGCGCGCTGCTACTGGCAGCCCGAGCGCGCGGGCCGCCCCACGCTCTTGGCGCTGCACGGCCTCGAAGGATCGAGCGACGTGCGCTACATGCGCGGGCTGGCGGAGAAGGCCTGGCGGCGCGGCTGGAACGCGGTGCTGCTGAACCAGCGCAACTGTGGCGGCACCGAGCACTTGTCGCCAACGCTCTATCACTCCGGCCTCACCGACGATCCGCGTGCGGTCATTCGCGCGCTCGTCACCGACGACCGGGTGGGCGACATCGGCGTCGTCGGCTACTCGCTGGGCGGCAACCTCACGATGAAGTTGGCGGGCGAGCTCGCGGACACGCCGGACCTGCCGGTGCGCGCCGTCGCCACCGTGTGTCCAACGGTCGACCTGGACCGGTGCGTCCGTTCCATCGAACGGCCGGTCAATTTCGCGTATCAGTTCCACTTCGTCCGCAACCTTCGCGCGCGGATGCGACGCAAGGCGCTCATCTGGCCCAACGCGTTCGATCTGTCCGGCTTGAACCGCATCTGGACGATCCGGGCGTTCGACGATGCGTATACGGCGCCGTCGCATGGGTTTGGGGACGCGGCGAACTACTACGACCGCGCCAGTGCGATGCGAGTGATCGACCGCATCGCGATTCCGGCACTGATCCTCGCGGCCGGCGACGACCCGTTCGTGCCAGCGTCGCAGTTCCTGGAGCCGGCGGTGCGTGACAACCCGCACATCCAGGTCGTCGTGCCGGCCACGGGCGGCCACTGCGCCTTCGTCGCCCTCACCGAACCCGGCGAGGACGCCTTCTGGGCCGAGACGACGGCGGTCGAGTTCCTGGCGAGGTCACTGGGCTGAACTGGAGAGTCCGAGCTTCAGGTGCTGAGATGGAGGGGCCGACCTTCAGGTCGGCCCTGCTCAGCCGCGTGGCTCGAGCCCCGCGGCTACGGTTCGCAGAGTGTTTGCGCGGCCGTGTTTCAAAGAGCTCTCAACGTGAAGGACGTGAAGACATGAAGGCTGGCACTGGGCAGCAGGCGACGAGCGTCGGCCGACGCTCGTCGCCCTTCAAACCTTCAGAACTTCATGTGAAGCTCTTGCTTGAGCATCCGTCAACGCGGGGTGCCTTCAGCGCTTCACGGTGAAGGCTCTTGTCCCAGCAGTGACCGGAACGCCGCGGCGAACTCGGGCCCCTTGCCCTCTTCTTCGTGCTTGAAGAACACGAACAGGTCGTCCCAGTCCTGTTCGTGCGCACGCGCCTGATCCACCCATCGCTGCAGATCGGCCGGCGTGTAGCCTTCGTCGCGCAGGCGGAAGTAGCCGTGCCGCGCGGTTGCCACCACCGGGGTCGTCTTGTCGCCGAAGTCCGCGATGCACAGGGCGGCGTGACGGTCCGCCAGGAGGCGGTAGACGTCGTCGGTCAGCCACGAGTCGTGGCGGAACTCGAACGCGGCGCGGACGTCGGCCGGCAGCAGCGCGAGGAACGCCGCCAGCCTGGGCAGGTCCGCCTTGAAGGTCGGCGGCAGCTGGAACAGGAGTGGACCGAGATGCGGGCCGAGGCCGCGCGCACTCTGGCAGAAGAACTCGACGAGTTCCCCGGCGCCGGCGAGGCGCTTGTCGTGGGAGATGCGACGGGGCGCCTTGAGCGCGTAGGTGAAGCCCTCCGACGCCTGCGCCCACCAACTCTCGGTCGTCTTCGCGGTGGGCATCCGGTAGAACGTGTAGTTGATCTCGACCGTCCGGAACCGTTCGGCGTAGTAGCCGAACATCTGCTTCGCGGGCAGGTCCGCGGGATAGAACGTCCCGCGCCACTCAGGGTAGTTGTAGCCGGAGGTGCCGACGTGGATGCGCATGCGAACCGTCATGATCGCATGGCCGCGCGGCTGGCACGAACGCGAGGGACATGCGGACCGCTTCGAGGAGTTCCGAGCCGCTCTGCGACAGGCTCGTCACGGAGGCGTTCGCCGGACGCCAGAGGTGCTCAATCCCCGCATCGTCATTCGTCAGTTCGCCATCATCGCACCTGCGTGGCGGCCGGAGCGACGCAGTCGGATCCGTGGCGTACAATGCGCCTCATGACGCCGGATCGGGAACGTGCGTACGTTCGGAACTGGACAGAAACCGGGCGACTGCTGGAGGAGATCCGCTGGCGCGAACTGCGGAACCTCGGGGACGCGGACGCACTTCGGATGGCAGATGCGCTGATCGAGGCCGCCCTGCGCGTGCCGATGCCTGCCCGTCGCCGCGAGTGGTCCGGACTGGTGGAGCTTCAGGATCGTCTGCACGGCCGCGGTCGCCGGTGAACCTGCTCTTCGCGGCGGCGGCAGACCTCGAGGCGTTTTGCCGTGCCCGGAGCTGGCGCTGGGCGATCATCGGCGGTCTGGCGGTGCAGCGCTGGGGCGAGCCGCGGCAGACGCGCGATGTGGACGTGAGCATTCTCACGGGCCTCCGCGGCGAGGACCGGTTCATTGACGCGCTGCTCGCGGCCTACCGCCCTCGCATCCCTGACGCACGTCCCTTCGCGGTCGCGCACCGAGTGGTTCTGGTCGAAACCGCCACTGGAGTGCCTCTGGACATCTCACTCGCCGGCATCCCGTACGAGGAACGCATGATCGACCGCTCGACGCCGTTCGCGATCGACGCAGGAACCACCCTCACGACCTGCTCGGCGGAAGACCTCGTCGTGCTCAAGGCGTTTGCAGATCGTCCGCAGGACTGGCTGGACATCGAGGGCGTCATGGCGCGTCAGGCTGGTGCGCTCGATCGAACCCTCATTGTCGACGAGCTCGGTCTGCTGCTGGATTTGAAGGAAGACGACGCCCCTGGCGCCCGGCTCAGGGAACTCTTCAAGAGACATCCAGGCTGACGGTTCGTCGGATCGTCAACCGATCGGTTCGACCTGTCCGAGGTTCGTCATCACTTTGGTGAATCCCGCGGCGATCAACTCGATGACGTCCGACCCGTTGGGATAGCGAATCGCCTCCCCCAGGCAGATGTGCGTGTCACAGTGCCGCTGGGCGACCGGGTACTGCGCGAGGTCGTAGTTCACCGGCTGCGCGTGCGGGCTGGACCAGGGCGTGCCGTGGCCGTAGGCGTTCTTCGTCTGGAAGATCGTCATGGCCGGCAGGATGCAGCGCTGCCAGATCGACGCCTGCACACCCTCGGCCGCCAACGCGCGCGCGATCTTGTCGCGAAACGCCCGCGCGTCCTGGCCGTGGCCCATGGCGTCCACATCGAACCGGATTACGTAGTTGTACCAAGTGTGCTCGTAGCCCTCCGGCTCGATGGGCAGGAGCAGGTGCGGCACTTCGCTGAGCCGGCGCGATAGCAGCGGCACGCTGCGCTCCTGCCACTCGAGGTACATCTCGAGTCTCGTCAACTGCGCGCGGCCGAAGGCGGCTGTCAGGTCGTTGTTCCGGTACATCCAGCCGATGCTGTAGACGTGGTAGTCGCGCGTCTCGGCCGGCGTCGCCGCTTCGCCGAACGACCACAGCCGCCGCGCGCTCTTCATCATTTCCTCGTCGTCGGTCACGAACATCCCGCCTTCGCCCGAGCAGAGGTTCTTGTGCTGGTTGAAGCTGAACGCGGCTGCGTGGCCGAGCGTGCCGGTCATCCGGTCCCGAAACCGCGCGCCATGTGCCTGGCAGACGTCCTCGATGACCTTCAGCCCGTGCCGCTGTGCGATGTCGAGCACCGCGTCCATGTCCACGGCGAGCCCGTGCAGGTGCACGACGAGAATCGCCTTCGTCTTCGGCGTAATGGCGCCTTCGATCTTCCCGACATCGATGTTCATCGTCTCCCAGTCGATATCGACGAAGACGGGAATGCAGTTGTGCAGCAGGACACACGTGGCTGACGACGACCAGGAGTAGGCCGGGACGATGATCTCGTCGCCTTCGAGGCAGCCGCAGGCGGCGAGGCACATGTGGAGCGCGGCCGTGCCGCTGTTGGTGGTCACGGCGAAGCGGTTGCCGTTCCAGATCGCGAACTCGCGCTCGAAGGCGACGCAGTTCGGGCCGTAGGCGTGCTTCTCGCCTCTGAGCGAAGCGAGCACATAGCGCTCGTCGACTTCATTTATGGGCGGCCAGGGTTTGATCGTGCCAGCAGGGATGACGGGCGTGCCGCCGTGGATCGCGAGGCGTTCGGGCATGGGGGGATGTTCTATATCAGAAGGCGTGCACCTGTCTTTCCATCCCGCGACGCCGGCGGATTCAGGGCACCAGGCGCGTCTGCAGCGATCATCGCTGGTCGGCGTTGCCCGGCCGTGAGGCCGGGGCCGTGGATTCTTCAACGCGGTTTGAGGGCTACCGTCGCAGAATCTGACAGATCCCGCCGCGCCGGCCGCGATTCAGGCCGGATCGAGACGCCCGGGATGAGGCACGCCGCTCGCCGTGTGGCGCGGCGTGGCCGGCCGCTCCGCCTCGTACGAGCCGCGACGTCCGGACGACTGCGGGACCCGGGCCGAACGTGCGGGAATGCCAGATTCTGTTGACGCGACCCACCCCGGCTAATAGGTCCTATTGCCCCGAACGAGCCCTCATGAACCCCGGCGCGGGGAACCCGAACATCACTGAGCCCGCCGGCCCGACCGATCCGCAGGTGCCGCTCATCTCCGTGCAGGCCGCCAGCGGACGACCGCTGGCCTGGTGCCGACGAAGTAGGCGAAGCGATGAACCACGTCGCCCGTTCCGCATGTGACCCATCGCGATCGGGGTCGATCTCGCTGGGACGCAACGCTATACTGCGGCAAATGACTGCGCGGCCGACCGTCGACCACCTGCGGCGCCTCCTTGCCGAAGCGCCGGCCGACGTCGCGGCGGCCTATCTTTTCGGGAGCGTCGCGCGCGGCACGGCCTCGGCGACGAGTGACGTCGATCTGGGCCTGCTCCTCGGCCGTCCCCCGGTGTCGACGCTCGAGGGCCGCATGCTGGACTACGAAGCCGAACTCGAGCGCGCGGTCGGCGGACCGGTGCAGGTCGTCATCCTTAACGACGCACCGCCCGATCTGGCGTACCGCGTGCTGCGGGACGGTCTGGTACTGCTCGAGCGCGACCGCGCTGCCCGGCTTCAGTTCGAAGTGCGCACCCGCAACAGGTATTTCGACCTGGTGCCGTTCCTCACCCGTTACCGCCGACGCGCGCTGGAGCGCGCCGTCGCGGCCCCATGACCGACCGGACGCTCGTCGAGAAAAAGCTGGCGGCCATCGTCTCGGCCGTGTCGGACCTCCGGCGTCTGGCCCATGTTGAGGCGCTCAGGCACGATGTGCGCGAGGAACGCTTCATCGAACACACCCTGCAACTGGCGATGCAGGCCGCCCTCGACGTGGCGTCGCACATCGTGTCGGACGAGTCGCTGGGTGAACCGCAAACGAACCGACATCTGTTCGACCTGCTCGCGCGAGCGGGATGGCTCGATGCCGCGCTCGCCGATCAGCTCTCGCGTATGGCCGGCTTCCGCAACGTGCTCGTCCACGGCTACGACGATGTCGATCTGGCCGTGGTCGAGGACATCGTGCACCACCGGCTCGATGACCTGCTGCAGTTCGTCGCGGTCGTCAGTCGGCGTCTGTGAAACCGGTGGGTCGTGCCATCCGGCCACGGCCCCAGCGGTGAGGAATCCAGGTCGGCTCGAGCCGGGCGGCATTTCCCGATGGACGAGCGTGCCGCGGGGGGTCGCTGCGGGGGCGCCGCTCAATCGGTGCCGATTCGAATCCGGAAGCTGTCGGCCAACCCCGTCGTTTTCGACGTGAGCACGATCCGCCGCAGATCGCCGCCCCAGCTGCCTCGCATGCGCGTATCGGTGACTGGAATCGTTTCGACGGACGCGTCGAACCGGTTGGCGTCGTAGATCAGCACGAAGGAGTGCGCGGCCGGGTCGCCTGGATCCGACAGCCGCACGCGGCCGGGCGCCGCCGGCTCCGCGCGAAGCACGGTGAGATAGTTGAGCGTGAGCGGCGAGCCGATTGCGGACAGCTGGTAGCGTTCCTCCACGTCGACGGCCCGCCCGCGATGCAGCGTGACGGTTCGTTGCCACGACGTGACAGAGGCTGCGTCAGGGTAGGCACCGGCGATGTCGAGCGACAGCTGCGCGTAGTCCGGTCCGGCGTCGTATCGCACCCCGCGTGCGGCGAACGACCGGCCTTCCTTCTGCATCACGCCGTTGATCGTCGGCAGGTTGTGAAACCCCGACTGATTGTTCCACAGCTCGTACCGCCGGCTGCTGAACGTCGCGGCCGTATACGTCTGGGCGCCGGCGTCGATGACGACGGGCCTGCCGTCGTAGTAGACGATGAAGTTACCGACGTCATTGTGGTTGTGGCTCTCGTCGTTGTGCCCCCCCTTGGCGGCGAGATAGAACCCGTCCTGCGTGCCTTCCTTCGATCGCGCCGCCATCACCTGCAGGTCAGGAAACCAGGTGTCGCGGACGAGCGGCTCGACCGGCGGCTCGGCCGACAGCGCGTCGAGTGAGAAGAGCGCGGGCAGGATGCGTCCCAGCACGCCGAAGCTGGCCGGCAGCACACCGTCGCCCAGGCGCTCGTGACGTGCCGCGAGGGCGCCGAACCCCATCATCGTCCGGTCGCCAATCGCCCGGCCGAACCGGAAGACGAGCGGCGCCTCGATGGCGATCTTGGCCGACGCGTCGGCGAAGTTGATGAAGTACGGCCCGCCAATATAGGTGCGGTAGATGTACTGGCCGATGGCCTTCACCAACGGCGTGTCGAAGACGTCGATGCGGCCGGCCGATGCCGAGTGGAGCAAGTCGAGCACGTCGAAGAGCGACCCGCCGGCGCGGTTCCAGTAGCTCGGTCCCTCGTCACAGCCTCCGTCGGCGGGATACGGCTCGACGAACGCATCGAGCGTTTCCATCACCTTGTGGACGAGTGCGAGACGACGGTCCGGATCCTGCTCGAGGATCAGCGCGGCCGTCAGAACGTTCGAGTTGACCCAGGGATTCCAGTTGTTGACCGGCCGCACGTACCCGGCGCGGCGGCGCCAGTTGTAGCCCAGATAGCCCCAGTCCTCGCGTTCGAGGTAGGGCTGAAGGATGCGGCGCTCGGTCTCGAGAGTGATGCGTCGCGTAATCAGAGGATTGATCCTGTCGAGCTCCGGGCCGAGCAGGTACGACGTCCACGCCATCAGGGCGCCGGTTTCGGCGGCGAACAGATCCACGACCGGTTCGGTCACATCCGGCAGTCCGGAACCGGCGTCCTGCATTCCAAGATGAGCGGGCACGCCCCAGAACGACTCTTCACTGATGGCCCAGATGCCATTGACGATCTGATCCAGGAAGCGTCCCTTGCGCTCGAACAGCTCGGCGAGGACGAGATGTGCCAGCCGGGACCGTCGCGCGAAGCTGAGCGCCTCGTAGTTCGACCGGTTTCCGGTGCGGACGTACTCGAGAAAGACCGACGAGGGCAGGGGCAGCCAGTCGCCTTCGAGGCGGCGCACGCCCTCCTCGATATAGGCCTGCCGGACGCGCGCGGGCACGCGCTCCAGCCCGTCCGGTTTCGCCGCGGTCGGGTAGGGATGCCACGCGTCGCGATCGAGCAGGATGCTCCGAAGCGTCTCGACGGGATACGACGGTGCGAGCAGGCGTCGATCGGCGGCGGCCTGCGGACCCGCAGCACAAACGGCGCCAATCGCCAGGCTGAGACATACAAACGCGATGGCGGTCTGCTTCAGCATGTCAGGGCCCTCGAGATCGGCGAGTCAGGGAGACGACGGACAGCCTACGCTCGTCCACGGCGTGGCGCAACGCGCACGGCCTCGGCCACGTCCTCGACGCCGCCGCCGTCGCGATCTCATCGTTCCGAGTAAGACACCGATCGTCAGACCGCCGGACCCGCGGAACGCAAGTCCCGATCCCGTCCCACGAAGTACGCTGCGATGGCGGCGGTGACGTAGCCGAACACGGCGAAGGCGTAGGTGGCCAGCAGCAGGCACAGCAGCCGTCCCTCGGCCGTCCGCGGCCAGTAGTCGGACCCCATCGTCGTGAGCAGCATCGCGGTCCACCAGAGCGCCGTGCCGTAGTCGGGGAACCCTGAGCCGCCGGGCGCGTCGAGCTCGAAGCGATACATGGCGGCCGCGCCGATGAGCGAGACCAGCAGCGTCAGCACGACGAGATAGCCGAGCCCGCGGTGACGGAAGCCGACGGCCACGGCGCGCGTGCCGCGATTGAGCGCGCCGAGCACGCGTGCGAGCCGCAGGCCGCGCGTGGCGCGCGCGACGCGTGCGACCCGGCCGAGCCGGAATAGCCGGAGCAGCCGGAAAGCAGGCAGCGCCAGCGAAATCGCGGTGACCCACTGCTTGCGGAGGTAGACGCGCTTCGAAGGCGCAGCCGCGAATTCCATGGCGAACTGGCCGATGAAGAGCATCCAGATCACGTCGTTGAGCGCCTGGAGCCAGGGCGACAGCCCGCGCGTGAGCTCGAGGACGAGGAGCAGCGTCCAGACCGCGCTCAACACGAGCATCGGTCGTTCGAGCGCGCGCACGAGACGAGCGGTCAGCTTCCAGCGTTCGCGGCGGAGATCGGGGTGGGCATGCAGGTCCATGTCCCTTGTATACCGGACTCCGGCGGCCGGCGCTCCTCTTCCTCGACGACGGGTGCGACTGCTCACAGCCCTCCCTTTCGTCGGTTTGAGTGCCCGCGACATATAAGCCCGCGTGCCCCACGTCAAGCCAGACATAGACACCTCGCTGCGGGGCTCGTCCCTGTGCGGTTGTTTCGTAGACGAAGCCGGTAATCGTGGGACCGGGCGCCGGCGGCGGCGTCAAGGAGCTGCCGACCGGGGTGACCTGCACATCAATGGTCGTGTCCCTGTTCACCGCTGCGCTCGGCTGCTGGCCCGGGAGGTTGGCTGACACGAACACCCAGCTCTTCGGCACTTCCGCGGGTGTGCGACTCGGCGAGGGGCAGCCCGGCCGCCCCATTGAGATCATCACCGGCCGGGCGCGCTATTCGAACTTCCGGCAGTTCAAGGGCACGGCGAGGCTCAAGGCGCCGTAGGCTGCGCTCAGTGCTCAGCGCACCGAGACCGATCGTATAGTCCCCTCGGGACGCGCACGATGGACACGCACGACTTTCGGCGGATCGCGCTCAGTCTCGAGGGCGCCGAAGAAGGCTCGCACATGGGCAGCGTGGACTTCCGGGTCGGCGGACGTATCTTCGCGACGCTCGCCTCGGCGGCTCAGGGCTGCGGCAACCTGATGCTCGCGCCCGAACAGCAAGCGGCACTTGTCGAAGAGCGGCCTGATGTATTCCTCCCGATCGCCGGCGGCTGGGGCGACATGGGGGCGACACACATTCGCCTGGCGGCCGCCAGCGAAGACATGCTCGCGGGCGCGTTGCGGGCCGCCTGGAAGATCCGCGTTGAGAAGAACGCCAGGACGAAGACCACGCGTCCGCGGGCACGGCGCCCGGGCGGGACGCGGCCCATCTCGGCCCCCGCCCGTCGCCGCCGTCGATAGCGACAGCGCCGCGCGGCGCGCCGCGACGTCACGGGGAGGAGGCATGCAGGCACTCTTGTGCTACGATGCCTGCAGTGGGCGGTCAACTCACGATCCGCGGGGTTTCCGACGAACTGAACCGCCGCCTCACGCGACTCAGCCGTGAGCAGGGGCGAAGCGTCAACGTCGTCGCCCGGACCATCCTCGAGCGCGCCGTCGGCCTCGACGCCCGGCGCGAGCATCTCAAACGCTATGCGACCTGGACGCCCGCCGACGAGGCGGCGTTCGACCAGGCCCTGGCCGGGCAGCGTGTGATCGATGAAGACCTCTGGCGCTAGCCCGGAGGCGCCGACTCGGCTCGTCCTCGATACCTCGGCGTATTCCAGGTTCCGGGCCGGTGACTCCCGCGTGCTCGATCTGATCGCGGCTGCGGAACTGGTGCTGGTGCCAGTGACCGTGCTGGGCGAATTGCACGGCGCCTTCGAGTTCGGCACGCGCGCGCGTGAGAACCGCACCGTGCTGACCGAGTTCCTGAACGAGCCGTTCGTGCGGATTGTCCCAGTCTCCCCCGACATCGCTCGGCGGTACGGCAAGGTCTATGCGGCCCTGCGACGGGCGGGCCGCCCGATTCCAGTGAACGACATGTGGATCGCGGCCGCCGCGATGGATCAGGGAGGCTGCCTGATCACTTTCGACCGTCACTATGAGCAGGTCGCGGGCTTGGACTACCTGCTGTTCGAAGGTGTCGAGGCCGGCGCCGAAGACGACGACTAGACAGGGACGATGACTTCAGCCCCTCAGCTTGACCGCGCCAGCCCTGCAAGCGCATGTTAAATTCATGGCGGCCAAGACCATCACGATTGACATGAAAGCCTACTGGGTGCTGGCGCGGACTTCTCGAGGATTCCGGGGTTACGGGTGCTGCCGTATTGACGACCGAGGACCCAGCGTTTGACCGAGGGATCCGCGGGGCTGAAGCCCCGCGGCTACGATGCGCGATGAGGCCCCGCGGCACGATTGCGCCGAGCCCCGAGGCTACGATGCTGACGCCAAGCACTCGATCGACAGATCGTCAATTCGGTGGGCGGCCTGCCGCAGGCGAGCGCAGATACGCGACGAGATCGGCGAGCGCCTGCGCCGAGAGCGCTTGATCGAAGCCGCCCGGCATCAGTGATCCGGGCAGCAGTGAGATGGCGGCAATGTCGGCGCGCAGGATGGTGCGCGATTGGGACGCGGCGTCGCGGAGCGTCAGGCTCTGAGGCGTCTCCGACTCGATGCGCCCGGCCAGGGACTGCCCATCCCGCAGATCCACCGTGTACGCCTCATAGCCGGCCGTGATCTCGACGTCGGGGGCGAGCACGTGCAGCAGAATGGCGTCCGCGGTCTGGCTGCGCAGGCCGCTGAGGTCGGGCCCGAGGCTGCCGCCCTGACCGCTGAACGTGTGGCACGCGCGGCAATGGGTGGTGAAGATCGCATCGCCGCGACCCGCGTCGCCGGCCAACGCCTCGACCGCCCGCTGCAGGCGCGTGTAAGCCTCCCGTCCGGTCCCGCCAGCGGCCGCGAACAACGACTTGGCGCGAGCCTGAATGGCGGCGTTCCGATGATTCTCGAGACGGCCGCGTCGCGCCGGTCCGATCGCGGATGCCGCAACGCCGCCGCGCTCGATGGCGTCGAGCAGCACGCCTACACCGTCGTCTCGGCTGAGCAGTACCGACAGCGCAGTCTCCCGCACCTGCGGCGTGTAGCGAAGCCATCGCGCGGGCTCGATGAGCCGGTCCATGGCCCCCGCGGCCTCCGGGAACTCGCCCATCGCCCGCAACGCGGCTTGCTGAACGGCTACGGGCTCGCGCGGATCGATCAGGCCCAGAACCAACGCACCCGATCGCTCCCAGTCGCCCAGCGCGGTGAGACCGATGGCGGCCTCGCGGTCCTCGACAGGCGCGTCGGCGCGCACGGCCACCGCGGCCGCCCGCGCGAGCAGGCCCTCGATACGCTCGCGAGCCTCGCGCGCCACGGCCGTATCACCCGACAGAATGGACAACAGAGGTGACGGCGAGGCCGCGGTCAGCTTCCGCGAGCGCAAGCCATCCACAAGGCCGTCGAGCGACGCCCGCTGCCAGTCGAGCGGTTCGCCGGGCTCCGCGATGAGCGCGACGAGGGCGAGGCTCCGCTCGATGGTCTCGCCCGCGCCGTACACCTGAGCGAGGTCCTGAATCACAACGCGTCGCGTCTCGGGCGACATCGTCGTCTTCATGAACGCGGCCAGAAACCCTGGAGCGCGATTGGCCAGACCGCTGACGACGGCCGCACGCAGCCAGCGGTCCGTGCCGTCGCGCTGAGCCATCGCGGCCATGGTCTCCACGGCGCGCGCGTCGCGCAGATTGCCGAGCGCAAGCGCCGCCCGCAGGCGCACGCGCGGCTCCGGATCACCGGCCGCAGCCAGCACGGCGTCCGCGAGCGCGGGCGACGAGGCAACGCGCGACTCGGCCAGGCGCAGCGCGTTCTCGCGCACGCCAGCATCTGGATCGCTCAAGACGGGCACGAGGACCGACGCATCGAGCGCGTTCAGACCGTCCAGCGTCGAGAGCGCGTGAATCCGTCCTGGCGTACCGCCACGGGCCGCACGTGCCTGCAGCAGCCCGACAGCCGATCGATCCTGCCGTTCAACCAGCAGGCGCTGCGCCGTGTCACGCCGCCAGCCGTTCGCGTGATCGAGCGCGGCCACCAGCGTTTCGGTCGAAACTGCACCCAGTGCGGCCGGCCCCTGCGGTCGCTGCCACCCGTCGGCCACCACGCGATAGATCCGGCCGCGATTTCTGCCCGCCGTGAAATCGAGCTGCGGCCGGCTGGCCTCGGGCACGTAGCTCGGATGATCGATGTCCTTGCGGTACATGTCCACGATGTAGACGGCGCCGTCCGGTCCCCCTGTGGCGAACACCGGCCGGAACCACGTGTCGCGCGACGCCAGGAACTCCGCGCCCTCGCGCGCCGGCCGCGACCGGAAGCTCACGCCCTCGGGCGACAGGACCTGACGCTGCACCAGGTTCTGTGCCGACTCGCAGATGAGCACGCTGCCCGCGTGGGCGGGCGCGAGCGCGGTCCCGCGATCGACGTACGCGCCGCTCGCGGCCGTGAACGTCCCGGCGTGCGGTTTGCCGCCCGGGTTGAGCGACGCCGTCGTCAGATCCGGACTGATCGGCCACACCGTGGCCGACGTGCCGAACGCGGCCACTTCCTGCACCGTCTGCGAAAACGCATATGCGGGATTGCGCGCGAGGTCGCGCGGCTCGAGGACGACGTGCCAGAGGGGCTGCCGGTTGGCGCAGGTGAATCGCCGCCCCGCGTCGTCGAACGTCAGGCAGAACTGGCTGCGACCACCGGCCAGCTCGAAGTCGCCCGTGCGTGGATCGACGCGCGAGTCGCTGCCGGTGAATGTCACCGCGGGCCGTTCAGGATGGTTCGGCGCGGTGACGGTGCCGCCGTTCAGGCCGCTCGTGAGATAAATCCAGTTGTCCAGACCCAGCGTCGGATGGCTGAACCGAATCTGGGCGGTGCTCGTGGCGTTGAATCCCGTCAGGGCGACGCGCCGCTCGTCGGCGACGCCGTCGCCGGTCGTGTCCTTCAGATACAGCAGATCGGGCGCGGCGGACACGAACACGCCGCCGTTCCACGGCATCACGCCGTTCGGATATCCGAGTCCCGTGGCAAACTCCGTGCGCGCGTCGTATCGGCCGTCGCCGTTCGTGTCGGTCAGTCGCGCAATGACCCCCTCGGGCGGCCGCGCCGGCTCCCCTTCCAGCGGATCGGGATACCCGCGATTCTCGGCGACGTACATCCCGCCCGCCTCGTCGAACGCAATCGCGACCGGACTCTGCACGAGCGGCTCGGCGGCCACCAGCTCCACGCGATAGCCCGGTTCGACGACGAACGTTGCGAGGGCTTCCTGAGGGGAGAGGGGGAGGCGTTCGAGGGACGAGGCGCTGCCCGGCAACTGGCCCCGCGCCTGAAGCGACACAGCACAGACGAGGACAGTCGCGACGAGCAGGCGCGGCAGGTAGGGCAT
>CAZFAT010000045.1:0-8527 GCA_964517075.1 uncultured Solibacteraceae bacterium
CGGCCTTCTCGATGAGCGACAGCACGTCCCCCATCCCCAGCACGCGCGAGACCACGCGATCGGGATGGAACGGCTCGAGATCCTGCAGGCGCTCGCCGCTGCCGACGAACGCGATCGGCACGCCGACGACGCCGACGACCGACAGCGCGGCGCCGCCGCGCGCGTCGCCGTCCAGCTTCGTCAGGACGACGCCGGTCGTGCCGATGCGATGGTGAAACTCGCCGGCGCTCTTGACGGCGTCCTGCCCCGTCATCGCGTCCGCCACGTAGAGCAGGTCGCTCGGGGCGACCGCGGCCTTGATCGCCTCGAGCTCCCCCATCAGCTCATCGTCGACGTGAAGCCGGCCCGCGGTGTCGACGATGAGCGTGTCGAAGCCCAGGTTGCGGGCCGTGGCGAGCGCGCCCTTCGCTCGCGCCACCGGATCCAGCTCCCCGGCCGGATCGTGCACCCGCACGTTGATCTCGCGTCCCAGCACCGACAACTGCTCGATCGCGGCCGGCCGGCGCACGTCGGTGGAGACCATGATCGGATACCGCCCCTGCTTCGTCAGCAGCCGCGCCAGCTTCGCCGACGTCGTCGTCTTTCCCGATCCCTGGAGGCCCAACATCAGCACCACCCGCGGTTTGCGCGGTGCGGGCGGCAAACCGCCAGGGGCGTCGCCGAACAGGGCCAGCAGCTCGTCCCGGACGATACGGGCCACGTGCTGAGCGGGCGTGAGGCTGAGCAGCACGTCGTCGCCGACGGCCTTGGCGCGCACCCGCTCGACGAAGGCCTTGACGACGCGGAAGTTGACGTCGGCTTCGAGGAGAGCGAGGCGAATCTCGCGGAGCGCCGCATCGACGGCTTCTTCGGTCAGCCGGGCCTCGCCGCGGAGGGACTTGAAGACGTCCTGGAGACGGGTGCTGAGTGACTCGAACATGGCGACCAGGACTGCCGACGGGGCGCCGCTCTCCGGCGCTAACCGCTTCTGGCTGAAACAGATATCTTAGTGGACTTGTGGCGCAGGCTCAAGGGCGGGACCTGGCGCTGGCTTCCAACTTCATACTTTCTTGAGCGTGTGCCCGAGCTTGTCCTTCTTGGTCTTCAGGTACCGGCGCGTGAACTCGGTGGCCGGCGCCATTTCGATGGGCAGTGTCTCCCCCACCGACAATCCGTAGCCCTCGAGGCCGACGAACTTGCGCGGGTTGTTCGTCAGCAGCCGCATCGTCCGCACGCCCAGGTCGCGGAGGATCTGGGCGCCGATGCCGTAGTCGCGCTGGTCGGGCTTGAAGCCCAGCCGCTCATTCGCTTCGACCGTGTCGAGGCCCTGATCCTGCAGCTCGTAGGCGCGAATCTTGTTGGCCAGGCCGATGCCCCGGCCCTCCTGGTGGAGGTACAGCAGCACGCCCCGCCCCTCGGCCGCGATCCGCTGCATCGCCGCGTCGAGCTGGAGGCCGCAGTCGCAGCGCGTCGAGTGAAACACGTCGCCCGTCAGGCACTTCGAATGGACGCGCGCCATGACGCCGGTGCCGTCGCCGATATCGCCGCGCACCAGCGCCACGTGGGACTCACCGTCGATCAGGCTCTCATAGGCGTGAATCGTGAACGGCCCGTGCACGGTCGGCAGCGATGCCGTGGCCATGCGCCGCACGAGGCTTTCCGTGCGCATGCGATAGCGGATGAGATCCGCGATCGTGATCATGAGCAGGCCGTGCTTGCGCGCGAATCGGCCCAGCTCGGGCACGCGCGCCATCGTGCCGTTGGCGTTCATGATTTCGCAGATGACGCCCGCCGGCGGGAAACCGGCGATGCGCGCCAGATCCACGGCCGCCTCGGTCTGCCCCGCACGCACCAGCACGCCACCGTCGCGCGCGCGCAGCGGGAACATGTGTCCGGGCCGCGCGAGGTCACCCGGCCGCGTCGCCGGATCGATCGCGGCGAGCACCGTCGCCGCCCGGTCGCCGGCCGAGATGCCGGTCGTGGTCGCGGCCTTCGCCTCGATGGAGACGCAGAACGCGGTGCCAAACGGCGCGCTGTTCTGGCTCACCATGAGCGGAATGTCGAGCGCGTCGAGCCGCTCGGCCGTCATCGGCATGCAGATCAGCCCGCGGCCGTGGCGCGCCATGAAGTTGATGGCGTCGGGCGTGACGCGCGCCGCCGCAATCGTCAGATCGCCCTCGTTCTCCCGATCTTCGTCATCGACGACGATGATCATGCGGCCGGCGCGGATGGCACCGATGGCGTCCTCGATGGACGAGAACGGCGACCGCCGGCCGGCCTTCGCCGCCAGGCGCAGGGGCTTGGTCACGGTTCGACCGGCGCCACGCCGGCCAGTGCGCCCTCGACGAGACGGCCCTGCAGCAGCCGCACGACGTACTTGCCGAGCACGTCAACCTCGATGTTCACAAAGTCACCCACCCGCAGTCCGGCTAGCGACGTGTGCGCGAACGTGAAGGGAATGATTTGCAGACCAATCCGTCCGGGCGCCACCGACGCCAGCGTCAGGCTGATCCCGTCTACCGCCACGGACCCTTTGGGCACGAAATACGGATCCAGGGCGCCGGGCGTCTCGACGGCCAGCCAGTGTGCGCCCTCGTCGGCGCGCAGCTCGATCACACGACCGGTCGCGTCCACATGGCCGAGCACGAAATGACCGCCCAGTCGCGCGTCGGCGCGCAGCGGCCGTTCGAGATTGACGAGCCGGCCGGCCTCGGCGCGGCCCAGCGACGTCGCGGCCCGCGTCTCGCGCGACACGTCCGCGCGGAATCGGTCGCCATCCGCCGCGGTCACGGTCAGACACACGCCGCTGACCGCGATGCTGTCGCCCGGGGCGAGCGCTGCCGCTATCGGCGTGCCCACCTCCAGGACCCGGCCGGCGTCGGCGTCCACGACCCGCTCAATGCAGCCAGTCGCCTCGATGAGTCCCGTGAACATCGCCCTCAATCAGCTCGTCGTCGCCAAGCCATTGCCGCCGGGTGGTCCGGGCTTCCAGCGTGTCGACGCCAATCGCCGCGGGCACGCCGGCCGACAATGGGCGTCCCGCGATGACCACTTGCGCGCGATCGGCCAGCCCGGCGGCCAGAAACGCCCGGTGCAGCCCCGGGCCGCCCTCGACGAGCAGCGACTGGATGTCGCGGCCCGCCAGCCAGGTCAGCACCCTTGCCAGGTCGTGCTCCGGGAACCCGCTCACGGACACGCCAGCCTCGGAAAGCCGCGCAAAGTGCGCGGATTGACTCGCCAGCATCCGCTCGGCCACGACCATTATGACCGGCCCGGCAGAGAGGGTCGAGAACAGGCGCCGATCCGGCCGCACCCGGCCGCGCCAGTCGAACACCACCCGGCTCAGTGGACGGAACCGGTAGGCGCCACGCGCGGTGAGCAGCGGATCGTCGGCGAGGACCGTGCCGGACCCGACAGCCATCGCGTCAATCTCCGCCCGCTGCCGATGGAAGTGCCGGTCGGCCTCCGGCCCGGTCAGTCGCACCGCGGTGCCCGCGCGTCCGACGAATCCGTCGCGCGATTGGACGGACTTCAGGGTCACGTACGGGCGCTGCCGGATCGTCCAGGTCGCATACGGCGCAATCTGTCGTGCCGCGGTGTCGCGCCCGACCCCCTCGGTGACGTCGATGCGATGGCTGCGCAGTTGGGCGAATCCGCGTCCCGACACGCGAGGATTGGGATCGGTGAGCGCCGCCACCACGCGGGCAATGCCCGCCGCCGCTATCCGCTCCACGCACGGGCCGGTCCGGCCGACGTGGCAGCACGGCTCGAGCGTGCAATAGAGCGTGGCGCCGGCGGCGCGCGGGCCCGCGCGACCGAGCGCCACGACCTCGGCATGCGGCCCGCCGGCGACCAGATGCGCGCCTGCGCCCACCACCACCCCGTCAGGAGAGACGACGACGGCGCCGACCGGCGGGTTCGGTGTGGTGCGCCCGCGCCCACGCTCGGCGTAGGAGAGCGCCCGCTCCATGAAGAAGAGGTCGCGTCCGGCGTCTACCACGTGTCGGTGAACAGCGCGTCGACGTAGGCGGCCGCGTCGAACGCCAGCAGGTCCTCGATCCCCTCGCCCACACCAACGTAGCGGATGGGCAGCTTCAATTCGTGCGCGATGGTGATCGCCACGCCGCCCTTGGCCGTGCCGTCGAGCTTCGTGAGGACGATGCCGTTGGCGCCGCTCGCGGCCATGAATTCGCGCGCCTGGACCAGGCCGTTCTGGCCGACCGTCGCGTCGAGCACGAGCAGGACCTCATGGGGCGCGCCCGGCACCTCGCGGCCCACGACCCGGCGGATCTTGTCGAGCTCGGCCATCAGGTTCGTGCGCGTATGAAGGCGGCCCGCCGTGTCCACCAACACCAGGTCCCGGCCGCGCGCCCGCGCCGCGGACACGGCGTCGAAGGCAATCGCCGCCGGATCGGTGCCGGACTTCGCCCGCACGAGGTCCACGCCGGCCCGCTCGGTCCAAACCGCCAATTGCTCGATCGCCGCCGCGCGGAACGTGTCGGCGGCCGCGACCACGACCGACCGCCCCTCGGTCGTGTAGTGCCGCGCCAGCTTGCCCACCGTCGTGGTCTTGCCCGTGCCGTTGACGCCCACGATCAGAATGACGTGAGGGCGCGTGGTGATGGCTGGCGCGGGTGAGACGTCGGAGAGGATCCGAAGGATGACGCGCCGCACGCGATCCAGGATCGCGCCCTCGCGATCGGCCCGCACGGCCTCGATGATCCGCTCCGTCGCGCCGAGGCCCACGTCGGCCGTGAGGAGCGCGTCCTCGAGGGCCTCGAACGTCTCGACGCCCGGCCGCTTCGCGCCGGCGACCACAGGACCTGCGGCGGCCGGGGTCGCGGTGGAGGTCTCGGCGTCAGCTTCAGTCTCGGCCTGACTCAGCCGCTCGCGAATACCGGCGGCTGTCTTGGCCAGCCCCTCGCGGAGGCGCGATAGAAAGCCGGCCACTATGGGCTCCCGTCCGACTCGCCGCGTTGTGGCCGCAGCATGAGGCATCCCACCGCCTGCGTGGGCGTCTGCCGGCCGGCCAGGACCTCAGCCATCTGCGCCGCAATCGGCAACTCGACGCCGTGCCGCTGGCCGAGCGCCAATGCCGCGGATGTCGTGCGGATCCCCTCGGCCACCATCCGCATGTCATCGAGAATGGCATCGAGCGGCCGGCCGCGCCCGAGCTCCAGCCCGACGCGGCGGTTGCGGCTGAGTTCGCCGGTGCAGGTCAGCACGAGATCGCCCAGCCCGCTCAGGCCCGCCAGCGTCTCCCGCCGGCCCCCGATCGCGGACGCCAGGCGCGACATCTCGGCCAGTCCTCGCGTGATGAGCGCGGCGAGCGCGTTGTGCCCGAGATCGAGGGCTTCCACCACCCCCGCCGCGATGGCAATGACGTTCTTCAGCGCCGCGCCAATCTCCACACCGGCCACGTCGTCGGACCCGTAGAGCCGCAGCGACGCGCTCTTCAACTCGTGTTGCACGAGACGCACCGCGGGCTCGTCGGTCGAAGCGACGACCAGGGCGGTCGGGAGGCGCCGGACGACTTCGGACGCAAAGCTCGGGCCCGACAGTACGACCACGGGATGCCGCCCGCCGGTTTCGCCCGCCACGACCTCCGACATGCGCGCGAGCGTCTCCGTCTCGAGGCCCTTCGTCGCGCTGACCAGCACGACGCCGGGCGGCAGGGCCGGCGCGGCATCGCGAATGACGGCGCGGAGTCCGTGGGACGGGACGGCGAGCAGCACGAGTTCGGCGCCGTCGAGCGCCTCCGACAACGAGGCGGTGATGCGGATCGAGGGCCCGAGGGCGACGCCGGGCAGGTAGCGTGGGTTCGCGCGGCCCGCGGTCATCTGCGCGGCCAACTGCGCGTCTCGGGCCCACAAGGTGACGTCGCGGCTGGATGCGGCGAGATGCGCGGCCAAGGCGGTGCCCCAGCTGCCGGCTCCGAGCACCGCGGCTCGGGCAGGGCGAACAACAGTCATGCGTCTCAATTGTACGGCGGCCAGGGCGCCGCTTCGCTATGGCAGGAGGGCGCGACGCACCAGATCGAGCGCGGCGGCCGATGCATGGCGCCGCACCATCTCACGATCGCCCGTGAACGAGAACGTCCGGACCTCCGTCTTCGCGGCGCTCACGGCGACCACCACGGTCCCGACCGGCTTGGCTGCCGAGCCGCCGCCGGGTCCGGCGATGCCGGTGATACTCACCGCGATATCCGCGGCGAGCCGCGCGCGGACGCCTTCGGCCATCGCGACGGCCACGGGCTCGCTCACGGCCCCCTGCTCGGCGATCAAGGCGGCGGGCACGCCAAGGACGCCGGTCTTCACGTCATTCGCGTAGGCGACGACGCCGCCAGCGACCCACCCCGAGCTGCCGGGCACGTCCGTCAGCCGGCCGAGCACGAGACCCCCCGTGCAGGACTCCGCGACGGCCAGGCGCCAGCCTCGCGCTCGAAGCAGGTCGCCCACGACAGCCTCGAGCGATCGACCGTCGTCACTGAACACGACGGAGCCAAGCGCCGCCACGAGCGCGGCGCGGCCCTCGTCCAAGCGTCGTTCCAGCAGCACGGCGTCGGAGCCTGCCGCCTCCAGATGCAGCTCGATGAGCCCCGGAGACGCGAGGATCGTCGTGTCGATCGGCACGTCGGCGTCCCCCAGCCTGGAGTAGATCGGCTGCGCGACTTCTTCGACCTGCGATTCCGATCGGCCGGTGATCTTGAGCACCCGGCGGCGGAGATGCCGGGCGGCAGCGGGAGAGGCCAGGTACGGCGCCACGCCCGCCTCGAACATGGGCTCGAGCTCTCTCGGTGGACCGGGCAGCAGAACCACGACGCGTGCCCCGGCGTCGATCCAGAGACCCGGCGCCGTACCGTTGGGGTTGTCCAGCACGCGCGCCCCGCGCGGCACCATGGCCTGGCGCCGGTTGATCTCCGGCATCGGCACCCGGCGCCGGTCGAATCGAGCGCGAATGACGGCGAGGACGCCGGCGTCTTCCTCGAGCGGCAAATCCAGCACGCCGGCGACGACCTCACGCGTCACGTCGTCGTCGGTCGGTCCCAGTCCGCCGGTTGTGATGACGAGGTCGGCGCGATCGAGCGCCGCGCGGACAATGGCGGCCAGCGCCACGCGATCGTCCCCGACGATGGACTTGATGCGGACGACGAGGCCGGCGTCGTTCAGGCGCCGGGTCAGAAACAGCGAGTTCGAATCGATCCGAAACGGCGTGAGCAGTTCGCTGCCGACGGCGACGATCTCGGCCGTGGCCAGCGGGCGCACTACCAGCTCCCGGGCAGCATCCGCAGCAGTAGGTGCATCAGGACGCAGCCGTAGACGCCCACCATCAGGTCATCCGCCATGACGCCCCACCCGCCGGGGAGCGCTTCGAGCCGATTCGCGGGCCACGGCTTGACGATATCGAGAAGCCGGAACACGAGAAACCCCACGGCGGCGCCCGCCCAGCCTGCGCCGGTCAGCAGGAGCGTGAGCAGCTGCCCGGCCACTTCGTCCACGACGACATGGCCAGGGTCCTTCTTCTGAAAATGACGAGCGCCTTCGGTGGACGCCCAGATGCCGACCGCGGTGATGACGAGCAGGAGAACGATCTGGGCGAGCGGGCTCCACCCACGCGTCAGCAGATAGACGCCGATGCCAACCGCCGAGCCGGCGGTCCCGGGGGCGATCGGCGCATAGCCGACGCCACCGACGGAGGCGATGAGCACCCCGAGCCGCCTCATGCGCGCACGACGCGCGTATGAGCCAGCCGATCGTGAAAGGCGCGGTCGCCGCCGGCCAGCGCCGGGACAAACCCGGCGCCGAACGCCAGCACGGACGGAAGCGACAACATGACGCGATACGCCGCCTGCGAGAACGTCACCGCCTCGAAGTCCTTCGTCGGCCCGGGCTCGCGCACGACGCGCAGGCCAAACACCATCTTGCCGATGGTCTGCCCGCCGGCGGCGGTGAACATCAGGAGATAGCCCAGCCCGACGAGCGCGTGGAACGCGACCATCGGCGCGAGCGGGAGGGTTGTGACTTGTGCCAGCGGCAGATCGAGCCATCGCAGGGTGACCCACAACACGCCCGCGCTCAGCCCGCCGATGATGCACGCGTCGACCGCCGCCGCCGCAAGCCGCCGCACCGCTCCCACCGAATCGGTATCCGGGACGTTCGTGCGGTGGCCGGCGCGCTCGGCCTGCTCGATCCGCTGCAGGTCCTCGAGCAGATCGCGATCGAGCGGACCCAGCCGGCGTGACAGCGTCCGGGCCGAGGCGGCCGGCGGCGCGGCGTGATGCGTCGGGGCTTCTGGCACCGGCCGGCGAACCGCCAGCGGCGGCCGGGGCTCGACCGGGACCCGAACGAGGGGGGCGTCCGTCTCCTGGGCGACCGCGTCCAGCGCCGCGGCCCGCACGGCCTTCACGAACAGCGGCAACTCGGTGTGGGCCGCCGGCGCCGGCGTTCGCACCAGTTCGGGCTCCCACTCGGTCTCGGCGGCGAATGGCCCGCGCGCGCGCAACCGGGCGTCGGCGGCGACGCCCGCATCAGCCAGCCGCGGCACGTGC
>CAZFAT010000046.1:0-5304 GCA_964517075.1 uncultured Solibacteraceae bacterium
CCCGGTCCGGGCACCGGCACGGGGGCCGGCGCCGGGGTCAGGACGTCAATCAGAATCCGGGCTGGCATGGCCGTGTCGATGCGGACGTCGGCGGCCGCCGGTCCCAGCGTGAAGACCACCGAGACGCCTTCGACGCGCGCGCTGGCTACCAGTTCGGGCACCAGGCCGGTGATGGGGCTGGTGTCGAGCGCGACGGCGTCGAAGCGGGCCACGATCCGGGTGCCCTCCCGCGTTACTTGCACGGGCGCCGGCGGATCCACGTCGAGCACGATGCGCCCGTTTGGCCCCTGGCGCTCGAATCGTCCCCTGACGCGCGGCATCCGAACGTCGCCGACGAGAATGACGCGCGTGGGCCGGCGAATCTCGACGGCCACTCCGAGGGCCGGCCCGAGCGCCTGACGGATGAACTCAACGGGCACGAACCACGCGTTGCGATCGCGCTGCACCGGCGCCGGCAGCGAGACGACCCGGCCCGGACCCACCGACGCAAACGACTGGCCGGGAATCAGGAGGATGGACTGGCCGCGGCCCTCGAGCGTGAGACCCCCGACCAGCGTGTCCTCGGCGACCTTCAGCCCGAAGATCGTCGCGACCTGATCGAGCGGCACCATGTCCACGCCGCCCGCCGTGCGGAACGGCAGCGCCCGGCGTCCGGCCGTGGTGTAGATGGTGAACGATGTCGCGGTGGCCTGCGACCGCGGATGCGCGGTGAGCGTGGCGGCAACCACCGCCGTCAGGACCGTGACGCGCAGCACAAGGGCGGCGGACGCAGCGCGAGAAGGCAACGGCTCATGATAGCAACCCGGGCAAGCCTGATATCGTAGGGGTTTCGCCGGCGCGCCTTGGCGTGTCCAGCCGCCCGTTCGGACACGGGCGAGGGCGCGGCGGCACACACAGACAAAGGATGCGTCGCCCGGTCGGCGTCCGGACCGGCGACCCTGCTTCGTGCGGTCCGATTCAATGACAAATCGATGGTTTCTGTTGCGGCGTCCTGCCGACCGCCCGGCCGCGCGTGTCATGCCCTTCGTTCTGGCCGGGTGCCTGGCGGCCTGCGGCGGCTCGCCTCCGGAGGGGGCCGCGGGCGCCGGCGGAGGCGGGCGGGGCGCCATGCCGCCCATGCCGGTCGAGATCGTGGACCTGACGCCCGCCCCGGTGGAGCAGAGCAGCGAGTATGTCGGGGTCATCAAATCGCGACGCTCCACGACCATCCAGCCGCAGGCCGAGGGCATCGTCACGCGGATCCTGGTGGCGTCGGGCGCGCGCGTCACGCCCGGCACGCCGCTCTTCGAGATTGACTCGACGGCGCAGCAGGCGGGTCTCGCCAGCCTGCAGTCCGTGCGCGCGGCCCGGCAAGCGGACGCGGCGCTGGCCGCCCAGCAGGCGGCTCGCGCCCAGGCCCTGCTCAAGGTGGGCGCCATGAGCGAGCAGGAGTTCGAGCAGGCGGCGACGGCGCGCACGACGGCCGATGCGCAGTTGGTCGCCGTCGAGGAGCAGATCCGGCAGCTTCAGGCCGAGCTGGCGTATTACCGAGTCACCTCGCCCACGGCCGGTGTCGTCGGCGACATTCCCATCCGCGTGGGCGATCGGGTCACGAAGGCCACGGAGCTGACGACCGTCGATGACAACGCGGGGCTGGAGGTCTACATCAACGTGCCGCTCCAGCAGGCCCGCGGGCTCAAGCCCGGCCTCGCCGTGCGTCTGGTGGACGACGAAGGGGAGACGATCGCCACCGAGCGCATCAGCTTTGTCGCGCCGTCGGTGGACGAGACGCAGACCGTGCTGGTGAAGGCGCCGGTGGACGCCCGGGGCGCCCGGTTCCGCACGGACCAGTTCGTGCGGGCGCACGTGATCTTCAGCATGGAGCCGGGACTGACCGTGCCGGTCGTGGCCGTGTCGCGCGTGAGCGGCCAGTACTTCGTCTTCGTAGCCGACGCCGGCCCTGGCGGCGCGCTGATTGCGCGACAGCGGCCCGTCGAGCTTGGGCGTGTGATCGGCAACAACTACGTGGTGCGGTCCGGCCTGGCGGCGGGCGATCGGCTGATCGTGTCCGGCGTCCAGAAGATTGGCGACGGCTCGCCAGTGGCGGCCGGACCGCCAGCGGCGGCGCCGGCCGCGCCCGGGCAGGGAGGGCGGCCGTAGGTGTTCAGCGCACTCTTCATCCGTCGCCCGATTCTCGCGACCGTCTGCTCGCTGCTGGTCATCCTGGCCGGCGCGATTTCGATTCCAACGCTGCCCATTGCGCGGTATCCCGACTTGACGCCGCCGTCCGTTTCGGTCTCGGCGTTCTACACGGGCGCGAATGCCCAGGCGGTCGAAAGCGGCGTCACGACCCCGCTCGAGCAGGCCATCAACGGCGTCGAGGGGATGATGCACATCCGCTCGTCGAGCACGAACTCCGGGTTCAGCAATATCAACGTGACGTTCGAGATCGGGCGCGATCCGGACCTGGCGGCGGTGGACGTCCAGAACCGCGTCAACCAGGCCCTGGGCCGGCTGCCGTTGGAAGTCCGCACCAACGGCGTGAGCGTGGCGAAGAACACGGCGGGGTTTCTCGGCGCCGTCGGCGTCTTCTCGCGCGACAATCGCTATGACTCGCTCTTCATCAGCAACTACATCGACGTGTTCATTCGGGACGCGCTCAAGCGGATTCCGGGCGTCGGCAACATCATCATCTTCGGCGAGCGCAAGTTCGCCATGCGGCTCTGGCTCGATCCGGCCAAGCTGGCCGGCCGCGGGCTGACGGCCGGCGACGTCGTCGCGGCGCTGCGGGAGCAGAACGTCCAGGTCGCGGCGGGCAGCGTGGGCGATTCGCCCGCCGCGGCCGACCAGATGTTTCAGGTCAGCGTCCGCGTGGAGGGCCGGCTCGATGGCGTGGTGGCGTTCGAGCAGGTCGTGGTCAAGGCGGGCCGCGACGGCGCGCTCGTGCGGGTCCGCGATGTGGGCCGGGTGGAGCTTGGTGCCGAGAACTACGCGTCGCGCTTGCGCTTCGGGGGCCTCGAGGCGTCGGGGATCGGCATCCAGCTGTTGCCCACGGCCAACGCCATCGAGGTGTTCGACGACGTGCGCGAGGAGATGGACCGGCTGCGGGCCCAGTTCCCGCCAGGTCTCGAAGCGCTGATCGCCTTCGACAACGTCGGCGTGGTCCGCGAGTCGATCCGCGAGGTGCTGTGGACGCTGGCGGAAGCCATCGGCCTGGTCATCCTCGTGATGTTCCTGTTCCTGCAGAATTGGCGGAGCACCATCATCCCGGCGATCACGATTCCGGTCTCGCTCATTGGGACGTTTGCGTTCGTCAAGCTCTTCGACTTTTCGATCAACACGCTGACGCTCTTCGGCATCGTGCTCGCCACCGGCATCGTGGTCGACGACGCGATTGTCGTCATTGAGAACGTGGAACGGCACATGCGCGAGTACGGCAAGCGCGCCCGACGTGCCGCGATCGACGCGATGGGCGAGGTCTTCTCCGCCGTGGTCGTCATCGGCGTCGTGCTGATTGCCGTGTTCGTGCCCGTGGCGTTCTTTCCGGGCACGACGGGCCGGATGTATCAGCAGTTCTCGCTGACGATCGCGTTTGCGGTGCTCCTGTCCGTGTTCAATGCGCTGACGTTCACCCCCGCCCTGTCGGCCATCCTTCTCGAGAAGGAATCGCACGAACACGGGTGGTTCTTCACCGGAGTGAATCGCGTGATCGACGCGGGCACCGACGCGTACGTGCGGCTCGTGCGCGGATTGCTGCGCTGGCGGCTGCCGGTGCTGGCGCTGTTCCTGCTGTCGCTGGCCGGCACCTGGCTCGTCTACCGCGCCGTACCCTCGTCGTTCGTCCCGAGCGAAGACGAAGGCTACTTCATCACGATTCTGCAGGCGCCCGCCGGGGCCTCGCTCGAGTACACGGAAGGAATCGCGCGCGCGGCTGAGGCGGTGATGATGCAGCAGCCGGAGATCCTCACGGCGTTCTCGGTGGCCGGCTTCAGCTTCAGCGGCTCGGCCGCGAATCAGGGATTGATGTTCACCCGCCTGAAGGACCTGGCAGAGCGGTCTGGTCCCGACCAGTCGCTCGAGGCCGTGCTCAACCGGATTCGCGGGCCGCTCATGGGCATTCCGGGGGCGATCGTGATTCCCGTGGCGCCGCCGTCGATTCAGGGGTTGTCGGCGTTCGGGGGATTCCAGTTCCAGGTGCTCGATCAGTCCGGCGGCGACATCACCCGGCTCGCGAGCGTCACCCAGCAGATCGCCGCGGCCGGCAACCAGTCGGGACAGGTCACCGGCCTGTTCAGCACCTTCACCGCCAACGACCCGCAGATCGTCGTGGACATCAATCGCGACCGCGCGCGCAGCCTGGGCGTGCCGATTCGCGAGGTGACCGACGCCCTGGCCGTGCTCCTGGGATCGCAGTACGTGAACGACTTCGACTTCAATAATCGCCCGTATCGCGTCTACGTGCAGGGCGATCAGGAATACCGCGCGGCGCCGTCCAATCTTCGCCAGTACTACGCGCGGTCATCGACGGGCTCGATGGTGCCGCTCGAGACGGTCGTGACGCTGCGAGAGACGACGGCGCCGACCGTCATCAGCCACTTCAACTTGTTTCGATCGACCGAGATCACCGGCGGTCCGGCGCCCGGCGTCAGCTCGGGACAGGCACTGCAGGCGATGGATCGCATCGCCGCGGAGACCCTGCCGGCCGGATTCAGCTACGCGTGGGCGGGGCAGGCCCTCGAGGAAATCACCGGCGGCGCGCAGGCCGTGAACATCTTCGGGTTGAGCTTGTTGCTCGTGTATCTGGTGCTCGCCGCGCAGTACGAGAGCTGGGTGCTGCCGTTCATCATTCTGCTGGCGGTGCCGCTCGCCGTGTTCGGCGCGCTGGGCGCGCAGTGGGCGCGCGGCCTCACCAACGACGTGTTCTGCCAGATCGGACTGGTCATGCTGATTGGGCTCGCCGCCAAGAACTCGATCCTGATCGTCGAGTTCGCCGAGCAGCTCCGCGCGCAGGGCCGATCCATAGTCGAGGCGGCGGTGGAATCGGCGCGGATCCGCCTGCGGCCCATTCTCATGACGTCGTTCGCCTTCATCCTGGGCGTGCTGCCGCTGGCGCTGGCGACCGGCGCCGGCTCGGCGGCGCGCAACTCCGTGGGCACGGCCGTGGCGGGCGGCATGCTGGCGTCCACGATGCTGTCGATCGTCTTCATTCCGGTGCTCTATGTCCTCATTCGGTCCGTGGCGCCAGGGCGCATCGGGCGCAGCCACGCCGACGACGAACTGCCGGCGACGGGAGGCGTGCATGGTTAGCGCCGCGCGCACGGCGAC
>CAZFAT010000047.1:0-2535 GCA_964517075.1 uncultured Solibacteraceae bacterium
CATCATCACCATCGGCCAGCCCGGCAATTACGGCGGAACGTTGAGCTGGTATCCCGACGATACACCGGACGAGGAGCAGACCGATGGCATCGGCGCGCGCGAAGGCGTGCGGCTCCTCGAACGGTTCGCGCGCAACAAACAGCCGTTCTTCCTCGCCGTGGGGTTCTACCGGCCGCACACGCCGTACGTGGCGCCGAAGCAGTACTTCGACCTGTATCCGCCGGATCGCATCACGCTTCCGGTCCTGAGCGAGGATGACCGGACGCGGACGCCGGCTCCCGCCTACGGCAGCGCGATGGCTGTCCAGGACAAGATGACGGACGGACGCCGCCGGGAGGCGATCCAGGCCTACCGCGCCGCGACCAGCTTCATGGACGCGCAGGTGGGCGTCGTGCTGGCCGCCCTCGACCGCCTCGGACTTCGGCAGAATACCGTGGTGGTCTTTACCAGCGACCACGGCTATCACCTGGGCGACCACGGGCTCTGGCAGAAGCAGAGCCTCTTCGAGAACAGCGCGCGTGTGCCGCTGATCGTCGCCGCGCCGCGCGCGAAAGGAAACGGCCGCGTCGCCGCCGGCATCGTCGCGCTGGTCGACCTCTACCGCACGCTCGCGGATCTCGCCGGCCTGTCGCCCGCGGCCGAGATCGAGGGCGTCAGTCTGCGACCCATGCTCGACAATCCGGGCACGGCCGTTCGGCAGCGCGCGTTCAGCCAGGCGCGCACCGGCTATGCGGTCCGCACGCCGCAGTGGCGGTACATCGAGTGGGCCGCGGGGAAGACCGGTGTCCAGCTGTACGACATGGAACGCGATCCCAACGAGACCCGCAACCTTGCGGCCGACCCTGCGCACGCGTCGACCGTTGCCACCCTTCGTGAGGCGGTCGAGGCTTACCGGACTTCAGGAGAAGGGCGGTAGGATCCGTCCTCGATGGGAAGTCGTTCTGTCAGGACGCTGCCGCTGCTCGTCGGCGCGCTGGCGCTCGTCGGGGCCGGGTGCGCGAGTGTGCGCGCGACCTCGGGGAGTGCGGCGACATCGGGCCGCGAGCCGGCCCGTGGGCTGGTCGCACGACCCAAGGCCGACCCGTTCCCGAGCACCTACCAGGCGCCCACCGCCACGCCGACGCTGATCCGCAACGCGACCATCCTCACGGCGGCCGGTCCGCTGATCAAAGGCGGCGCGATTCTGCTGGCGGATGGACGGATTGCCGCGGTCGGCACGAACGTCACGGCTCCGGCCGGGGCGGTGGTGATCGACGCCGGCGGCCGATACGTGACGCCCGGCTTGATCGACACGCACTCGCACGCTGGCGATTACTCGGCGCCGGAGGTGCCCGCCCTGAGCGACGGCAACGAGATGACCAATCCGGTCACCGCGAATGTCTGGGCGGAGCATTCCGTCTGGCCGCAGGACCCGCAGTTTCCCCGCATCCTCGCGGGCGGGACCACGACACTCCAGATTCTGCCGGGCTCGGCCAACCTCATCGGCGGGCGCAGCGTGACGGTGAAGGTGGTGCCCGCCCGCACGGTGCAGGAGATGAAATTCCCCGGCGCGCCCTACGGGCTGAAAATGGCGTGTGGCGAGAATCCGAAGCGCGTCTACCTCGCGCGTGGGCCCTCGACGCGCATGGGCAACGTCGCCGGCTATCGCGCGGCCTGGATCGAGGCGCAGGCCTACCGCGAGCGGTGGGATCGATGGCTCGCCAAGCCGACCGGCGAACCGCCCACGCGGAATCTGGGACTCGAGACGCTCGCCGAGGTTCTGCGCGGCAACATCCTCGTCCACAACCACTGCTATCGATCGGATGAGATGGCGGTGATGATCGACATGGCGAAGGAATTCGGCTACTCGATCCGCTCGTTTCACCACTCGGTCGAGGCGTACAAGGTCGCCGATCTGCTCCAGGCCGGCGGGATTGCCGCGTCGATGTGGAGCGACTGGGGTGGATTCAAGATGGAGGCGCTCGATGGCGTGCGCGGCAATCTGGCGCTGGTCCACGCCGCGGGCGCGCGCGCCATCGTGCACTCGGACGATCCGATCGGCGCGCAGCGGCTCAACCAGGACGCGGCCAAGGGAATGGCCGCCGGCCGCGCGCTCGGGCTCGATATCCCCGAGACGGAATCGATCAAGTGGATCACGCTGAATCCAGCCTGGGCGCTCGGGATCGAGGAGCAGGTCGGATCACTCGAGGTCGGCAAACGGGCGGACGTCGTGCTCTGGTCGGGCAATCCGTTCAGCGTCTACACGAAGGCCGACCAGATCTGGATCGACGGCGTGCTCCGCTACGATCGCCCGACACCGAGCTGGCGCACCGACTTCGAGCTGGGCTACGTGCGTCCCCGGGAGGCCACCCGATGACTCGACTGCGACACCTGATGCCGCTCGCCATCGTGGTCGTCGGGTTGATGGCGGCGGTGACCGGCCAGACGCCAACGCTTGCGATTGTCGGCGGCACGGTCTATCCGGTGTCCGGCCCGCGCCTGGAGAAGGCCACCGTGCTCGTTCAGGACGGGCGCATCGTCGCCGTGGGCGCCGAC
>CAZFAT010000048.1:0-13433 GCA_964517075.1 uncultured Solibacteraceae bacterium
GGCTCGCCGTGCCGTTTTCGATCGTCCCGGGTCTGATTGCGGCCCTCCAGGAACAGATGCGCGCGGCTCAAGACACGCAGTCGGCCCAGACGCCCGGCTTGTCCAAGGGCCCGCTGCACTAACCCGCGGTCATGGCCGACCGTCCGCAGGCGCGGCCGCCGCGCACGTCCGCCCGGCGCACGCGCCCGCCAGCCGCGTCGGCCCGGCCGGTCACGGCATCGGCGGCCGACCGCCGCCACGCCGTTCAGATCGCCGACCTCCTCGACCAGCAGCATCCTGGCGCCACGACCGAGCTGCATTACCGCAACGCCTTCGAGCTCCTGGTCGCAACGATTCTCTCGGCGCAGTGCACCGATGCACGCGTCAACCAGGTCACCCCGGCGCTGTTCCGGCGCTATCCCGACGCACACGTCCTGGCGAAGGCTCCACCGGAAGAGTTGGAGCCCCAGATTCAGCCGACCGGGTTCTTCCGGATGAAAACCCGCGCGCTCATCGGCATGGCGCGCGGCCTCGTCGAGCAGCATGGCGGCGAAGTGCCACCGTCCATGACGGCGCTGATCGAGTTGCCCGGCGTGGGCCGAAAGACGGCGAATGTCGTCCTCGGCCACGCGTTGGGCGTCCCCGGATTCCCCGTGGACCGTCACGTGCTGCGCGTGACCAACCGCCTGGGCATCTCGCGCTCGATCGATCCAGAACTGCTCGAAGCGGCCTGGTGCGCGCGGTTGCCGCCCGTGCGGTGGACTCGCATGTCCGATGCGCTCATCCTGCACGGCCGTCGGGTGTGCCGGCCCAAGCCGCTCTGCGATCGCTGTCTGCTGCGCCGCGTCTGCGCGTACTACAGGTCGCTGGGCCCGCAGGCGCGGGCCGCCGGCGCCCCCGTCCGCCGCATCCGCCGATGACACGCGAAGCGTTCCGGCGATACGTGGATGAAGCGCTCGCGACCATCCCACCGGCGTTTCGCGAAGCGCTACAGAACATCGCCATCGTGATCGAGGACGTGCCGACGCCCGACGTGCTCGCCGAGGTCGGCATCGAGCCGCCTGATACGTTGCTCGGGTTGTACCAGGGCACGCCACTGACCGAACGGCCCTGGGCGCATGGCAACGTCCTGCCCGACAAGATCACCATCTTTCAGCTCCCGATCGAGGAGGCGAGCGACGACGAGGACGATCTCGTGGTGGCTATTGGCGAGACGCTGATTCACGAGATCGGACACTATTTCGGCCTCACCGAAGAGGAGATTGAAGCGATTGAAGAACAGTACTGGCGGCAGACGGGCGACGACGAGACGGACGACCCGGCCGACGAGCCGGTCGGGTAGCCGGCCAGCGCGGGCGCCTCGGCCGCTCAAGCGGCTCGGCCAGCACTATCTCGCCCCCAACTGGGCCTCGCGCGTCATCCAGGCCATCGACCCGAGGCCGGGCGATGTGTTCCTCGAGATCGGACCGGGCACTGGCGCACTGACGCTCCCGCTCGCGGCCGCCGGCGCCCCCGTCCTCGCCGTCGAGGTCGATCGGCGGCTCTTCGCGGACCTGCTGCCGCGGGTGCCGCCAAACGTCACGATGCTCGCGGCCGACATCCTGACGGCCGACGTGGTGCCGTATCTCACCGGCCTCGAGCCCCAGCGCGGCGCGCAGACGGGAGGCGACGCGCCGCTGGCGCGTCGCTTTCGCGTCGTGGGGAACCTGCCGTATTACATCGCCTCGCCGATCTTGTTCCGGCTGATCGCGCTGCAGCAGCAGGACGCGTGCTTCACCGACGCTACCGTGATGGTGCAGCGGGAAGTGGCCGATCGGCTGCTGGCCCGGGTGGGATCAAAGGCCTACGGCGTGCTGACGATCCTGCTGAGTCTGCACGCGACGATCACGCGGCTGCTCGACGTGCCGCCGGGAGCGTTCGTGCCGAAGCCGCAGGTGCATTCCACGGTGCTCCGCCTGACGTTCACGCCCCCCACCGTGTTCATCGGCGACCTCCGGCTGTTCGAACGGCTGGTGAAGGCCCTTTTCAGTCAGCGCCGGAAGACCCTGGCGAACGCGCTGAAGCGGTTCGATCCGACCGGTCCGGCTGTGCTCGCCGTGGCGGGTCTGGATGGCCGGCGCCGGCCGGAGACCCTGCGGCTCGACGAACTCGCCAGGCTCGCCGACCTGCTGGCTACGGTGCGGCGCCCGGCTGTGCTATAGTTTTCGCGTTTTCCCGCCTGTTTTTGGGTCACTTCCCAGCGACCCTCCAGGCCGGACACCTCGAGCCATTTGGGCGGCGCGCTTGCGCCGCGGCTGTGTTCGTTCCGCGCCGGCTGGCGACGGGGGACACGTGTCCGGGTGAGTCAGGACGCTTCGTTGCCGGTTTCGGAAGGCGCCCCCGCGGCGCCGACGGTCGATGTCATCGCGCTCGGCGGGCTCGGCGAGTTCGGCATGAACATGCTGGTCGTCGCCTGCCAGGGGTCTGCCCTGCTGATCGACGCCGGCGTGATGTTCCCGGAGCCCGAACTCTTCGGGGTCGATCTCGTCATTCCCGACTTCAGCGCACTCGACGCCTATCGCGGCCGGATTGACGCGGCCGTCTTCACGCACGGCCACGAGGACCACATCGGCGCCGTCGCCTACGTCTTCGACCGCGTGACCGGACCGATCTACGCAAGCCCGTTCACGCTCGCCCTCATGACGCCGAAGCTCGACGAGCACGGCATCGATCACGCGGGCCGCCTCGTGGCGGTCTCGCCGCGCCAGTCGGTGACGGCAGGACCGTTCCGCATCGAGTTCCTTCGCGTGACGCACAGCATGCCGGACTGCCTGGCCGTCGCCGTCCACACGCCCGCCGGCACGATCGTGCACACCGGCGATTTCAAGATCGACCAGACCCCACTCGACAGCCAGCCCGTCGACCTGCACCGCTTCGCCGAGTTGGGCGCGAGCGGCGTCCTGGCCATGTTCTCGGACAGTACGAACGCGGATCGGCCCGGCGTCACCGGATCGGAGCGCGAGGTCATCGACGGGTTCGAGGAAGTGTTCAGCAGCGCGCCGGGCAAGATCGTGGTCACGGCTTTCGCCTCGAGCGTCTACCGGCTGCAACTGCTCGCGGATCTCGCGGAGCAGTTCGACCGCAAGGTCGCCTTTGTCGGCCGGGGAATGCAGCAGACGTCGCAAATCGCGGAGCGGACGGGCCACCTGCGGCTGCCGCCGGGCGTGCAGATTCGCGATGCCGAGGTCGCCGACTACCCGCCCGGGGACGTGCTGTGCCTCTGCACCGGCTCCCAGGGGGAGCCCTTCGCCGCCCTGCCGCGGATTGCGATTGACGACCACCGGCACGTCCGCCTCCAGAAGGGCGACGTGGTCGTCTTCTCGGCGCGGGTGATCCCGGGCCACGAGAAGGCGGTCGGCCGGCTCATGAACCACATCGCCCGCCGGGGCGCGACGCTCGTCACCGACCAGGACAAGCACGTCCACGTCTCCGGACACGGCAGCGGCGAGGAACTGAAGCTGCTGCTCTCGCTCGTCAAGCCGCAGTACTTCGTGCCGATACATGGGGAGTACCGGCAGCTCGCGCGTCACGCGCGCATGGCCGCGCTCGTGGCGCCGGGCACCGAAATCCTGATGGCCGAAGACGGCGACGTCATCCGGTTCGATGGCACGGGCGGCCGCGTAGCCGACCGGGTGGCGTCGGGCCGGACACTGATCGACGGCACCCGGACCGGCGAGATTGCGGGCGAGGTCCTCCGCGATCGCCGGCACCTGGCAGGTGATGGCGTCGTCGTCGCCGTCGTCGCGATCAACGCCCAGACGGGGATGCTGGAACAGACGCCGGAAATCATCACGCGGGGCCTGGCGATTGACGCGCGGCACGACGCCGTCCTGAAAGAGGCGCCGGGCCTGCTGGCGCGCGCCATCGAGACGGCGCCCGTCGAGGAACGCACCGACCCGGGGCTGCTCAAGGAGCGGGTCCGGTTGGAATTGCAGCGGCTGTTCCGCCGCCGCGCCAGCCGGCGGCCCCTGGTGCTGCCGGTCGTGCTCGAGGTGTGAGGAAAACTGTGGCCGACTCTGCCCTGTCCCGCCGCGTCAGTGAGCTGACGGGCGTCGTCCTGTTCGCGGCCGCACTCATCTGGCTGATTGCCCTGCTGACCTACGAGCAGAACGACCCGGTGTGGTTCTTCAACATCTCGAACGCGCCGCCGGGCGACGTGGCCAACTTTGCCGGCCGGGTCGGCGCGTTCGTGGCGCAACTCTCGCGGCAGCTCGTCGGCTACCCCTCCCTGCTGCTGCCGCCGCTCCTCGGCATCATCGGGTGGCACTACTTCTGGTGCACGAAGGTGGACGCCGGCTACACGAAGACCGTCGGCGTCGGACTCTTCGTGACGTGCCTGGCCGGCCTCTTCACGCTGGCCACCAGCGCGTTCACCGGCCGCGAGTCGACGGCGGGCGGGCTGATTGGCAGCCTGGCGGCGAAGGGCCTCTCCATGTACCTCAATGGGACCGGCGCGGCCATTCTGCTGCTCACGCTCCTCGCGCTGTCCATCATCCTGTCGACGCAGTTCTCGTTCGGCCGCGCGGCGAGCACCGTCGCGATTCGACTGCGCCGGCACCGCGGACTCATCGCGCGCTGGCGTGACTGGCGCGAGGACCGCGAGCGCGAGCGGCAGCGGCAGCAGATTGTCGACAAACACGTGAAGAAGGCGGGGCGTGAGCGCGCCCCCGAGATTGCCACGAAGGCCGCGGATGCCGCCGAGCGGCTGCGCGCGGCGCGGGCCCGCGCCATGCCGGAACCCGAGGACGATGCCGATCACGAGGACGAGGACCAGGGCGCGCGCGGAGCGCCCGCGTCGGCTCGCCCGCCGGCGATCCGGCGCCCGACCCCGACCCCGGTGCCGCAGCCCCTGCCCCTGCCGCTTGCCGACGACACGAAGGCGCCGGCCGAACGCCGCCCGGGCACCTTCACGCTGCCTCCGGTGACGATCCTGGACGCCCCGAAGGACCACCGGAAGATCGACGAGCGCGAACTGGTCGCCGCGGCGCGCCTCCTCGAAGAGAAGTCGCGCGAGTTCTCGGTGGTCGGGGCCGTCGTGCAGATCCATCCCGGGCCGGTCGTGACGACGTACGAGTTCAAGCCGGACGCGGGCGTGAAGTACAGCCGCATCACGGGACTGGCCGACGACCTCTGCCTGGCCATGCAGGCCGAGTCCATCCTGATCGATCGGATCCCGGGCAAGGCGACGGTCGGCATCCAGATTCCGAACCCGCACCGCGAGCCGATCACGCTGCGCGAATTGCTCGAGTCGGAGACCTGGGCGCACTCGACCTCGAAGCTGTCGCTGGCGCTTGGCAAGACGATCAACGGCGATCCGTTCGTCGGCGATCTGGCGGCGATGCCTCACCTGCTGATCGCCGGATCGACCGGCGCGGGCAAGTCGGTCAGCGTGAACGCGATGATCAGCAGCATCCTGTTCCGCGCGAGCCCGGACGAAGTCCGCTTCATCATGATCGACCCGAAGCGGCTGGAGCTGGGCATGTACGAAGGGATCCCGCACCTGCTGACGCCCGTGGTCGTCGATCCCAAGCAGGCCGCGAACGCGCTCCGGTGGGCCGTCCGCGAGATGGAGGAGCGGTACAAGTCGCTGGCCGCGCACGGCGTGCGCAACATCGATCAATACAATCGCAACGTCCGCGCGCAGCTCGCCGAAAGCAAGGAAGCGCAGGCGCCCGACGGCAGCGACCTGCGCCTGCTGCCCTACGTCGTGGTCATCATCGACGAACTGGCGGACCTGATGATGGTCGCGGGCAACGAGGTCGAGGAATCCATCGCGCGCCTCGCGCAGATGGCCCGGGCCGTCGGCATCCATCTGATCCTCGCGACGCAGCGTCCCTCGGTGGACGTCATCACGGGCGTCATCAAGGCGAACCTGCCGGCCCGCATCGCCTTTCGCGTCGCCTCGCGCATCGATTCGCGGACAATCCTGGATGGCAACGGCGCCGAGCAGTTGCTCGGCCAGGGCGACATGCTCTTCCTGCCGCCGGCCGCGGCGCGCTTCGTGCGCATCCACGGGCCGTACATCTCCGAGCAGGAGACCGCCCGCATCTGCAGCTTCCTGCGCAAGCAAGGGAGGCCCGTGTACGACACGACCATCACCGCCGACGAAAAAACCGCCATGGACAGGGTGGAGCTCGAGAAGGACGACCTCTACGACGAGGCCGCCCGCATCGTCGTGTCGAGCGGCCAGGCGTCGATTTCCTACCTCCAGCGGCGGCTCCGCATCGGCTTCAGCCGCGCGGCCCGGCTCGTCGACATGATGGAGGTCGAGGGGGTAGTATCGCCAGCGGCCGGAGGCAAACGCGAGGTGCTCGTGGACCAGAGCTACTTCGAAGTCGTGGACGCCCAGCTGAAATGATGGCCATGCCCGCCCTTTCCCCGCTGCCGGGCCCCGCTGGCCGCGGCCTGACGCTCGCCCTGGCGTTCCTCGTCGCGCTGCCGGCCCTGGCGGCGGGCCAGGCGGGGCCGGCCGAGCAGTACGAGCGCGCCCTGCTCCGCGAAGCTGCCGCGCGCGAGGCCCCCGCCCCGACGCTCGAGTCCCTGCGCGCCATTGCGGCCTCGTATGAGGCAATCGTCCGTCGAAATCCAAGAAGCGGTTTCTCGGACAACGCGCTCTGGCAGGCCGCGGGGGTGCTGCAACTGGCGCATGCGCGCTACGGCCAGGCGACCGATCGGCTCAGGGCGACGGGCCTGCTGGCATGGCTCAAGCGCGAGTACCCGCACAGCTCGCTCGCCACACGGGAGCTGCCGTCCCTGGAGCCTGCGCTGGCCAGTGGGCCGGATCGGGACCCGATTTCGGTTACCGCCTCGGCCGAGGCCCCCTCGTCCCCGCCCGGTTCGACCGCTCCCCTCCCACCGGGCGGCGGCGCCGCCGTGCGCGCCATTACCCACACGCCGCTGCCGCAGGGCGACCGGATCACGATCGAACTCACGCGCGAAGTGTCTTACTCCGCGGACCGGCTCGACGCCCCGGATCGAATCTTCGTGGATCTGACGCGTACCGCCGTGGCCCCCGCCTTGATCGACCAGGCGCTGGCGACCGTGTCGGGCCGGCTCGTCAAGGGCACCCGCGTGGGCGTGCACCCGGACGGGACGAGCCGTGTCGTCCTCGACGTCACCGGCAAACCACGCTACAGCAGCTTTCCGCTGTACAACCCGTTCCGTCTGGTCATCGATGTGGAGTCCGAGGCGTTGCCGCGCGTGGCGCTCCCATCGCCATCGGCGAAGCTGACCGCCATGGCCCCGCCGGCAGCGACCGCGACCGCGGCCCGCCAGGAGGCGCCCCTCCCCACAGCGACGACGCCGCCGCCGACGGTGGCGGCCACGACCGTCGCACCCGGGACATCATCGCGGCCCGCGCCAGCCACCGCGTCGCCACCTGCCCCGGCCGTTCCTGCTCCACCGGCGCCGGCCGCCGCGGCGGTCACGAGCCGAGGCAACTACTCGCTCGCCCGGCAACTCGGTCTCAGCGTGTCACGGGTGGTGATCGATCCCGGCCATGGTGGACACGATCCTGGCGCCCAGGCCAATGGCCTCACCGAAGCGGACCTCGTGCTCGACGTGGCGCTGCGGCTCGAAGCGCTGCTGCGCGAGGAAGGTGTGGACGTCGTCCTGACGCGGCGCACCGCCACGTTCGTGTCGCTCGAAGAGCGCACGGCCATCGCTAACCGCGAGAACGCGGACATGTTCGTCTCGATCCATGCGAATGCCAGCCCGCGGATCGCGACCTCGGGCATCGAAACGTACTTCCTCAACTTCGCCAGCAACCAGCAGGCCGAGGCGCTCGCCGCCCGCGAGAACGCCACCAGCGCCAAGACGATGGGAACGCTGCCGAGCCTGTTGAAGGCGATTGCCCTGAACAACAAGCTGGCGGAGTCGCGCGAACTGGCGAGCCTGGTGCAGTCGGCCCTGGTCCGCGCCCTGTCGGCCAAGCGCCGGTCGGTGAGGTCCCTCGGCGTGAAGCAGGCGCCCTTTGTCGTGCTGATCGGCGCGCAAATGCCGAGTATTCTCGCCGAGATTGGATTCATCACCAACCGGACGGAGGCCTCCGCCCTCAAGCTCCCCGCCGGCCGGGACGCCGTGGCTCAGGGACTGTTCGACGCCATTCTGAAGTATCAGGCCGCGTTGAAAAGCGCGCCGGCCGTCGCCCTCAGGCAGGAAGGGCGGTAAACTGGAGGGCGAGATCGCCCGTGCAGACGTCCCGGCCCGACGCGTTCATCGTCACCATCCAGAAGACGCCCGCCGACGAGCTGACCATCAAGGACGTCGTCGTGGGCTCGCTCGGCGTGGCCGGCGTGCTGCTCCTGATCGCGATTGCGCTCGGTGGGGTACTGTCGGTGCTCCTGTTGGGTTGGCGGCGGCGTTTCCCGCTCGAGGCGGACCATCCGCCCCCGGTCAGTCCGCTCATCCCCGATCCGACCGCCCGACCGACATCCCGAGCTCAATGAGCATCCGCACGGCGACGCCCGTGGCGCCTTTCGGCTGGTAGGGCTTCTTGTCTTCGGCCCAGGCGGTCCCGGCGATGTCGAGATGCGCCCAGGGGCGGCCCTCGGCGAACTCGCGCAGAAAGGCCGCGGCGGTGATCGCGCCTCCGGCGCGGCTGGCCGCGTTGGCCATGTCGGCGATCTCGCTCCGCAGTTCCTCGCGCGCTTCTTCGTAAATCGGCATCGGCCAGACGCGATCGCCGCCGCGCTGGGCCGCGGCGCGCACGGCGTCCACCCACGCCGGCGGCGTGCCGAAGAGTCCCGACACGGAGCGGCCGAGCGCCACGACGCAGGCCCCCGTCAGCGTCGCGACATCGACGAGGTGCGTGGCTCCCTGCTGGCCGGCGTACCAGAGCGCATCGGCCAGAATAAGGCGGCCCTCCGCGTCGGTGTTGATGATTTCGATGGTCGTGCCGCTGGCGCCGGCAATGACATCGCCGGGCCGGGTGGCGCGCCCGCCGGGCATGTTCTCCGTTGTGGGAATGATGCCCAGGATCCGGCACGATCCGCCAAGCTGAGCGAGCGCCCGCATCGCACCGGCGACGGCGGCGCCGCCGGCCATGTCGTCTTTCATGCGATCCATGCCGTCAGCCGGCTTGATCGAGATGCCGCCCGAATCGAACGTGACGCCCTTGCCGACGAACGCCAGCACGGGCGACTCGGGCGCACCCGGTGGATCGTGACGAATGACGATGATTCGCGGGGGCTCGGCACTGCCCTGCGCGACACCGAGCAACAGCCGCATGCCGAGGCTGGCAATCGCCTCTTCGTCGAGCACCTCGACGGCCAATCCGACATCGCCGAGCGCCGCCGAGACCCTCGACGCGAACTCGCGAGGCGTCAAGACGTTGCCCGGCTCGTTGGCCAGCGCCCGGGCGAAGTTCGCACACTCGCCAGTGATGCGACCGCGGCGTACGGCCTCGTCGAGCGTTCGGCCCTCGGCGCCAGGGGCGACAATGACGCACCGCTCCGGGTAGGCGGGCGCCTCGGCGGCGCTCTTGTAGGACGAGGATAGAAACTCGGGCGCAGACAACCCGTCGGCGGCGGCCGCCGCCCACAGGGCGACATCGCCGCCCGTTCGCACGAGCCAGCCCACCGAGCGCGCGGCGCGCTCGCGCGCCGCATAACCGCAGGCGGCCGCCAGGCGTCGCAGCCGCTGCGGGTCGGCATCCTGACGGGAGCCGGCGCCGACGAACGCGAGGCTGCGGGGCTTCCATCCCGGCTCCGATACGCGCGCGACGAAGGTCGTGTAGAGCTTCCTGCGGAACTCACCCGACGCGAGCGCGCGACGCCACTCGCCGCCGACCGCCTCGTCAAATCCCGCGAGGTCGCCGGCGTGATCCTCTCCATCGAAGACGGGCACGAACAACACATCGACCGCGGCCTCCGCGGGCCGCGACGGAAGACCGGTGAACACGGACGAGGCGAAGGACGGGTGCGGCAAGCGAACGATGATACTTCAGGCGTTCGTGCGCGCGTCAGCCGAGCACGACGCGGTGCGATCGCCCCCGGACGATTCGAAACGCGCCGAACCGCACGCGACGCCCGTTGCACGCGACAATCACATGCACCCAGCCAGGATAATGGGCTTCGGCGCGGTCGGTGTCGGACGGCGCGGCCGGGCCATTCGGATGAGAGTGATAGACGCCCACAATCTCCAACGGGGGCGCACACGCACGAAGGATCCTGCGCAACTCGATGTGGGCGCGATCGTCAATCCGATACCGGCGGTCGCTGCCAGCCGCGTTGCGCATTCGAACCGCGAAGCCCATCCGGCCACCGTGCCCAACCAGAAACCCACAGCACTCCGCGGGATACGTCTCGCGCGCGTGCGCCGCGATGGCGCGACGCACGGCCGCCGGCAGCGAGACGCGGTCACCGCGGCTCACGTGCCCAGCTCCGGCAAATCGCGAAACAAGTCCAGCACGTCGGGATTGGCCAGCGCCTCGCGATTGGTGACGGGCCGCCCGTGCAGCACGTCGCGGACCGCCAGTTCCACGAGCTTGCCGCTGCGGGTCCGCGGCAGATCGGCGATCGCGACGATGCGGGCGGGGACGTGCCGGGGACTCGCGTGCTCGCGCAACCGTTGTCCAATCCGGCGCCGCAGCGTGTCGTCCAGCACGGCCCCCGGCGCCAGGCGGACGAACAGGACAATGCGTTCGGTGCCGCCCCACGCCTGCCCCACCGCGAGTCCCTCCGCGATCTCGGGCAGCGCCTCGAGCTGCCGGTAGATCTCCGCCGTGCCGATCCGCACACCTCCCGGGTTCAGGGTCGCGTCCGACCGGCCGTGGATGATGAAGCCGCCATGCGGTGTGCGCTGAATCCAGTCACCGTGGTGCCATCGTCCCGGAAAGCGCTCGAAGTACGCCGCCCGGTATCGGGCATCGCCCGGATCGGTCCAGAACCCAATCGGCATGGACGGAAACGGCGACGAACAGACGAGCTCGCCAGGCCGGTCGTCCACGGATCGGCCCTGCTCGTCCACGACGTCGACGTCCATGCCCAGACCAGCGGCCTGAATCTCGCCGCGCCAGACCGGGCCGTTCGGATTGCCGCCCACGAAGCAGCTCACGATGTCCGTCCCGCCGGAAATCGAGGCCAGGTGGACGTCGGGAGCCACGGCGTCGTAGACGAAGTCGAAGTTCTCCGGAGACAGCGGCGACCCGGTGGACGTGATCGTCCGCACCGCGGAGAGGTCGTGCGTCTGCCGCGGCCGAAGGCCCGCCTGTCGCACCGCGTCGATGAAGCGCGCGGACACGCCACACAGCGTCATGCCGGTGCGCGCCGCGAGATCGAACAGGCGCGAACCGTCCGGATGCATCGGCGATCCGTCGTACAGCACCAACGTCGCCTGCGAGGCCAGGGCGGTCACGAGCCAGTTCCACATCATCCAGCCGCAGGTCGTGAAGTAGAAGACGCGGTCGCCCGCGCGGACGTCGCAGTGCAGCTGATGCTCCTTGAGGTGCTGGAGGAGCGTCCCGCCCGCGCCGTGCACGATGCACTTCGGCGTGCCGGTCGTGCCGGACGAATACAGAATGTAGAGGGGATGCGTGAAGGGGAACCGCGTGAACGTCAGCGAGGCCCCGTCGCCGCCGTGCAGCCAGTCATCCCAGGCGACGGCTCCGGCAGGCCAGACCGCCGGCGCCTGGTGTGGCATCGACACGACGACCACCTGTTTCAGCGCCGGCAGCGACGCCGCCACGGCCGCAAGCTTCGGCAACACGTCATGCCGCACGCCGGCGTACTGATAGCCGTCGACGCCGACGAGCACCACCGGCTCAATCTGTCCGAAGCGATCGAGGACGCCTTCGACGCCGAAGTCCGGCGAGCAGGTGGACCAGACGGCGCCAATCGCCGCCGTGGCCAGCGCGGCGATGACGGTCTCGGGAACATTGGGAAGGAGACCCGCGACCCGGTCGCCCGGCTGCACGCCCACGGATCGCAGCGCGGCGGCGGCGCGGGCGACGTCGCGACGGAGATCCTCGAACGACACGTCGCACTCGCGGCCGTCCTCGGTGGTCGCGACAATCGCCGGCCCCGTCGCGCCATGGCCGAGCAGGTTCTCGGCAAAGTTCAGGCGTCCATCCGGAAAGAACCGCGCCCCGGGCATGCGGTGCACGTCGATCGCCAGCCGCTCGCCTGGATCGCCAATGACGCGGCAGAACGTCCACACCTGCTGCCAGAACGCCGGCGCCTGATCGATCGACCAACGGTGGAGCGCCGCGTAGTCGGGAAACGGACCAGCACCATCGGCTTCCGCGTCGCGGATGAACCTGGTGAGTCGTGAGTGGGCGACCCGCGCGGCCGACGGCTCCCAGAGCGGCGCCATGACGCGCAGATCAGCCGCCCGACGTATCGTCGCCGCGCCAGCGCGCACGGGCGGCACCCGCGCGATCGAACGCTTCGCGCACCCACCCGTCCTCCGAGAGGTCGCGGCCGACGGGCAGGTTCCGGAGGAAGCGCCCAAGCGCCTCGGCGACGAAGTCCGCGTTGGGCGGGACGATGCCCTGCCACAGCTCGGGTGGACTCGAGGCGAGCCGCGTCATGTCACGGAACGCCGGCCCGGCCAGCCGCAGCCCGTCATGGCCCACGCCATCGGCGGCCGCGTTCATCAGCGCGACGGCCACCAGCTGCGGCAGGTGGCTGACGTACGCCACGCGCCGGTCGTGCCCCTCGGCGTCAATCCACTGCGGCTCGGCGCCGAGCGCGCGGACGAACTGCTCCACCCGCGCGTTCACCGCCGGGCTGCCCGTGCCTTCCACCAGCAGCCACGGGCGACCAGCAAACAGGTCGGCCCGCGCATGCTCGATGCCCGCGCGCTCGCTGCCGGCCATGGGGTGACCGCCAACGAATGCCGGCAGCCCGGCGGCGCGTGCGGCGGCCACCACCTGGCGCTTGGTCGACGCCACGTCCGTCACCACGGTCGCCGCGGGCAGCCGCGTAAGCTGCGGCACGATCTCGAGCATCGCGGGAGGGGGCACTGCGAGCACGACGAGATCGACGACGTCGAGATCGGCGAGCGTGGATGCGGTCTGATGGATGGCGCCCCGGCGTTCGGCGGCGGCGGTGCGATCGGGCCGATCGAGCCCGATGATGACGGTCTCCGGGAAGCATTGGCGCGTCCGCAGCGCGATGGACCCGCCAATCAGTCCGAGGCCGATGAGGCCCACGCGGGAAAAGGCTGGATCGGCGGGAGACGCGGACACGGGCCTACCGGCTCCAGCCGCGGCGCACCACTGACTCGACGCACACGCTGCGTCCAATCGCCGGCGCAATTACCCGCAACTCGCCCATCAGCTGCTCGAACTGGGCCGGGAAGATCGACTGGGCTCCGTCCGACGGCGCGTGGTCGGGATCGCAGTGCACCTCGATCAGCAGGCCGTCGGCGCCGGCGGCCACGGCCGCGCGCGCCCTGGGCCCCACCTTGTCGCG
>CAZFAT010000049.1:0-5086 GCA_964517075.1 uncultured Solibacteraceae bacterium
CGGAGCCGCGCGCGCGACATGACCCGAGAGACGCGCCCCGTCTGGCGGCTGGCCATCGCCGCCACCCGCGCAGTCGGCCGCACGGCGCAGGCGCAGGACGGGGCCGGCCCAGGCGCCCTCGCGAAATGGTCGCAGGACGCCGGGCCCCTCACCGATCTCATGGGCCGCCGAGTCACGCTGGCGTCGCTCCCGACGGCGGCCGGGGCCGAGGTATGGGTCGTGCGGATCCAGGCGGCCTGGTGCGGCACGTGCCAGTGGCAGGCCGAATGGACGCCGACGCTTGCCGCGCGGTATCGGGACCGCGTCGCGGTCATCGATCTTCTCATTGCCGACGAGGACAACCAACCCGCGGATGCGGCGGCCGGCGCGCGCTGGCACTCGAGGACCCGCAGCGCGGCCTTGACGCTGCTGGCCGAGCCCGGCACGCTCGCAGCGGTGTTTCCGCTGCCGGCGCCCCTGCCGCGTATCGTGGTGATCGATCGCCGTACCGGTTCGGTCGCGGCCACGCTCGCGAACCCTGATCCCGATCGGCTGCTCGACGCGATCGACCGCGCGCTCGGCGGAACCGCCACCGTCCACGCGCGCACGGCGCGCGTGGACGGTCTCTTCGCGCCCGATCAGTGGGCCATCATCCGGGGCATGCGGCTGCCGGCGGCCACCCCGCCCGATCCCACCAATCGCGTGGCCGACGATCCCCTCGCGGCCGACCTCGGGTTCGCGCTGTTCTTCGACAAGGGGCTGTCGGAGGCCGGGATCGCGTGCGCCAGTTGTCACAACGCGGATCACCTCTTTGCCGATCACCAGAACCGGCCCTCCTACGGCACGGGCAACGCGCGGCGGAACGTGCCGCCGCTGGTGCTGCTCGATCTGGCGCGCTCGCAGTTCTGGGATGGCCGGGCCGATTCCGTGTGGAGCCAGGCGGTGATGCCGATCGAGGACCCGCACGAGATGGGCTCGGACCGGCTGTATGTGGCGCATCAGCTGCGGGCGCGCTACCAGCCCGACTACGAGGCCGTGTTCGGGCCGTTGCCGGCCGCCCTCGACGATCGCCGGCGGTTTCCGCTCCACGCGCGGCCGGGCACGGAGGCGTGGGCGCGGATGCGGCCGGACGATCAGCACGCGGTGTCCGACGTGTTCGCGAATGTCGGCAAGGCGCTCGCCGCGTTCGAGCGGCAGATCCGCGTGGCACCGACGGCCCTCGACCGCTACGCCGCCGGCGACATCGACGCCTTGAGCCCCGCCGAAAAGGACGGGCTCGTGGCATTTCTGGACGCTGGGTGCGCGCAATGCCACTTCGGGCCGCGCCTGTCGAACGACGCGTTTCACAACCTGCGGTTTCCGACCGCCCGCGCCGACGGACAGCCCGATCGCGGCCGCGCGGAGGGCGCCGCCGACCTGGCCGCAAGCGAGTTCTCGCGTCACGGCCTGTTCAGCGACGCGCCGACGGCGCCGCCGCCGGCGCCCCGCGTCAATCGCGCCGAGGGCGCCTTCCGCACGCCCGGCCTGCGCGGGGTCGCCGCGACGTCCCCGTACGGGCATGGCGGCGGCTTCGACGACCTGCGCGCGGTGATCGAGGCGCATCGCACGGGCGGTCTGCCCGCGGAGAGCCCGGCCACGCTCGGCGAGGCCGAACCCTGGACCCAGGGCTTCGATCCCGCGCTCACCGGGCGCATCGTGCGCTTCCTGAACGGCTTGCGCGCGGACATCGTCAGATAGATCGGCGCGCGGTCGGGCCTGCGCGCGCCCGTATCCTGCCCGCATAATACGGACGAGGTGACTGCCCCATGGACGCCACCGTTCTCCCCGATGACCGCATGCGTTCGCTGACCAACTGGACGACCCTCATCTACGCCCTGCACGCGTTCAGCCTGCTGACCGGCATTCTCGGCACGGCCACCGTCATCGGGGCGTTTCTTGTCGGGTGGCCGTCGATCATCGCCGTGATCCTGAACTACGTGAAGCGCGCCGAGGCGCAGGGCACCTGGCTCGAGTCGCACTTCCGCTGGCAGATCCGCACCTTCTGGTTCGGCGTCCTCTGGGTGGGACTCTGCGTGCTCTTCGTCATCTTCACGCTGGGCATCGGCATTCTCTTCGTGTGGATCCCGCTCATCGCCGTCACGATCTGGTTCGTCTATCGGATCGTTCGCGGGTGGATGCGGCTCAGCGCGCGGCAGCCGATGTACGCGTAGGCCGCCCGCGGCTCGCGAACCGCCCGCACGTCGGTCACTCACATGGCACACATCGAACTGGGCCTCGACACGTTCGGTGACGTGACGTTCGGCCCGGACGATCAGCTCATCTCCCAGCCGCAGACGCTCCGGCACGTCGTCGAGGAAGCCGCGCTGGCTGACGAGGTCGGGGTCGACGCGTTTGGCGTCGGCGAGCACCATCGGCCGGATTTCGCGATTTCGGCGCCGGAAGTGCTGCTGGGCGCCATCGCCGGCCGGACGCGACGCATCCGGCTCGGGTCCGCGGTCACGGTGCTGAGCACGGACGACCCGGTGCGCGTCTACCAGCGCTTCTCCACGCTCGACGCGGTGTCGGGTGGCCGCGCCGAGATCACGGTCGGCCGCGGTTCGTTCACGGAGTCCTATCCCCTCTTCGGCTACGACCTCTCGCAGTATGAGCTGCTGTTCGAGGAGAAACTGGCGCTGTTCGCCGCGCTGGTGGAGGGACGCCCGGTGACATGGTCCGGTCGCACCCGCGCCACGCTGACCGATCAGACCATCTATCCGCCGATGGAGCACGGCACGCTGCGCGCCTGGGTCGCCGTCGGCGGCAGCCCCGAGTCCGTCGTCCGCGCCGCGCGCAACGGACTGCCACTGATGCTCGCGATCATTGGCGGCAACCCGCGCCGCTTCACGGCCTACACCGATCTGTATCGCCGCTCGCTCGAGCAGTTCAAGAAAGAGGCGCTCCCAATCGGGGCCCACTCGCCGGGCCACGTGGCGGAGACCGACGAGCAGGCGCGCGACGACGTCCGGCCGCACTACCTGGCGATGATGAGCCGCATCGGCCGCGAGCGGGGCTGGGCGCCCATGGGCCCGGACCACTTCGAGCGCGAAGCCGGCCCCGGCGGTGCGCTCGTCGTCGGATCGCCCGAGACGGTCGCGACGAAAATCGTGAAGACCGTGCGTGCCCTCGGCCTCGCACGCTTCGACCTCAAGTACAGCAACGGCACGCTGCCGCACGACAAGCTGATGAGGAGCATCGAACTGTTCGGCACGAAGGTGGTGCCGAGGGTGCGGGAGATGATGGCGGGTGCGTGATCCAGATGGAGAGGCGGACCTTCAGGTCCGCCTGGTATTCCCGCCGACCTGAAGGTCGGCGGCTCCATTCTCCCACTCAGAACTATGCGATCTTCCTCAGCTTCGTCACCCTGCCGACTTCCACCCACTCGACCACGAAGATGTTGCCGGAGTGATCGAAGCAGGCGCCGTGGGGCTGGATGAACTGGCCCGGCACGAAGTTCTCGCGCGGGCCGGTGCGTAGCGGGTTGGACCACTTCGGCGCGTTCGAGTCGCCGAGGTGCGCCACGATCTGGTTGCCGCGATCGATCAGTGTCACGCGGCCGTGCAGGTCGGGAATCACGACGAAGCCGTCGCGCTCGTCGAAGTGACAGGGCAACCGGAAGCCTTGAATGGTGTCGATGGGGCGGCCATCGGGGGTGAACCGCTGCAGGCGGTTGTTGCGCCGGTCGGCGACGACGAGGACGGGCGATTCGCGACGGGTGTCCATCCAGATCCCGTGCGGCTCGGCGAGCTGGCCCAGGTCCGCGCCACGCCCGCCAAAGGATCGAATGAAGGCGCCCTTGCTGTCGTACTGATTGACGAAGTACGACCCGTAGCCGTCGCCGACGTAGACGTCGCCGTTGGGCGCGATGGCCACGTTGGTGGGGTTGTAGCGGCGCGCGACGCCGTCCGGGCCCGGGCGATAGCCCTCGACGTCGGGCGGGCCGTCGATGCGCCACACGATCTCGCCCCGGAGTGTCGCCTTCACGACCGCGGCCTGAATCTCTGGCTGCACGGAGGCCTTGGGATTCGCGGCGTTCACCGTCAGGTAGAGGAACTCGTCCTTCCCCTCGCGCCGGAGCTGCATGCCGTGCGCCACGCCGCGGAACTGCCGGCCCCACGACCGGACGAACTTCCCGCCGGGGTCGAACACCACGACCGAGTCCGCGCTCTCGCTCGTGGCGTGGACGGTGTGGTGAACGTGCATGAACCCCTGCGCGTCCTCGACGACCGCGTGCGTATTGCCCCAACGCAGCGACGGCGGCAGGACGCCCCAGTCGTGGATGGCCTCGTAGCGGTAGGCGCCCTCACCCAGTACAGGCAGGCGAGTGCCCGCCTTGTCCTGCACTCCGAGCAGGATGGGCGACAGCACGGGCGCAGCGACGGCGGCAGTCAGAAACTCGCGGCGGGTGGTGGTCATCGGAAGAGCGCCATGGCCGGCTTGCCGAGACCGTCTCTGGTCACGTACACCGGCCGTTTCTCGGCCATGTAGGCCGTGTCGGGGGCCATCCCCAGTGCGTGGTACATCGTGGCGTGCAGGTCTTCGATGGGCATCGCGCCTTCGATCGTCGTGCACGGCCGCTCGTCCGCGGTCTTGCCGTACACGAAGCCGCGCTTGATGCCCCCGCCGAACATGAGGATCGATCCGGCCGCGGTGAAGTGGCGGTGCATGCCGTAGTGGCGCGGTTCGGTCATCACGTCAGGGATGTTGATCGCCTGGTCGCGGACTTCCCTCCCGACCTTCCCTTCGGTGACGGCGTCGCGGCCGAACTCGCTGGCGAGGACGACCAGCGTGCGATCGAGCAGGCCGCGCGCCTCGAGATCGCGAATCAGCTGCGCGACCGGTGCGTCGATGATGGCCTTCATGGACCGCGCGCGCTCGTGTCCGTTCTCGTGCGTGTCCCAGTACACGAAGGGAATGTACTCCGACGTCACCTCGACGTAGCGCGCGCCGTTCTCGATGAGGCGACGGGCGTGGAGGCAGCCCTGGCCGAACCGGCGGGCCGCGTTGGGCCGCGCGGTCGCCTCGGGCTCGAGCGCCAGATCGATGGCGCGCGCCGCCGGCGAACGCAGCA
>CAZFAT010000050.1:0-6927 GCA_964517075.1 uncultured Solibacteraceae bacterium
CCTGCGCCTGCCACGGCTCAGCGAAGACCGGCCCGCCTTCGTCATGAGGCAGACGCGGAAGGTTCAATAGCCGCTCGGAGCTGGGGAGCTCACGCTCGCTCATGGTAGTCGCCCCACATATCGAGGTGCACCGAGGGGCGCGGCGAGGCGGTGACGGGCAGACTCTACTCCTCCGCTCCCGCGAACGACAACGGGGGTAGAAGCCCGCCTTGACAGCGACGCGGCGCTTCGCCAATATTACCGGCGGAACTCTGTTCATGTCGAACGCTGCAGATAGACCCGTTGGGCGGCGGAAGTTCCTGAGCGAAGCGGCTGCGGGCACGGCCGGCCTCATCGCCACTCCACACATCGGACCGGCCAAGCAGGCTGACCTACAGGCGCAAGACCAAGATCATCAGACCGTTCCGTCGGAAGTGGCGCTCCGCGTCAAAGCGCTCGAGTCGATCCTTGTCGAGAAGGGAATGGTCGATCCGGCCACGATCGATGCGGTCATCGAGACGTACGAGTCGAAGATCGGCCCTCGCAATGGCGCCCGCGTGGTCGCGCGGGCGTGGGTCGACCCAGCCTATCGAAAGCGTTTGCTCGCCGATGGCACGGCCGCAATTGCTGAACTCGGATACGGTGGGTCTCAGGGCGAGCACATGGTGGTGGTTGAAAACACCCCGACCGTCCACAATCTCGTTGTCTGCACGCTCTGCTCGTGCTATCCGTGGCCGGTGCTTGGCCTGCCTCCAACGTGGTACAAGTCCGCGCCGTATCGTTCGCGGGCTGTCATCGATCCGCGTGGCGTGCTGCGGGAATTCGGCGTCACGCTGACTGGCGACGTGCAGGTCCGTGTCTGGGACAGCATAGCAGAGATCCGGTTTCTCGTTCTTCCCGAGCGTCCGCCGGGAACGGAGAAACTGACCGAGGAGCAGCTCGCTGCTCTCGTGACGCGCGACGCGATGGTCGGTGTCGCAAAGGTGTCAGGGCCCCGCGGAGCCGCCGCATGAACGGCATCCATGACATGGGCGGCATGCACGGCATGGGGCCAGTCGAGGTGCGCGAAGACGAACGGCCATTCCATGCTGAATGGGAAGCACGCGCGTGGGGTCTGCTCCGCGCTGTGGGACCCTTTGGCCCGGCCCGCCGTCGGAACTTCCGCTACGAACATGAAATCCTGCCACCAGCCCAGTACCTGCAGATGCAGTACTACGAGCGATTCATCAAGGTGCTGGTGGATCGCTTGATGGCAGCGAAGCTTCTGACGCAGGCAGAGCTCGACAGCGGCCGGGCGGATCCCGCGTCGCCCAGCTTCACGCCGCGCGTCACACCGGCAATGATCGCCGAGCAGCTCGCGCGACGTCGATCGCTACGCCGAGACGACGTGCGGATCCGGCCGCGGTTCAACGTGGGGCAGCGCGTGCGTGCTCGCAACATCAACCCGGTCGGGCACACTCGCCTCCCACGCTACATGCGGGGCCATCGCGGAACGATTGTGGCCGACCACGGTGTGTTTGATTTCCAGGATACCGACGCCGAAGGTTACACGCTGCCGGATCGGCCCCAGCACGTGTACACGGTCGGGTTCACCGCACGCGAGCTGTGGGGCGAAGCGGCCAATGCACGAGACTTGGTGCACGCCGAACTGTGGGAGGACTATCTCGAGCGTGCCTGAGCGCTCCGTGTATCCAAAGCGCGCCGTCCGTCCGGCGCAACCCGCCCGATCGGCCCGCCGCGTGCAACTTTCGCGAGGCTGCCGGCCACGTAGTCGCCGGGCAGCGTGCGCGCCGCGGTGTTGAGCCCGTTCTGTCCACCCCGAATTGGGTCAACGCCTACGCGGCTGACCCGTAGTAGTAGCTGAGGATCCCACCGAGTCGCTCCCGTCGCGAACGGCACCAGTCAGCTGTTACGTGGCAGGACGAACGATCAGCTCGTTCGCGAGTCCACGAGTCCAATCGCGTGATCGGTCGCGCCCTTGCGCTGAATGATCCGGCCCTACACCGGACGCACCGCCCAGCGTGCGCGTGTTGTACCGTTTCTCACGAAGTCGGGACCTTTCAGTCCCAGGCCGTGTAGTCCAGCGTCCGCTCGAGGACTGTTGCATCGTTTTTCGCTGCGCCGGGCCGCACGGTCAGGTACTTGTCAGCCGAGAGCACGATCTGGTCGATCGCGAATCCGTCTTCGCGGATCTGGATCCGCATCTGCTGCAAGCCGCCCTCCGGGAACCGCAGCCGCATGCCATTGCGGTTCACCGCGCCCCAGCCGTCGTCTTCCCAGCCCCACCCGGAGAGGCCGCAACTGGCGCATTCCTCAAGGTTCACGGCGAGCGCGCTGGTGGTGCCGATGCGGTACGCCGGATCGCCTTCGACCGTCGCCGCGCCTCCGAACTGGAGCCACAGCGAGTCGTTGTAGGGGTCGTCACGCCAGGCCTTCCCGCGGATCCAGAGCTTGTACGTCTGCGTCAGGTCGGCCACGAAGAAGAAATCGATGTACTCCTCCGGGGCCGCCGACGGCACGACGACCTTTGGCGCATACCGATTCGGATAGGACAACCGGCGTCCGTAGGCGGCAGTGTCGTCCGCCGTCACCTGCCACCGCGACGAGATCTGGTCGCCCCAGTCGCCGGCCCAGAGCACGATCTCCTTGAACGGCGTGATCGTGACGACGTACGACGCGCGCCCCTCGCCGCCGCGGCCGTCGCGCACCACAAGCGTCAACTCGTGGCGTCCTGATGGGAGCGGCGAGGCGCGCCCGAATTCGAGCCCGTACGGCCCGTAGGCCAGCGTTCGACCGTTCGCGTCCTGCCATTCGACATCGAGCGCATGCAGGTCGGCGTCGCTCGACGTGTCGGAATGCAGCGCGGGAGGCACGCCCGGCGGGGGAAAGGTGTCGAAGCCGAACTGATCGACGTAGCGGACCGAACCGTTCTCGATCTCCGTCGTGATGCGGGCCACCGGTGCCGCGTTGGGCCGCTCGGCCACGTTCAACAGTACCGCGAGTTCTCCCGTATCTAGACTCGCAATGACGTCGAGCAGCCCGTCGTGATTCCAGTCGACGACGAGCGTGCCGCCACTCGCCGTGAACTCTTCCGAGGGCGACAGCCCGCCATTCCGCTGCCCTGGCATCACGGCCATCGCCGGGGTCAGCACGTCTGGTATGCCGTCGTGCGTCAGGTCCGCCACCAGCACGCTGAACGGGCCGGGCGGATGGTTCGAGTCGGTGCGCCGCGTGATGATGGGGTACGAGATGCGCTCGTCCCACGCGAGAGCTCCGATTGCCGGCCGAACGCCGACCGACGGCCCGTCGTGGCTGACGATGTCGAGGCGGCCATCGAGGTTCACGTCCGCGAGCGCCACGCCATATGACGGGGTGCCCTGCGGAATGCGCACCATTCTGCCGAGGCCGCCCGCACCGTCGCCGCGGAGGACGACAAGCTGCGGCGCCTCGGTCGACACCACCACGTCGAGGGTCCCGTTCCGATCTGCGTCCACGACGTCGGCGCTGCGAATCCAGCCTTCAACCCTTGTCGCGCGAACGCCGAGCCCGCCGTCCGCCGTGGGGGTCAGGATCGAGATAACGCCCTCCCCCGCCTCGCCGTCGTGGCCGAAGGCAAGGATCTCGGGAGTGCCGTCGCGGTTCATGTCGGCAATCTCGAGCCCACCGGGCCAGTCGAACTGGTAGGAGGCCTCACGAGCGAATCTTCCGGCGCCGTCACCGAACAGCACGTCCACGCGTCCACGGGTGGAGCCCCACTCGAGGGCGCCGGTCATGACAACATCGTCGTGCCCGTCGCGGTCGAGATCCGCCACCGCAACCGCTCGTCCGCTCGTCGTCATCGGCGGCAGGTTTACGCGTGTGGACGAATCGAGCAGGACGACCGTCTCGGTAACGAGGTCCCAGCGCCCGTTGTGATTGAAGTCGGCGATGGCGCTCGGCGTGGCGTTCATGAGGCCGAGCGACTGCGGCGCGAAAGCGAAGGCACCGCGCGGAAAGGCGGTGCCGTTGGTGTACTGCGTGACGCTTGCGGCGTACTCGTTTGCAGTTGCAAGGTCGACGCGCCCGTCGTTGTCGAAGTCCGCCGCCGCCACCGCACGGCTGCCGCTGCCCGCCGGCAGCCCGCCCCAGGCGTCGAAGCGCACGCCCGCGCCAGCCACGCCGAGCCAGATCCCCACTGTGCTGCTGCCGCGATGCGCCACGATCAGATCCGGCCGGCCATCGCGGTTCACGTCCGCGACGGCGACACCCCGGGGCGACGCGCTCGTCGGCAGTGATGACAGGGTGAACCCCGCCGCCGACCCGCGATAGACGACGAGGCGATCGTTCGCGGTCGACGCGGCGGCGATGTCGGTCCAGCCGTCGTTGTCGAGATCGGTGGCGGCCACCACGTTCAAGCCGCTGACCGACGGGGCGCGCGCCTGATCGATGCGCGCGAATGCGGCGCCGGCGCGGCCGTACAGCACGGTGAGGCGGGAAGACCCGCTGTTGGCAACCGCGAGATCCACGAAACCGTCGTGGTTGAAATCGCCGGCGGCGACACCTTGTGGCCGCGCTCCCACCGGAACGACGGCGACAGCTGCGGCCAAACCCGCCGCCGTTCCAGGCCGCACGACGACGACGCCGCGGTCGAAGTCCGTGTAGACGAGGTCGAGGCGGCCGTCACGCGTGACATCGGTGAGCGTCAGGCCGCGTGATGCGCCCGCGTCATTCAGCCTGACGCGGGATCGCAGCGTGCCGTCGGCGCGGCTGTACAGCACGTCGATGGCGCGCGCATCGGGCGTTGTCACCACGAGGTCGACAACGCCGTCGAGATCGAGATCGTCCGCCGCGATGTCGAAAGGGCCCGCCCCGACCGGCGTGTCGCGCACGACAGTGAAGGCGCCGCCGCTGTTTCTTAGAACCGTCACGGTATTGCGGACCGTGTTGGCCGTGACCAGGTCGCGCCAGCCGTCGCCGTCGAGGTCAACGGCGACGATCGCCCGCGCACCGGAAAACGCGCTGCGATCGTCGTGCACCATCGTGAGGGGCTGCGCAGAGGCGCCAGAGGCGCATATCAGCAGCAACAACGCGCCGGTGACGATTCGAGTCACGGAGTTCCTCCTTGCACAGCGGGAAACAGGTCTCGGCTGGACGCGCTACGGAGCGACGTCTAGGCTGTCAAACGCCGCCGTCGCCAGCGTGGCGTTGTCGTGGCTCGTGACCGGCAGCCCCACGTACACCGACGACGTCATGGGCAGCAGCCACGAGCCGAGCGTTCGCCACGTCGTGCCTTGCTCCGACACCTGGGCGGTGAAGGTACTGCCGGTCCTGGTGAGGCGCAGCCATTCAGGGGCGGTGCCCGCGGTAAGGGCCGCGTTCGCGGTCGTCCCACCCGGTGCGCCGCGATACTGCACGGCCACGCCTTTGCCCGGCGACACGATGGCCATGATGTGCTTCGCGTTCGGCGCGAGCGTCTCGCGGAACATCACGCCAGCCTTTGCCCAGTCGTGCGTGTGCTCGACATCCGAGAACGCGGCGGCGGGCGTGCTGCTCTGCCCGCGCGGCCCGGCCACGCTGACACTCACCAGGAGGAGAACGACGAGACAGGCAGTCCGGCGGAGCGCGAGAGCGAGGGATGCGGTCATGAGCGCCTCGCGGAAGGAACGAGTACACGGCGACTGGTGAACGAGCGCGTGGCAGGCAACATTCACACCAGGCGTGCACGTCGCGGCACTAGGATGAACCGCACGCGGGCCGCTCACCTTGTCACAATCTACGGAGCGCGGGCCAGGGTTGGCGCGGCGCGTTGCGCGTTCCTGGCGGAGACGAAGGAAGGACCGACAGGGAATACTCCGCGCGACTGCGGAAAACTCCGCGTCGATGCGTGGGGCCCGCTCGGGTCGTTCTTGAATCAACGGCGGGCGGCGCGGGCGGCACGGGACCTGGACCATTCGCGGGCCGGATGGAAGACCATCGCGGCACCGATTGCAACGAATGTGTGTTTCACGATCAGGTCGATCAACCACCCAAGCAGCTCGGTCACGACGAACTGGCCGGCCGGGTGCTCGACCTCATGGCCCTGCACCCGGGTTGGCACCTACCGCTCGGAGACAAGCGAATACGGCGCCGAACGGGTCCATCCGGTGCGCGATCAAGCGCTGGGGTTGAAGGAATGCGCAACGCGTCGGTTTGCGTATCTGCTCCTCGAAGACTGCGGCGGCAACGGCCTCGCAGATCGCCCGGTTTTCTTCGCGTCGCGTAGACGCCGCTCGACGGGTGGCGGCACGCAGCCGCGGGCGGCGCAGCGGGGTCTTTGTTCTCATAGGCATGCGGAAGGCTGGAGACCTGACTCAACGTGGGGATTGCAGTGTTGGCGCTCGTAGCGGCCCAGTTCCATTACCGGCTCCCCGGTTCAGGCGCACAGCATCGAAGTGGACCGTCCCCCCCAGGACGGTGTCGACCTACTTGGCTTCCGCCTTCCTGCGAGCCGCCCGTCAGGGGTCCGTTGCGGGGGCTCGCAACCATCTGAATTTGGAGTTCTCTTGGTCGGTCGCGGAACTTCCCGCGGCAAGTTGAACCGATTTAGGGTCCGAATCCCTCTCTCTGCCAGTTCTCTGCCACTCCGTCGAAGTTCCCAAGTTTCCGCACGTCGCGGCTCGGCGGCTCGGCCCGCCGAGCGAACCCTACATGCCGCGCAGCTTGCGCGCGGGCTTCCGCTTGGACGCGATGATTCGCCGCGCCTCGCGCAGGTGGCTCTCGAGCGCGTCATCCGCGATCTGGTCGAGCAGGATGCCGACCCACCCGCCGGCGCCGACATACCGCGGGTAGAAATAGATGTCGGGCGATTCTTCGATCATCAGCGGCTGCAGGCCGTCCGCCACCGGCACCCAAAGCGACAGCCGGCCATCGTCGCGGTGGTGCTCGGAAAACATCGCGAAGCAGCCCTTGCCCTGCTCGACGAAGAAGCAG
>CAZFAT010000051.1:0-11778 GCA_964517075.1 uncultured Solibacteraceae bacterium
GCGCGGACCGGCCGACCTGATGGCGTACCGGGCTGCGGCGCTGTGGGCCTCCGCTGCCGTGATCGCCGTCGGCCTGACGATGATCCTCGTCCGAGGCGTGCCGCTCGGCCTCGACTTCACCGGAGGCGCGGCCGTCGTGGCCCAGTTCGACGCTCCCGTCGGCGAGGATGACGTCCGGCGGGCGATTCCGGGACCGGTCAGGGTCCAGCGTTACGGCGCGGCCGCCGATCGCACGCTCCAGATTCACGTGCCTCAGCCCGCTGGCGCCAGCGATAGCGACGACGCAGCGACTCCGCGGTTCATCGAGACGACCCTCGGAGGCTCGGGCCTGCCGGCATCGCGGATTGTCGGGACCACGACGGTCGGGCCGTCGATCGGGAGAGACTTCCAGCGGAAGGGCGCGTACGCCATGGCCGGCGCCCTGGCCGGCATCACGGCGTACCTCGCCGTGCGCTTCCGGCCGAGCTTTGCGGCCGGCGCGGCGATCGCCACCGCGCACGACCTGGTCGTCACCGTCGCGGCGCTGAGCGTGGCGGGATACGACCTCGATCTGAACGTGGTCGCCGGCCTCCTCGCGGTGGCGGGCTACTCGGTCAACGACACCATCGTGATCTTCGACCGTGTGCGCGAGCGCCTGCGGGCCCTGGGATCAGGGGCTGTCGGCGCGGCCATCAACGCGGCGGTCCTCGACACACTTGGCCGCACAATCATTACGTCGGGCACGACGCTCGCCGCGGTGCTCGCGTTGTACGTGTTCGGGGGCACGGCGCTCGAAGGCTTCGCGTTCACCGTGCTCGTGGGCATCATCGCCGGCACGTGGTCCACGGTCTTCGTGGCAGCTCCGCTCGCGGCGGTGATGGGGCGGCCAGGGCCCGCGGGCAGCGCTCCGTCACCGGCCCGCGCCTGCGTTGACATCTGATGCGTGATGCGTGATGCTACGGCTGGCCATGCGCACTACGCTCGATCTCGACGAGGACGTTCTTCAAGCTTCCAAGGAACTGGCGGCGGCGACCGGCTCCACCACCGGACGCATTGTCTCGGACCTCGTGCGCAAGGCGCTTCGCCGGGATTCGTCCGGCGACGTACGCAACGGGGTGCCGCTTCTTCCCCGGCGGCCACCCGACGCGCCACGTGCCACGATGGCGCTCGTGAACCGGTTGCGCGACGAGCCGTGAGTTCGCCGCGCTATCTGCTCGACGTCAATCTGCTGGTGGCCCTCTTCGATCCGGATCACGTGCATCATGATCTGGCGCACGACTGGTTTGCCGACGAAGGGTCGCGGGCATGGGCGACCTGTGCCACCACGGTCAACGGATTCGTCCGCATCCTGGCGAATCCTGCCTATGGCGCCGCCGACCGCCGGCCAGTCCAGCTTCTCGAGCGGCTCCGGACATTCTGCGGCGCCGCAGGACACCAGTACTGGCCTGAGACGGTGACGCTCACCGACGACGCGATCTTCGACTCGACTCACGTCACGAGTCATCGTCACATCACCGACGTGTACCTGCTCGGCCTGGCGCAGCACATGGAAGGCCGGCTGGCGACGTTCGACCGAACCATCCCTCTTCGGGCCGTCCGGCACGCCAGGGCGGACCTGCTGCACGTCATCGGTCCGGGAGACTGATTTCAGCGGCGGCCGCAGCCCGCGACGCCTTACCGGCAGATCACCAGCAGGTCACCGTGCCACCACCTCGAACGGCACCGCGCCCGGGACCTCGTCGGCGGGCTGGTCGCCGCTCTTGCGCACGAGACGCAGGACGAAGCGGCCAACGCCGAGGTTCTTCGTATTGATCGCGAAGCTCAGGTACGGCGTCGTGTGGCGATCGTTCAGCACCGGCAGCGGCTGATCGAGCACGACGCGCTGCGGCGACGCCGCCTCGCTGACGCGCACGACGAACTCGCTCGGCACCGCTCCGGGCTTGCGCAGGAACAGCATCGTCCGCTCGGACGGCCGGTAGATCTCGGCCGAGACGGCGAGCACGTCGCCCAGCGGGAAGGACCGCTGGGCCGTGGGCGCCGAGGGCAGCGGTGGCAGGAGAATGGGGCTGCCGGTCGTGAACATCGTCGCCGCCGTCAGCGACGTCACCGCCAGGCCGCTCGTCGTCATCTCGCGGTCGAAGCGCGGGACGTCGACGTCGATGAAGACCGAGCCTCGCCGGTCGCTCGTGATGGCGTGGCCCGCAACGCGCACGTCATGGCGGCCGCGCGGCAGGTCCATGATGCTGATCCAGCGGACGCCGGTGCGCAGGGCGCGGTCGCGCTCGGCGGCCGTCAGTCGCAGGTTCGCGGCCGTGGTGCGTTCGACACCGCGCCGCCCCCGGCTGTCGAACGCGACGGTGGCGAACTCGATCCGCTCCACGAACCGTCCGTCCCGTGCCTCGAACGTCAGGTCCTGACCGGCCACTTCGACGATGAGCTGCACGCGGGCGCGGGAGTCGGTCTGCCGGAGCGGAATGGCCTGCACGCGCATCGGCAATCCCGGTGTCGGCAGCGGGGTGTCGAGCAGGGCTGCGAGGGACACCGGCGTCGCGCGCCGCGGCGCAGGCCGCGCCGGTTTCGCGGGCGGCCGCGGCGTGCGGTACACGTAGCCAGGCCGGTTCGACACCTTCAGGCCCGGCCGGCGCACCCGGACATCAATCTCGCGGAAATGGCCTTCGCTGCGGCGTTCAGTGGGGTAGTAGCCGAGCAGATAGTAATGGCTGCTTTCCTGGATGATGCGGTCGAAGTCGCGCCCAACCCACTGATAAGTGTTCAGTGCGGCGAAGCCGCCGGTCGCTTCGGCGAGCGCCCGCGATCCGGTCGACGGCAAATCGCCGTTGGACAGCGGATTCAGGACGTAGACCGTCGTGTTGCTCTGTTGGAGCGTCTCGACCGTACGTCTGAACTCGTTGAACACGTCACGGGAGCCCATGCCGGGTCCCGGTTCACCAAACCCTTCACTGAGAAAGACCATGGTCATCCGGCGTCGATGCACGTCCGACAGGTGGGCCGCCAGCGCCTCCAGCGTGCTGAAGAGATTCGACAGGTTGAACTGGCCCTCGCCGGGGATCGTCGCATCGAGCAACGCGGCGCCCGGGAGCCCCGCGAGTTCTGCGTACGACGGTGCCTGGATTCCGACCATGCTGTCGATGGCCTGAAGCGCTCTTGCTTTGTCGGTGGTGAACTCCTGCGTCGCCGTCGTGCGGCCGCTGCTGCCGAGGACCAGCAGCAGGTCCTGTGGCCCGACATGCCGTTCGACGAACAGGCGCGCGAGTCGGCGGATCGCGGGCGTGCGGGTGCTGTCAAGACGCTGGTCGTCTACGATGATCGCGAACGCCCGCCCGTTTTCCGGGAAGTCGTTCGTCGCGACGTCGGCCGCGACCGACGGCATGCGCGGCGAGTCCTCGGGGACCGGCGGCGGCAGGGGAATCTCGATGCGGTCGAAGAGCGCAATCGCCTGCGGCTTGCCCGCCTCGCGCACCTCGAAATCGTCCATCGTCAGATCGGTCACCGCCTGACCGTTCGCGTCGGTCACCGACACCGTCACCTCGACGAGTTCGACGCCGCCGCGGAACACGGTCTGCTGTCCGGACACTGACGCCGCGGCGACACTGAACGCGGCCGCAATGACAAGGAGAATTGATGATTTGTTGATCGCGCCATTGATGATTGATTGAACGATTGATCGATGGACGATTGATGATTGAGAGCGTCCTGCCACGCTGTCTGGCCGACTGCCGCGGCGTGCCGGGCGGGAGGCAGCTGGCAGCGCGTCAGGGCTGTTCACCGTGCCACCACTTCGAACGGCACCGCGCCGGGGGCCGTGTCAGCGGGCGTGTCCTGATCGGGCCGAACGACGCGCAGCACAAATCGTCCGACGCCAATGTTCGCGGTGTTGATGACGAAGCTGACGTACGGCGTCGGGTGCCCGTCGGACATGACCGGCAGCGGCTCGTCCACCACGATACGCTGGGGTGGTGCCGCCTGGGTCACGCGGATGTGCAGCTCGGTCGGGACCGGGTCGGTGACACGCTGGCGCAGCAGACCTCGCCGCTCGGAGAGCGGATAGACCTCGGCCGAAACGGCGAGGACGTCGCCCAGCGTGAATCGGCGCTCGACCGTTGGCGGCGACGGTAGCGGCGGCAGCACGATTGGCTCACCGGTCGTGTAGGTCGCCAGCGCCGTCCTCGACGTCATCGCCAACCCGCTCGTCGTCGTCTCCGTGTCGAACGCGGGGACATCGACGTCGATGAACACGGAGCCGCGCAGGTCGCTGGAGACGGCATGGCCCGCCACCCTCACGTCATGGCGCCCCCGGGGCAGGTCCAGCACGCTGATCCAGCGGAGACCAGAACGATGCACGCGATCGCGCCCGTCAGCGTTCAGACGCAGATTGACGGCCGTCGTGCGTTCAGGTCCGCGCACGCCCCGGGCGTCGAACGCGACCGTGGCACATTCGATCCGCTCGACGAACTGGCTGTCGCGAGACTCGAAGGCGAGATCCGTGCCGGCGACTTCCACGATGATCTGCACGCGCGCATCGCCGGCGGCGCTCCGGAACGGGATCGCCTGCACCCGCATCGGAAGCCCGGCCGTCGGCAGCGGGTGATCGAGGAGTGTGGCCAGCGGCGCTGGTGTTTCCCGAAGCGGCGGCGGTGCCGCCGGTGCCGTCGCCGGCCGCGGCGTGCGATAGACGTAGCCCTGCCGATTCGAGATCCTTACGCCGGGCCTCCTGACGCGCACGTCGATTGATCGGAATTGGCCTTCGCTCCGCCGCTCGGTCGGGTAGTAGCCAAGCAGGTAGTAGTGGCTGCTTTCCTGAATGATGCGGTCGAACTCCTGGCCCGTCCAGGGATACGGCTTGAACCCGGCGAACCCTCCGGTGGACTCCGCCAGGAGGCGGGAGCCGTCCGACGGCGGGGCCCCATTCTGGACCGGACTGATCGCGTACAAGCTGATGTTGCTGCGCTGCAGTGCTTCGATCGCCTTCTCTCCCGGTTGGACGAGATCGGGACACTTCGGCTCGGTGGGATTCGGCTCGTAGCCCCCGCCCATGAACACCACCGTCAGGCGCCGGCGCTTGATGCTGCCGAGATGCGTCGCCAGCGCCTTCATCGTGTCCAGCATCGTGACCGCTTCGTACTGCTGCTCGCAGGGGACTGGAAGGATCGGCGTCCACCCAGGCGGGGTCGGCGGCAGTTCGAACTGGAATCCGATGACGCTGTCGACAGCCTGCAGCACGCGCGCCTTGTCGGTCGTGAACTCCTGGGTGGGATCCGTCCGGCCGCTGGTGGCGAGCACCAGCATGAGATCGTCCGGACCGGCATGACGTTCCACGAACTGCCGCGCGAGCCTGCGGAGCGTGGGCGTTCTCGAGGCCTCGAGGGGCAGGTCGTCGAGGATCAGGACGAAGGCCCGGCCGTTCTCGGGGAACGCATTACTCACGACATCCGCGGCGACGGCCGGCATCCGCGGGGCATCCTCAGGGACCGGCGGCGGGAGCGGGATCTCGATGCGGTCGAACAGCGCAATCGGCTGCGGCCTGCCGGACTCGCGCACCTCGAAGTCGTCCATCGTGAGGTCTTTGAGCGCCAGGCCGCGGTCGTCCGTTACCGACACGGTGACTTCGACGAGTTCGACGCCGGCGCGGAAGACGGTTTGCTGTCCGGACAGGGACGTCGCGGCGACAGTGAAAGCGGCGATCAGAGGGACAGGGAGACTTGATGATTTGGTGCCGCGGCGTGCCGGGCCGGGGGCGACTCGTCGCGCGTCAGGAATTCGTCGGAAGGCTCTCAATCCTGAATCCTCAGTCCCCAACCTTCAATCAGCCATCAATCGTCAATGGTGCGATCGACGATCATCAAGACAGGCTACCGTCCTACCGCGCCACCACTTCGAACGACACCGCGTCCGGGTCAGCGGCTTGTCCTGATCGGGTCGAATGACGCGCAGCACAAATCGCCCACCCGGCGGGTCCGGCCGACACGGCCAACAACCCGGCGAGCCCCGCGAGGAGCCAGCCGGGCGAGTTAGGGGACATGGGCGCCGCGCGACGGTGCAAGAGGCATACCTCGGCCCGCCGACGATAGGTCAAGACGCTCGGGATAGCCAGCCAGAACCCGGATAGAGCCGCGTCCTCGGGACAGGGCGGCGGAGGCGGAAATGCCCGCTCGCAGAGTTCAGCGTCCTCCAACCAAGTACAATTGACACCACCACGCCCCGCCGACCCTCCGGCGCCTGATGCGCGGCACGCGCACGACTTCGACACCGTGACGACTCACGAACGACCCCATCGGTCCGCCCGGCGCGGATCGGCCCCGCGCGACCACCGCGGACCGGCTGACGATCCGCTCGCCCGCGAGCAGGGCTACATCCGCAAACCCCACGGCGGCCGCCTCCGGGTGGCGTTGGCCTTCCCGAACACCTACCACGTCGGGATGTCGAACCTGGGGCTCCAGACCGTCTACCGCCTCTTCAACGCCGACAACCGGGTCGTTTGCGAGCGCGTCTTCCTCCCGCCACGGCCGGCCGTCGCCGAGATGCTCGCGCGCCGCACGCCACTCACGACCATCGAGTCCGGCACGCCCGTCCGCGACTTCGACGTCTTCGCCCTGTCCGTCTCCTTCGAATGGGACTATACGAATGTCGTCACCTTGCTGCGGCTGGCGGGTCTCGAGCCGCGCGCCGATCGGCGTGACCCGCGCGATCCCTTGATTGTCATCGGGGGGGCCGTCACGTTCGTGAACCCCGAGCCGCTCGCCCCGTTCGCCGATCTCATCGCCGCCGGTGAAGCCGAGCTGCTGGTCCCCTCGATCGTTGACGCGTTCTCGGAGACCGGGAGCCGTGACCGCGACGCGCTCCTCGGCCGGCTGGCCACGGCTCGCGGCTGCTATGTCCCGAGCTTCTACGACGTGACCTACGACGGCCCTGGCAGGGTCGCGGCGATTACGCCGCGCCCGGACTCCGGAGCGCCCGCCGTGGTGCGCAAGGCCGCGGTCCGCGCCGCCGACGAGCTCGATCCGCCCGCGACCACGATCTTCACGCCCGACACGGAGTTCGGGTCGCGCCTGCTGATCGAAGTGGTCCGCGGCTGCGCCAACCTCTGTCGCTTCTGCTGGGCCGGCTACAACTACCTGCCCGTGCGCCCCTTCTCGACGAGCCGCATCCTCGAGATCGCCGAGGCGGCGCGGCCCCACGCGAATCGCGTCGGACTGGTCTCCATCGCGCTCTGCGATCATCCCGACATCGAGCTGATCCTGTCGCGCCTCGTCGGGCTGGGCTACGGCATCAGCCCCGCCTCGCTGCGCCTCGACGATCTCACGCCGGCCATCGTGTCGCTCCTCCGCGAGAGCGGCGAGCGGTCCATCACGATCGCGCCAGAAACCGGCTCGGATCGGCTGCGGCGCGTCATTAACAAGACCGTCACCAACGACCAGATCCTCGACAAGGCCGACCTCATCTTCCGGACCGGCATGGAGAACCTGAAGCTCTACTTCATGATCGGCCTCCCCTCCGAGACCGACGAGGACCTGGTCGCGATTCGCGATCTGACCATGGCCCTGCGCGCCCGGATGCTCGCATCGGCGCGGGAGGCCGGCACGATCGGCCGGCTGGTCGCGTCCGTCAATCCCCTCGTGCCCAAGCCCGGGACGACTTACCAGTGGCTGCCGATGACTCGCGCCCGGGTCATCGAGGAGAAGGCGGACCGGCTCCGCGCCCTCGTGTCCGATCTGGACAACGTCTACTTCAACATCAAGTCGGAACGGCATTCGTACTACCAGGGCCTCCTCTCGCTCGGTGACCGGCGTGTCGCACCCGTGATCGAGCTGGCCGAACGGAACGGGGGCAATTGGCGCGCGGCCGTGGCCGAATCCGGTCTGGACGCCGACGCGTACCTCTACCGCGACCGCACGGCCGACGCGTTCCTGCCGTGGCAGATCATCGACGGCGGCATGAAGACCAGCTTCCTGCGCGACGAGCTCGCCAAGAGCGAGCGCGCGGAATGGACGCTGCCAGCCAAGATGGAAGTGAGAAGTTAGAACTTCTCACTTCCATTAGACCGCCTGCGCCAGTTCCGCCTCGTGTTCCTTGTAGGCCTCGACAATCAGATCGCGGAGGCGATCCTGGCTCGTGGAGTCCATGATGGGGCGCAGCAGCGCGAAGCTGCGCCGCTCGCCGTTCACCGAGTACTGCCGGGCGGGGAACGTGACGTTGCGCCCGCCGGTCTTCCGCTCCCAGACCGCGAACCCCACCAGCTTCAGGCCATCCAGCGGTCCGCCCGAAAAGTGCAGCTCGGCATCCGCCAGCTTGCCCGGGGGATTGCCCTTGTCATTCGGAAAGAATTTGATCGTCATCGTGTCGTGCGCCTCCACCGGATGTCCGGCGGGGACGTGAGAGGCAAGCGCCGCGCCAACGTGCCCGCGGACGCGCATCGGCCCGTAACTGCCGCTAACATGGCGGCTTGGACGTGTCAGGTCGGTGTCGTTCAAGTGGCGCGAGCGCCGGATGACGCCTGCAGTTAACGTCCGGCAAGGAAACGATGGTGAAAGCGACGACTGGAGTTGTCACAACGTTCGAGCGGTTCACGGACGATCCGGCGATCGGATTCGTGTCGACCGCGCTCAAACCGTTGGCCCAACACATCTTCACGACTAGCACGCTGTCGTTCCGGGGCGCGGGCGCCGATGACGACTACCGGCGACTGGGCGCCGCGCTGGGCGTGGCCCCCGACCGGCTCGTCGGCGTTCGGCAGGTGCACGGACGCACGGTCCTGCGCCTTCACGCCGACGAGCCGCTGCCCGCCGAGATTCCCGACGCCGACGCCATCGTCTCTACCGATCCGGCATGCGCCGTCATCGTGCGCGTCGCGGACTGCGTGCCGGTCCTGATGGCCGATCGCCACGGCCGTGTGGTCGCCGCGGTTCATGCCGGCTGGCGCGGAACCGTCGCCGGCGTCGCCGCCGCCACCGTGGCGGCCATCGTCGAGCTGGGGGTTCCTGCCGTCGACCTGGTGGCGGCGATGGGGCCCAGCATCGGCGCCTGCTGCTACCAGGTTGACGCGCCAGTCCGTGACGCATTCCTCACGGCCTGGCCGTGCGCCGCCGACTGCTTCGCCGAAGACGGGCCGGGCCGATGGCGGCTGGATCTTTGGCGGGCGAACGCGGATCAGCTGGCGGGCGCGGGGATCGCGGGCGAGGCCATCCACCAGGCCCGGCTCTGCACCGCTCATCATCCCGATCTGTGTCACTCCTACCGCCGCGACGGCATGCAGGCGGGGAGGATGATGGCGGGGATTCGCGTCAGAACTTGAACAGATCGTCGAACGCCTTCCGCGCGCCGCTCGAGCCGGCCGCGGGTGTCGAGCCGGTTTCGCGCTCGATGCTCACGCGAGGCGTGTAGAGCGTGCAGGTATTCCGGGCGTCCTTCGGGCTGATGCGGGCGGGGATCGCCTGCGTGCACTCGAAGCGGGCGCCCGCGTCGAACGACACACAGTGCAGGCACGCATGCAGGTCGACCCCGCACTTTGCGCAGCGGGTGTCGGCGGCAATGTCCGCCGCCTGCAGATGGCCGCAGCGGGCACAGCGGAACACCTCGCGGAAGCCCGGCATGTTGGGGACGCGCGGGTCGCGGGGCATCCGCGGGTCGCGCGGTTCGGGCGTTCGCTTCGGCCCCTCGGGCCGCCGCTCGCCCCGGCCCGACGCCCCGTCATCCTGATAGCCGCGTTGGCGATATTTGCGATCAGACACGGCAGTGACTCTCAACTGACAATTTGTCGATTGTCGATTGTCGATTGGATTTGATGATTTGCCGATTGATCATCGACCGCCTCCCATCGTCATTCCTCAATCCAATCGTCAACTGGCAATCAACCAATCGTCAATGGCTCTTGCCCGCCTGTGCCGCCTGGTCCATCGCGTCATTGGCGAGCTGGTCGGCGCGTATGTTGAGCTCGCGCCGGACGTGCTCGAAGTTCACGCGGCCGATGCGGTGCACGAGCAGCCGCGCCTGGCCGTAGAGGGGCTTCAGCCCGTCGTGCTTCACCTTGAAGACGCCCCGCATCTGCTGGACCAGCAGGAGCGAGTCCGACCTCACGTGCACGTCCGTGGCGCCATGGTCGGCGCACCACGCCAGGGCCGCGAGCAGGCCCTGGTACTCGGCGACGTTGTTGGTGGCGTGGGGCAGCGTCCCCGCGATCTCGGCAATCACCGCGCCCGTCTCGTCCGCGATGACCGCCCCCCACCCGGCCGGTCCGGGATTGCCGCGGGCGCCACCATCGATGTGCACGAAGAACGATGACATAGGTCTCAGAACTGATGCACTCATGCCTGTGGCGCGACGAAATACAGGATCCGCTGGCAGCTCTCGCACTGGACGATGGTGTCGTTGCGGCGGATTATCTGGGCGACGTGTGGCCGCAGGCGCACGTGGCAGGCCGTGCAGGTTTCTCCCGCCAATCGCGCGACGGCGATTCCACGCCGGCCCTTGAGCAACTGTTCATAGGTGGCCAGGTGCCTCGCCTCCACGCCGGCCGCCTGCTTCGCGCGCTCGGCCGCCAGTCTCGACAGATCGGCCTCGAGCGCCTGTCGCTCGGTCCCGAGCGCGGCCCGGGCGGCGTCCCCCTCGCGCCGGGCCTCGGCGACGGCCGCCTCTGCGGCCTTCAGATCCGCGGTCAGGGCGTCAGCGGCCTCGAGCAGGACGAGGATCTGCTCCTCGACCCCGTCCTTCTCCGCCTTCGCCCCTGCGATTTCGTGCAGCAGCGCCGTGTACTCCTGGTTGGTCTTGACGGCGGCCTTGTGGGCGTCGAAGCGCGCCAGCCGAGTATCGACACCGGCGACGTCCTTCTCCAGCGCCCGCCGCTTCTCGTTGTTCTCCCCGAGCCGGGCTTTCGCGGCCTCGCGCGCCGCCGCAGCCTCCGCGGCCCGGGCCGCAATGGCGTCCTCGGCCGCCGGCAGCTCGCCCAACCGGCGCCGCGCGGTGTCCGCGGCGGTGTCGAGCGCCTGCAAGGCGATCAGGTGGTCGAGCGCCGGGAGCATTGGGAGCGAAGTGTATCAGGCCGCTTCGGCGCGCCGGCCTTCGGCTGGCTTCATGAGTGTGCGTGGCTCGCCAGCCGAAGCTCGTTCAGGATGACGACGGCCCGCCGTCGCGCTTCGCGCTTTGGCGGGCAGCCTTCGCCTGCATTCATGAGCGAAGGCTGGTGGGCCCCCCAGGATTCGAACCTGGGACCAACCGGTTATGAGCCGGCAGCTCTCACCGCTGAGCTAGGGGCCCGGGAAGTGACACCTTTGACCTTGAACGTCTAACCTGACTGCGAAGCCCTTACCGTCCTTCCAGAAACGGCTTGAGCCGACGGCTGCGGGACGGGTGGCGGAGCTTGCGGAGCGCCTTGGCTTCGATCTGCCGGATGCGCTCGCGCGTGACGGCGAAGCTCTGACCCACTTCCTCGAGCGTGTGCTCGGAGCCTTCGCCCACGCCAAAGCGCATCTTGATGACGCGCTCCTCGCGCGGCGTCAGCGTCTTGAGGACGTTGTCGGTCTGCTCCTTGAGGTTGAGATTGATCACCGCCTCGGACGGCGACACGACGTTCGTGTCCGGGATGAAGTCCCCGAGATGCGAATCCTCCTCCTCCCCGATCGGCGTCTCGAGCGAGATCGGTTCCTGCGCGATCTTCAGGACCTTGCGGACCTTGGACACGGGGATGTCCATGCGCTGCGCGATTTCCTCGGACGTCGGTTCGCGGCCGAGCTCCTGCACGAGCGCGCGCGACGTCCGGATGAGCTTGTTGATCGTCTCGATCATGTG
>CAZFAT010000052.1:0-7121 GCA_964517075.1 uncultured Solibacteraceae bacterium
AGGGTGCGCTCCGGCTGACGATCGGCGGCGCGCCCGTGACCGCCACGCCGGGCACGATCGTCCTCATGCCCGCCAACGTGCCGCACGGTGTCGAGGCGCCTGAGCCAGCCCGGATGCTGCTCGTGATGCTGAGAGAAAGCACTGGCACGTGACGTGCTCGTTCTTCGGTGGTCGGTCGTCGGTTGCGACCGAGAACCGAGAACCAAAGAACCGGAAACGTCCTAGAACCGCTCCGACCCCATCGCCGAGAGGAACACCAGCGTGTTCCGCGCGTCGCGCGCGGCATTCCACGCCAGGGTGACGGGATTGAGGCGCCAGATCTGACGCCGGCGGAGGCGGGCCGCCGCATCGGTCCAGTAGGCGGTCAGCGCGCGGCGCGCCTCGACCGACGGCGGCCGCACGACGTTCAGGCGCGCGAGCAGCCGCGCGGGCGCCGATGGCGACGGCCCCGGCACCCCCACCGTATCGGGCGCGATCACCGGCGCGCCGTCGGTGAAGTCACCGGCGCGGCTCCCCATCGCACGCCAGAGCGCGTCGAGCCGCGCGGCCATAATCCGGCTCACCGGCCGGGCGGCGGCCGCGATCCGTCCGCCTTCGCCCGACAGGCGCGCCGCGAGCGCCGCATGCGCGCGGTTCCATCCGGTCTTCAGATCCAGCCGGCCGCGCGCGCGCAGCGTGCGCGGGAGCCAGGCTCCGGCGTAGTCCTCGCGGCGGATGCGCGTCGCGAGCCAGAGCTCCTGCATCTCGACGAACAGCGCCGCGTAGGCAAGCGAGAGGCGGCCGAGCTCGCGGACCCGCCGCCGGAAGAACGCGACACGACCCTCAATCGGCCAGCCTGGCCGCCGCGATCGCCGGTCCTTCAGCCGGACGAAGCCGGTGACCATCGGGTGGGTGCCCTCGATCATCGCCGCCCGGTACCACAGGAAGCACTTGAACAGCCCCCAGTAGGTGTGGGGGTTCTGCCGGAGGAGCGCCGCGCGCATGTGGTCGGTCGAATAGAACGCGGTCCAGGCATCGCGGTAGGCCGATGTCCACGCCTCGGCGGTCATCAGCGGATGCGGCGCCACCGCACGGAAGGAATCGAAGTTGTTGTAGTCGGGATCCATCGGGATGCCCGCCTCGACGGCGCGGCGGTGATCGCGCGATCCAGGCAGGGGCGTCAGCATGAAGAACGACGCTTGATCCACCAGCAGATCCTCGCCGAGCGCGCGGACGTCCTCGGCGACGCGGTCGGGCGTGTCGTGAGGAAACCCGATGATGAAGCCCACGTGACAGACGATGCCGGCGGTATGCCAGCGATCGATGGAGGCCCGGTAGGTCTGGACGCGGTTCTGCCGCTTGCCGGCCGCCTGCAGGTTGTCCTCGCGCAGCGACTCCATGCCGATGAACACCTGCACGCAGCCGGCCGCGGCGGCCTTGTCGACGAACCGGGGAATGCGGGCCGCCGCAATGTCCACCTGCATCATGAAGTCGACGGCGACGCCTTCGGCGCGCAGCGCGATCAGACCGTCGAGAATGGCCTCCCAGGACGGATGGCGCGCGAAGTTGTCGTCGGTGAAGAAGTAGTGCCGGATGCCGGATCGGCGGCCGACGCGGTACTCGCGCCGGATGTGCTCCAGGATGTGCGCGGCGCCGCGCCCGCGCATGGTCCGGCCCTGCACGCTGATGATGGTGCAGAACGAGCAGTCGAACGGGCAGCCGCGCCCGGCATCAATCGTCCCGTAGCCGCGCACGGCGAACTTCCGCTGCAGCCGCGGCGAGAACCTCGGCAGCGGCTGGGTCTCGAGCGCCGGCAGGTCAGCCAGGAAGTTGTAGACGGGCTGGAGCCGGTCCGCCGCTGCATCACGGAGCAGATCGACCCAGGCGTTCTCGACTTCCCCCAGGACGAGGGTCACGCCCTCGTCGATCATGGCCTGGCACTCGGGCGGGGTCGTGGGCGCCATGGCCATCGCGCCGCTCACGTGGAACCCGCCGATCATCACCGCGCAGCCCTCAGCCTTGAACTGCCGGGCCAGATCCTGCGCCCGCGCGAACTGGTTGGTCTGCACGCCCGCCAGGGCCACCACCACCCGCGTTCCGGAGCGCCGTCTCAGACGGCGCACCAGGCGGCAGGGATCGATCCGATCGACGGCTTCGTCAAAGGCGTGAATCGTGACGTCGATCGGATCCAGCGCGCCGCCGGTGATCGCGTTTTCGGTCAGGCCGGTCAGGCAGCTGAGCGTGTTACTGGGCAGTGTCCCGCGCCAGTGGCGAACGACGTACCCCTCGTCGTCGTAGCGCGAGGGACGAATCAGGACGACGGCAAGACGATCGGGGTTCGAGGGGTCCAAGGTTCGAGGGTTCCAAGGTTCCAATGCCGCGCCGAGCGTGAACGCGGGAACAATCACACAGTATCGTGCCTGGGCCGCCCGGCGTCTATGACGAACATCATACGCGCCAACGTGCGACCTGCGTCGTGACACAACCGTGACGAAGGCCCGCCGATAATGGGCCGGGCACGCCATGCCTCGCTCGATCCGACTCGCGCCCGCTCACCGGCTGCTCGCCCTGTTCCTCGCGGCGACGCTCCTGCCGTCGGCGACTCTGGTCTGGCTTGGCTGGCGGCTCGTCCAGCAGGATCGGCAGCTCGAGCGTGAGCGCGTGCGCGAGGCGCTTGACCTCGAGGGCAGCAAGGCCGCCGCCGCCATCGAGCGTGAACTGGGCGCAATCGACCGCGGACTGCCCGCCCTGGCCGATCCCGCTGGGACGCCGTTGTCGTCCGACCTCGCCGTTGCGGTCCGGCTGACGGCGTCCGGCATGGCGACGCGAACCGGCGCTCCCCTGCTCTTCGTGCCTCGGCCGCAGCCACCGGCGAGGCTGGAAAACGGACCGAGCCGATGGGCCGAGGGCGAACGGGCGGAGTTCGTCGATCGCAACTTGTCCGCGGCCGCATCTGCCTACCGCGCGCTCGCCAAGTCATCAGAACCCGACGTCCGTGCCGGCGCCCTCATCCGCCTCGCGCGAGTGCAGCGGAATGCGGGACGCCCGGACGACGCGCTCGCGACGTATGACGCGATGGCCGAACTCACGTCCGCGTCCGTGAACGGCGACCCCGCCGACCTGATCGCACACTGGGCACGGCTCGATCTGCTCGAACGGCTGGGTCGATCGGACGCGCTCCGCACTGGCGCCTCCGCTCTCGTCGCCGACCTTCGCCGAGGCCGCTGGTCGCTCGACCGGACGACGTACCTGACCTTCGCGGATACCGCTGCACGGTGGGCTGGCCGCGAGCTGGAGCCGGCCGGTGCGGCATTTGTGCTGAGCGAGGCCGTCCTGACGGCGTGGACAGCCTGGCGTGGCGGCCTGGCGCCAGGGTCCATCGGCGGCACGCGCCGACTGGTTCGCGTGGGCGAGACACCTGTCCTGCTCGTCTCTCGCGAGGACAGCGACGGTCTGCTCGTCTTTGCGGCGACGCCCGAGTACCTCGCGACGGCCTGGCGCGGCATCTGGCCGGCGGACGGCGTCGCCATGACGCTGGACGACGAGGAGGGACCGGCGGTGGGCGCGGCGCCGATTGAGAGCGCCCAATTCGTGTCGCGGCCAGCGTCTGAGACGCGCCTGCCCTGGACTGTGAAGGTCTTTGCCGCGACTACGCCCGAGGCGATTGCCAGGAGCGGCGCGAGTCGCCGCGCGCTGCTCATCGGCGTGCTGGCGCTTCTCATCGTGCTGCTGCCAGCCACCGCGTATCTCGTCTCACGCGCCGTGCGGCGCGATCTCGCCGTGGCCAAACAGCAGACGGACTTCGTGTCGGCCGTGTCGCACGAGTTCCGGTCACCGCTGACGTCACTCACACACCTCACGTCGCTCCTGCGCGGGGAGTTACCGCTGACCGACGCGCGACGCCGCCAGTATTACGACACGCTCGGCCGGGAAACTGACCGGCTGCGGCGGTTCGTCGAGACCCTGCTCGACTTCGGTCGAATGCAGGCAGGCGCGGCCCGCTATCGCTTCACCGAGATCGCTCCCGCCTCATTTGCCCAGACCGTCGTCGACGAGTTCAGGACCGATGCTTCCGCCGAGGGGCATCCCGTCGCACTGCGCGTGGACGAGGGCCTTCCGGTCGTCATGGCGGATCCCGAGGCGCTCGGGCGGGCGCTGTGGAACCTGCTCGAGAACGCCGCGAAGTACTCGCCTGCCGGCGCGCCGATCGGCGTTCACCTCGAGCGGGATGCGGATCGGGTGGCCATTCGGGTCGAGGACCGCGGCTGCGGCATCCCGCTGGACGAGCAGCCGCACGTGTTCCAGCGCTTCTTCCGCGGCGACGACGCAACGCGCTCGGCCATCAAAGGCACCGGCGTCGGCCTTGCGGTCGTCCAGCACATCGTGCACGCGCATGGCGGCGACGTGCGGCTGGAGAGCGCGCCCGGCGCCGGGAGCACGTTCAGCCTGCTGCTGCCCGCGGCCGGCGTTGCCGCTCCCTCGGCCCTGAGGGCATCGTGAGCCGCCGCATTCTGGTGGTCGAGGACGAGCCGGGCATCGCAATGGCGCTCGAAGACGAGCTGACGCACCAGGGCTACGACGTCGAGTTGGTCCACGACGGTGAGGCCGCCGTGTTCGCCGGCCGCGACGCGCGGTTCGACGGGATCGTGCTCGACGTGATGCTGCCCAAGAAGGACGGCTTCACGGTGTGCCGCGAGCTGCGCGCCGCGGGCGTGCGCACGCCGATTCTGATGCTCACCGCGCGCACCCAGGAGCCGGACAAGCTGCGGGGTCTTGGGATTGGCGCCGACGACTACGTGACCAAGCCATACAGCCCGGCGGAGCTGTGCGCCCGGGTCCAGGCGCTGCTGCGCCGGGCGGCCGACACCTTGCCGGATGTCCATCGCTTCGGCGACCTGCAAATCGACTTCTCGCGGCGGGAACTGACACGGGGCAACCAACCCGTGCCGATCACGCCGCTCGAGTTCCAGCTGCTCGAAGTGTTCATCCGGCACCGCGGCAAGGCGCTCGCGAGAGCGCGGCTGATCGACGCCGCGTGGGGCCGCGACACGTTCGTCACCGACCGTGTCGTGGACAACCAGGTGACGAACCTGCGGAAGAAGATCGAGCCCGACCTCGCCCACCCGCGCTACATCGTCAGCGTGCGCGGCTACGGCTACCGGTTCGACGGCTGACGTGGTGGCCAAGCGCCATGACAAAACCATGATGAGGCCGTGCCGCGGTCGAGACGGGCCCGTCGCTACAGTGCGTGCCAGGAGGCACTCATGAAGCGAACAGCATTCCTGGCGGCGGCAGTGGTCCTGGCGGGCGCCGCGGCGCCACTCGCGCAACAGGCCCGCGGGTCCCGAGGCCCGGCGGCCGCGTCCGTCGTCACCGCGCCGGCCGACGCGCCGGAGGTGCAGCTCAAGCTTGCGGTGACACGGGAACTCGTGGACGGCGACGCCGCGGCGGCGATCGAGCGGTATCGGGAGATCGAGAGCAAGGCGCGAGCGACCGCCCCCGCGGTGGCCGCGCAGGCGCTGATGCAGGCCGCCGCGTCGTACGAGCGGCTCGGCCGCCCCGAGGCGCGCGAGGTGTATCGAGCGGTGGTGCGGGACTACGGCGCGCTGCCGGTGGCGATGGAAGCGCGGGAGCGGTTGGGCCCCGCCCGTCCTACGCAGTCGGACGGACTGCCACGGCGAATCGCCACGATGGTGATCGCGAGTGTGAACGACGTGACCGCCGATGGCTCGCTGGCGGTTGGATCAGGCGAGAACCAGCAGCTCTTCGTTCAGAATCTGGGGACCGGCCAGGTCACGCCGCTGGGACACAGCGGGTCTGGGCCCGTCCTTTCTGCGGACGGCAGGGCGATCGCGTACACGGCGGAGGGCCAGCTTCGCATCCTTCCCCTAACCCCGGGAGCGACACCGCGGACGCTGGTCACGGGCGGCGTGAGGTCTGCACTGGACTGGCTGCCGGACGGGAGCTCGATTCTAGCTGTTGCAAGCGCGTTGGTCTCGGTGGCCGTGGCCGATGGACGCATGACAACGTTGCGAGACTACAGCGAACCCTGCAGCAGCGTCGCTGGCGTGACGGTATCTCCCGACGGCGCTCACATGGCGTACTCGCGACGTATTTCATGTGCCGTTGGGGCGCCTGAACAACGTATCTACGTTGCCCGCATCGACGGGCAGGGCGAGACGGAAGTCGGTGCTATCGCAGGCTCAAATACCGAGCCGGTGTGGACGCCTGATGGCTCGCACCTGGTCTTCGTGAACAGCCGTGTCCAGAACATGTCGTTGTGGGCCGTTCCCATCGCCGGCGGGAGGGCCACGGGCGTCGCTCCGACACTTCTCAGAGATCGGTTTGAAGCGGGCCGACTCTTGCGGATCTCCCACTCCGGCACGATGTACGACTTCCGTCCGATGGGCAACCCACCAACGATTCTCATCGCAGACCGATCCTCCGGATCGCGTGTGACGGAACTGCTGCCTGGCGGATCGCCGTCCGTCTCGCCCGACGGCAAATACCTGGCGCTCCTGCGCGTTGGTCCCAATGGTTGGGACCTCGTCGTCAGGGAACTCGCAACAAGTAGGGAGCAGCTGTACTGGCGAACTGGCGTACAGCCCTACACGCCACGGTGGTTCCGCGACGGAACTGGGCTCGTCGTTGTGGTCGTCGAGAAGGGCGTCGGCACCGGCACTTTCCACGCGGTGGAACTGGCTTCCGGAACGTTTCGACCGCTCTTTGCCCAGGCCGCGAACGGTCGCATCCGCAGCGGCGTTGGGGCTCTGTCCAACGACAACGCGACGTTCTACGTTGCGACGCGGGACGGCTCGGCATCGACTGGACGGGGATCATCATTGGGCCCTTGGACGGAACTCGTAGCTGTAAGCCTCACAACCGGAGAGGAACAGCGTATCTTCACCTTCCCAGGCAGTCGTCTGACTGGCCGGGGCCCAGGGCTAGCCCTGAGTCCCGACGGCAGTCGGCTTGCGATCACGGCCTATGATGGCCCGGGCGTCGGACGGATCTTCACGGTTGGCGTGGATGGTGCCAACTACGGGGAAGTGCACCATTCAAACAGGATCGGTGATTTGCGCTGGACGCCGGACGGCGAGTCGATTCTGTTTCTCGATGCTAACAGTGACGGCATCGGGTCA
>CAZFAT010000053.1:0-2643 GCA_964517075.1 uncultured Solibacteraceae bacterium
CGGGCGATTCGTCTCGCCGGGGCTGCCGCCCGAACGGTACCGCCTTGATGTGCGTGTTCGTGCGCTCGACAGGCCGCTCGATCCTGTCGTGTGGTGGCCGTCGTCGATAACCGTTAGCGGCCGGCCCGTCGGGCTCATTGACCTGGGCGCCGAGGACGTGGACGTCGACATTGCCTACACGGATCGACGGGCTGAGCTGACCGGCACGGTGCGCGACACCACGGGACGGTTCCGTCCCGACGCCCGAGTCATCCTGTTCTCACGCGATCCGGACGCCCTGCAGGGCTGTCGGAGCATAGAGGCTGTGGATCGCGCCGGAGTGTTCCGGTCCAGCACGTCGATGCAGACGGACTGTCTTGCCGCCGCGGTCCTGAACCCGCCGGAACGATGGCGCGCGCGGGAGTACCTCGAGTCACTCGTGCCGTTCGCGGTGTCGTTTCGTCTGGAGCTCGGACAGACACGCACGGTGAATCTCACAGTGCGGCCATAGCGCGAGACACTACTCCGTTCCTCGCCTCGTCAGTTCAAGAAACACATCCTCGAGCGTCGCTTTCCGCACCTGCAGCTCGACGATTTCCACCTGCTGCACCTGGAGCATGGCGGTGAGCGCGGCCAGCGTCCGGCCGGTGTCGGTCGTGCGGAACCGCGCCTCGGCACTCGCGATCTCGATGTCGCGCACGGCGGGGAGGGTAGCGAGCGCCTCGTGGTCCACCGGCGGGGTCGTCACGAGCGTCACGGTCTGAAGCGCCTGCGACCGCGCCATGATCGCGCGCGGCGTGTCCACCGCGATGACCTTCCCGCGATCGATGATCGCGATGCGATCGCACAGCGTTTCGGCTTCCTCGAGCTGGTGGGTGGTGATCAACACCGTGTGGCCGTCGCGCTTCATCCCTTCGATGGCGTCGTGCAGATCGCGGCGGGCGCGCGGGTCGAGGCCGGCCGTGGGCTCGTCCAGGATCACCAGCTCCGGCCGGTTGACGAACGCCAGCGCGAGCGCGAGACGCTGCCGCTGGCCACCCGACAGCGTGTCGAACGCCGCGTCCGCTTTCTCGGTGAGCGCGAACCGCTCGAGCAGCGGCCCGGGCGGCTCCGCGTTCCGGTAGAGCGCGCCGAACAGGTGCAGAGCTTCGCGCGACGTGATCTGGTCCTGGAGCGCCGTCGTCTGCAGCGCGGCTCCCATGCGCTGCTTCGCTTCCCGCGGCTGGCGCCTCGCGTCGAGGCCGCACACCTCAATCCGGCCGGCGTCCGGCTCCCGGAGACCAAGGACACACTCGACCGTCGTCGTCTTGCCGGCGCCGTTCGGGCCGATGAGGCCGAAGATCTCCCCGTCGGCGACCTCGAAGCTGACGCCGCGCGCCGCCTCGATCGCCCCGTAGCGCTTGCGCAGATCCTCGACGACCAGCTTCGCGGTCACAGACGCTAGGGCTGGATGAACGTGCCGGCGCGGAGCTCGGCATAGGCGCGCTCGAGCTCCTGGCGCGTGTTCATGACAATGGGACCGTGCCAGGCGACGGGCTCGCGCAGGGGCTCGCCGGAGATGAGCAGGAAGCGGACGCCCTCGTCGCCCGCCTGGATCGTGACGTCGTCGCCGCGATCGAAGAGCACGAGCGAGCGGTTGCCGGCCGTGTCCGGCGCGGCGGACGCCGCGGCACCAGCCGGGCCGACCTGCTCGGTCATCACGGGGCCCGGCTGTGAGGCATCGCGGAACGTACCGCTCCCGTCGAACACGTACGCGAAGCCCTGGCGCGCGGTCTCGACCGGCAGCGTCTTGCGGCGGCCCGGCGGCACCCAGACATCGAGGTAGCGCGGATCGGCGGCGACGCCTTCGACCGGGCCGCGTTTCCCCCAGAACTCGCCGCACACCACGCGCACGCGCGTGCCGTCATCGTCAATCACCTCGGGCACGTCGCCGGCGTGGACATCCTGGTACCGCGGCGCGGTCATCTTGAGCGTCGACGGGAGGTTGGCCCAGAGCTGGAACCCGTGCATGCGGCCGCCCGTGTCACCCTGCGGCATTTCCTGGTGCAGGATGCCGCGGCCGGCCGTCATCCACTGCACGTCGCCGGCGCCCAGCGCGCCCTGGTTGCCAAGGCTGTCGCGGTGCTCGACGGTGCCCGCGAGCACGTAGGTAATCGTCTCGATGCCACGATGCGGATGCCAGGGGAAACCCGCGCGGTAGTCGTCGGGCCGGTCGTTGCGGAAGTCGTCGAAGAGCAGAAAGGGATCGAACTCGTCCGTTTCGCCGAACCCGAACGCGCGGCGCAGCTTGACGCCGGCGCCTTCCAGCGTCGGGCGCGATTCGATGATGCGCTTGACTGGTCGGATGGACATGCGGCCAGTATAGCGCCCAGGTACATCTGGCTATTGGGTGTCTTCCGAGTCGCCTGTCTTTGGCGTCGGGAGTTTTGGCAGCGCGGAGCCTGACGCGGGTGCGAGCAGGCCGGCCTTCGTGTACACGAGCAGCTTGTCGCGCGTGTCGCTGATGTCCAGATTCCGCATCGTCAGTTGCCCGATGCGATCCTGCGGCGAGAACGCCGACTCGCCCTTTTCCATCGTCAGCCGTTCGGGCCTGTAGGTCATATTCGGAATCACGGTATCGAGACTCGAGTAATCGTTGCCGCGACGCAGCGCGAGCGTGACTTC
>CAZFAT010000054.1:0-7958 GCA_964517075.1 uncultured Solibacteraceae bacterium
GGCGTGACGCCGGATGGCGCGGCCGTCACGGTGACCGAGCAGGACCTGGCCCGCTACGAGGCGATCTTCAACGACGCGGAGTTCTGGAAGACGATCGGCGCCACGTACGAACAGCCGCTGATCGTCACCGGCTCGGTGCTGTTCACCGAGGTCGCGCGCAGCGGCATCAGCGCCAAACCGGTGGCGACCATCGATCAGAACACGGGCATCGAGCAGTACCGCACCGAGCCCGTCTTCCGCGATCAGAAGGGCTACGCGATCTCCCCGAAGTTCGTCTTCATCGACGGCCGCACCGGCGCCCAGCTCCACAGCGAAGCCTTCCACGAAGAGGTCTTTTACCCGGCGGGCGAGACCACCCCGGCCCTGTCTTCCTATTTCGAGCTGATGGACCGGCTGCTGCCCGGCTTCCTGGGCACGCTCAGCAGCCAGACGATTCGCGGTTCGCGGATTCTGCTCAAGTAGCCTGCCCTTCGCCTTGCGGCGTTCCGCCCTCGGGTGTTAGCCTTGGAGGTTCCAGTCCGGGCGGAGAGCGCCCTCGTGCCCTGCCCGGGCCATTCCGGAGTGTGCGCCCATGTTCGCGATTGTTGAAGCCGGCGGCCGGCAGGAGAAAGTCGAGCCCGGCGCCCTGGTGGTCGTCGATAAGCTCGAGGCGGACCCCGGCACGGAGATCACCTTCGATCGAGTCCTCCTGGTGGAGACGGCCGACGGCGGCGTCGTGACCGGCCAGCCCTACGTGACCGGCGCATCGGTCACGGCGGTGGTCGAAGCGCAGTCGAAGGGGAAGAAGATTCGCGTGTTCAAGATGAAGCGGCGCAAGCAGTATCGGCGCACCAAGGGGCACCGCACGCTGCAGACGCGCGTGCGCGTGACGAGCATCAACGTCTGACGCCGCCGCGCTCGATAGGATCCAGCCATGGCACACAAAAAGGGGCAGGGCAGTTCTCGCAACGGCCGCGACAGCAATTCGCAGCGGCTGGGCGTCAAGCGATTCGACGGCAACCTCGTCACCGGGGGATCGATCCTCGTCCGCCAGCGCGGCCAGCGGTTTCGCGCGGGCCTGAATGTCGGCCGCGGCAAGGACGACACGCTCTTTGCCAAGGTCACCGGTCACGTCAAGTTCGCCAATCGCGGCGCCCGCGGCCGCGTCATCAGCATCGTCCCCGCCGACACCAAGGCCTGAGCGGTCCGGCGCGCGTGGGGGTCCGAAGGCCGGCGTCGGCGCGGTGTCGCGACTGAGCGGCCATGTTCATTGACGAAGTCGACGTCGAACTGCGCGCCGGCGATGGCGGCAGCGGCTGCCTCGCCTTTCGTCGCGAGAAACACGTGCCGCGCGGCGGGCCCAGCGGGGGCGACGGCGGCCGGGGCGGATCGATATTCCTCGTCGCCAGCGCCCACCAGAACACCCTCGTCACCTACCGGTTTCATCCCGAGTTCAAGGCGGACCGCGGCCAGCACGGCCAGGGGTCCAACCGTACGGGCCGCGACGGCGCGGACCTCGTGCTCGAAGTGCCGCCGGGGACGATGGCCTTTGACGCGTCGGGAGAGGTGCCGCTGCTGCTGGCGGACCTGACGACCGTGGGGGAACGCGTGCTCATCGCGCGCGGCGGACGCGGCGGCCGGGGCAACGCGGCGTTTGCCACGGCGACCAACCGCGCGCCGCGGCGCACCGAGCCCGGGGAACCAGGGGAAGCGCGCCGGGTCCGCCTGCGCCTCAAGCTGCTCGCCGACGTCGGGCTGGTCGGCTTCCCCAACGCCGGCAAGAGCACGCTGATCGCGCGGATCTCCGCCGCGCGTCCGAAGATTGCCGACTATCCGTTCACAACGCTCACCCCCAATCTCGGCGTGGTGCACCTGAGCGACGACCGATCGTTCGTGGTGGCCGACGTGCCCGGCCTGATCGAAGGAGCCCATCTCGGCCACGGACTCGGGACGCGTTTCCTGGCGCACCTCGAGCGCACGAAGGTGCTGGTGCACCTGATCGACGTGTCGGCCGCCTCGGGGCGCGATCCCGTCGAGGACTTCGAGGTGATCACGCACGAGCTCGCGGCGTTCGAAAGCACGGAGGAGGACGTGGGCGTTCGGCTGGCGTCGAAGACCCAGATCGCCGCAGCCAATAAGATCGACGCGATGGACGACCCCGAACGGCTCGAGCGACTCGCACGTCACCTGAAAGGCGCGGGCGTGCCGCTCTACCCGGTGTCGGCCGTCACGGGAGCCGGCGTCCCGGCGCTGCTCGAGGCCATGTGGCGCGAGGTGTCAGCCGCCGCCGGAGCCCACCAGACATGACGCTGGGTCTGTTCGGCGGAACGTTCGATCCCATCCACACCGGGCATCTCGACGTCGCGCGCGCCGCGCGACGCGTCCTGGGCCTGTCTGAAGTGTGGGTCGTGCCGGCCCGGCTCCCGCCGCATCGCAGCCCTCCCGTGGCCTCGGCGGCCCATCGGTTCGCGATGGCCGCGCTGGCGATGGCGGATCAGGACGACCTGATACTGTCGGACCTCGAGATGGAGACCGACGGACCGTCGTTCACGACGACCACGCTCGATCGCCTGACCGAGCGCGGCGTCGACACGCGCGCGCTCTGCCTGATCATCGGCGCCGACGCGTTCCTGGACATCCGCAGCTGGAAGGACTATCCGCAGCTGCTCGACCGCTGCCACTTCGCGGTCGTGTCACGACCGGGCACGTCGGCGCTGTCGCTGCCCTCGGCGCTGCCGGATCTGGCCGGACGGATGGAGCCGGCGACGCGCGCGTTCCCCTCGCGGCCGCGCGTCCTGCTCGTCGATGCGCCGACCGCACCTGTATCATCGACCGACGTGCGGCGCGCGTGCGCCGCCGGGCAGCCGCTGGCCGGGCTCGTGCCGCCGGCCGTGGCGGCGTATCTCGACCGGCACGCGCTCTACGCGCCGCGACAGGGCGCTCGTGATGCCTCCGAGGCCACAGCATGAAATCACCGCAGCGGCGGGCCCGCAAACGTGCATCCGGACTGTCCAGAGAACTGACGCTCGGCATCGCCGCCACGCTCGACAAGAAGGCCACCGACGTGGTGGTCCTCGACCTTCGCAAGGCTTCGGCCTTCACCGACTTCTTTGTCATCTGCACCGGCGCCAACGTCCGGCAGGTCCACGCGATTGCCGACGCCGTGCAAGCCGCGATTGGCCAGACCGGTGCGAAGCCGGCCCTCGTCGAAGGCCTCGGCCGCGCCGAGTGGGTGCTCATCGATTATTTCGACTTCATCGTCCACATCTTCACGCCAGCGACGCGCGAGTTCTACAGCCTCGAGCGGCTGTGGGGTGACGCCGAAAAGATTGAAGTTTCCGCGTAGCCGTCACTGACGTCCGGTGGCAATTCTTGCCACGCCGACGGCAGTCTGGCCGATCGGCCGCCGAACCGCGCTGGCAGATCGCTTGCACGGTCCGGGTGCATTCGAACCGCTCTTTCGATCGTGGACGTCGCCGCAAACGCCGCCGTCCGGCTGCTCCTGGCGCCGGCGTGCGCGTCGTGCGCCTGTGAGCTCGAGCGCCCACTCGAGAGCCCGGTCTGCGCGGCCTGCTGGCGAGCCGTGCCGGCGCTCACCCCGCCCTGGTGCGAGCGCTGTGGTGACGTGCTGCCGTCCTGGCGATCGCCCGGCCCGCTCTGCGCGCGATGCCGCCGGCACCCGGCGCGGTTCGTCGTGGCCCGCAGCGCCGGCCGGTACGACGGGTCGCTCCGCGCGATCATTCACGCATTCAAATACGATCAACGCCGCGCACTGGCCCCGGCGCTCGCGGCGCTCGTCGTCCGCGCCTACCCGGACTGGCTCGACGAGGCCGACGCGGTCATCCCGGTTCCGTTGCATCCGAGGCGGGTGCTGCAGCGTGGTTTCAACCAGGCGGACGATCTCGCGCGGCATCTCGGCCGGCCGGTGTGGCCGGCGCTGCGGCGCCGCCGGGCGGGACCGCCTCAGGCGTCGCTGCCGGCCGCGCGGCGGCATGCCAACGTGCGTGACGCCTTCGGGCTGGCCCGCTGGTCCGCACCAGTGGGACGACGCTGGTCCCGGATCCTGCGCGATCGGGTCGTGGTGCTGGTGGACGACGTGATGACAACGGGCGCGACGCTGGACGCGTGTGCGCGAGTCCTGCGCGACGCCGGGGCGGGCACCGTCAAGGCGCTGACGGTGGCGCGAGCCGTGACAGGACCGCGCGCGTCACTGCCGCCGCAACCTGCTCCTTCCCCGGTTCGGCATCGATGACGATCCAGCCACCCTGCACGGCCTGACGCCGGTAGCTGTCGCGCACGCGCCCGAGCAGCGCCATGTCGCGTTCGAAGCGATCGCGGCCGCTCCGCTTGCGCTGCACCGCGGTGGCCGGTGCGATATCGAGCAGGACCGTGACCGCAGGGGCCGGCAGGTGGCGCTGGATGTCCTCCATCCATGCGGGATCGAGCCCTTGGGCCTCGCCGTAGGCGACGCTCGACGCCCGGTAGCGATCGCAGATCACCGTCTCGCCGGCGGTGAGCCAGTGATCCATCCTTGGCTTGTACTCGAAGCGGTTGGCGATGTAGAGCAACTGCATCACCTCCGGGGTGAAATCGCGCTCGCCCGCCAGCGCTTTGCGAATTTCCTGGCCGATTGGCGTTTCGTAGTCGGGGAAGGACACGGATCGGACGGTGCGGCCGTCCTGCTCAAGCCGCGCCCGCAGGTGGCGGGCCTGCGTCTCCTTCCCGCTCTGATCGAGGCCCTCGAAGGCGATTACCACGGCACGTCCCACTGCAGCATCTCGTCCACCGTCTGCCGGCGCCGCACCAGGCGGGCCTCGCCCTCGCGTACCAGCACTTCGGCCGCGAGCGGACGGCGGTTGTAGTTCGACGCCATGACCGCGCCATATGCGCCCGTGTCGCGGATGGCGAGCAGATCGCCAGGCTCGAGTGGCGGCAGATCGCGGTCGGTCCCGAACGTGTCGGCCGTTTCGCAGACCGGTCCCACCACATCGGCGCGAATCCGCGTGCCCTGCCGTGGCCGCACGGCCTGGATGTCGTGCCAGGCGCCGTACAGCGCGGGCCTCAGCAGATCCGTCATGCCGGCGTCCACGACCACGAACCAGCCGCCGTCGGGACGAGGCTTCATATCCACGATCTCGGTGAGAAGGACGCCGCTCGGCCCGACGATCCAGCGACCGGGCTCGAGGAGCAGCGTGAGGCCGGTGGGTTCGACGGCGGGCAGAATGGCCGCGGCGTAGTCCGCGGGCGAGAGCACGGGCTGGTCGGCGCGATAGCTGATGCCGAGCCCGCCACCCAGGTCGAGGTGCTCGAGGCCGATGCCGGCCGAGCGCAGTTCCATGGCGAGATGGGCCACCAGCGTCGCGGCGCGTCCGAGCGGCTCGGCGCGCGTCACTTGCGATCCGACGTGGACGTGCAGGCCCACGAGCCGCAGGCCGGGCCGGCGCGCCACGTCGCGGGCCAGGCTGCGGGCGGCGTCCAGCGAGACGCCGAACTTGTTCACCCGCGATCCCGTGGAGATGTGCGGGTGCGTGTCCGCGTCGATGTCGGGATTGATGCGGACGGCCACGCGCGCTTCACGTCCGGCCTCGGCCGCGAGGGCGGCCAGGCGCACGAGCTCCCCCTCGGACTCGACGTTGATGGCCCCCACACCCAGACGGACCGCCAGATCGAGTTCCCCCCGCGTCTTGCCGACGCCGGTGAAGACAATGTCGCGGGGCGCGAAGCCCGCCCGGCGCGCGAGCGCGATCTCCCCGCCCGAATTGGCGTCGGCGGACGCCCCGAACGCGCGCACGCACTCCACGACCGCGAGCGTCGAGTTTGCCTTGAGGGCGTAGTGAATGCGGTGGGGCACGCGAGCGAAGGGCGCGTCGAACGCGCGGAAGCGCTCGCCCAGCACGGCGGCGCTGTAGAGGTGCACCGGCGTGCCGTGCGCGCGGGCGACAGCCGACAGGGGCACTCCGTCGCAGGCGAGCTCCCCCTCGCTGTAGCCAACACCGGTCACGGGCCGATCATTGTACTCTGTAGGCCAGCAGCGCCCCCGGCGCCTTCCACCATGGCTGATTCCAAAGTGGTTCCGCCGGCGGCGATCGACACGCTGATCGAGCGCTGTCTGGCCGGCGACCAGCAGGCCTGGGAAGAGATCGTCCGGCAGCACTGGCGGAAGGTCTTCAACGTCGCCTACAAGTTCGTCGGCCGCCACGACGAAGCCGAGGACCTGACGCAGGACATCTTCTTGAAGATTTTCCGTGCGCTGCACACGTTCGATCGCCGGGCGAACTTCCAGACGTGGCTGGTCAGCATCAGCCGCAACCTGTGCATCGACCACTACCGCAGCGTCCGGAAGGAGCGCGAGACGATCGCGCGCGATGTCGATGCGTCGCTGCTCGCGCCGGTTTCGCGCGATCGCGGGCCCTATGGCGAGCTGGAGCACACCGACCTCCGCCAGCTCATTCGGCGCGCGCTCGCGGAGCTGCCCGCCACGCTCCGGGAGGCCGTCGTGCTGCGCGATCTGCAGGAGTTCTCCTACCAGGAGATTGCCGATCAGCTGCGCCTGCCGGAAGGCACGGTGAAGTCCCGCATCAATCGCGGCCGGCTCGAGCTGGCGCGTCAACTCGTCCGACTGCAGTCGCAGGGCGCGGCCCAGCCCGTCCCGCGGGGAGCCTCTGAATGAATCTCACGACCGCGCAAATGGATGGCATCACCGTGCTCGAAATCGCCGAGCCACGGCTCACCTACCCGATCCTCGGCGACCTGGCGACCACGGCGTCGACGCTCATCGGACGCGGGGAGACGCGTCTCGTCATCGACCTGGCGTCGGTCGGCTATGTCGACAGCGCCACCATCGGCTGCCTCATGGATCTGTACCGCCAGGCCACCAGCGCGGGCGGCACGCTCAAGCTGGCCGGCGTCCAGAAGCGCGTCGCCACCATGCTGACGATGACGGGCGCCCACAACTTCCTCGAAGTCCACGCGGACCGCGCGTCGGCTCTCGCCAGTTTCGGAGGTTAGCCATGCGGGTGATCACCACGACGTCGGGCGCCCGTCTCGAACTGGATGGCGATGTCCTCGCCATGATCGAGAGCGTCTCGCGCGAGCTCGCGCGGCGGAAGGAACTGGAGTACGGCTTCGAGGACGTCGACCGGGAGTTCGAACACCTGTTGACGCAGCTGACAGCCGACGAGCTGCGCATCTACCTCAAGGAAAGCCTCTTCATGAGCTTCAACCGGTTCGAGAACGACCGCATGGTCGCCATCGTCCGCCGCGCGCACCGCGCGGTCGCGGACGATTCGGGACACTGACTGAAGGACACGAGGGTACGACGGTGCGAGGGACGGGAGGAGCCTCGGCCTCGTACAGGCCGGACAGCGCCAAGCGTGACAACGAGGTGCGGGCTCTTCAGCCCGCGGAAAGTCCCTTAGTGCTGGCGGGCGGGGACGTGGGCGGGCGCGGCGATCGGCGCCTCGTTCGCGGGCGCGCCGACGAATTGCCACGCATCACGCTGCCGGAGCACTTCGGCCGCGAGCGCCGTGTGCAGCGCGTGCCCGCCGCGATGCACCACGAGATGCCCGAGCACGGGATAGCCGACGAGCGCGAGGTCGCCAATCACGTCCAGGATCTTGTGCCGGACGAACTCGTCCTCGAAGCGGAGCGGATTGAGGACGCCTGTCTCACCGAGCACGATGGCGTTCTCGAGCGAGCCACCCAGGGCCAGCCCGCGCTGACGCAGCATTTCCACTTCCTTGAGGAAGCCGAACGTCCGGGCGGGGGCGATCTCGTCGATGAACGCCTGCTCGGTCAGATCGAGCGTCTTCTGCTGATGCCGCAGCAGCGGATGATCGAAGCTGATGCTGTAGCTGATCTTGAACCGATCGGCGGGATACAACGCGATGCGCTTGTCGCCGTCCTGCACCTGAATCTGGCGCAGCATCTGGATGACCTTGCGCGGGGTGCTGAGTTCTTTGACCCCCGCATCCTGGATC
>CAZFAT010000055.1:0-10084 GCA_964517075.1 uncultured Solibacteraceae bacterium
CGGTCGGCCGCGGCATGCTGATCATCGACGGCGTGGACGTGAACGACTGGCCCGCCGCGGACCTTCGGCGGCAGGTCGGCTACGTCAGCCAGGACGTCTTCCTCTTCAGCGAGACCGTCGTCGAGAACGTGGCCGTCGGGCTGCACGACTGGGTGGATCGGGCGGACCACCAGGCGACCATTCACGAAGCCGCCGCCATGGCGGCGGTTCACGATGACGTCCTGAATCTCGTCGCCTCCTACGACACGAGGCTGGGCGCGCGCGGCGTGAATCTGTCAGGCGGCCAGAAGCAGCGGCTGACCATTGCCCGCGCGCTCGCCCGCGAGCCGGCGATTCTGGTGCTCGACGACGCGCTGTCGAGCGTGGACGTGCACACGGAGGAACGCATTCTGAAGGCCCTTCGCGACCGGCCCGGGCGCAACACCGAAATCATCGCGGCGCACCGGCTCTCGACGATCCAGGATGCGGATCGCATTGCGGTCCTGGCCGGCGGCCGCGTGGTGCAGCTCGGGACGCACCCCGAGCTGATCCGGGACACCGAGGGGTTGTACTGGCGCTTCTACGAGCAGCAGCGGCTGCGCGAGGACCTCGAACGCTACATGGGCGTGGACGAGGAGCTGTCGTGACCTCGCGGAACGCCGAGACGCGCCGCAAGGACTGGGATCCGGAGCTCGACAGCGACGACACCGTCGGCGCGGCGCCGCGGGCCGGCACGGCCTGGCGGCTCTTCGCCCGGCTCGCCAGCCACCGCGGCTTGCTGATGCTCGGGTCGATCGCAGTGTTGATCAGCACGGCCGCGGCGCTGATCGAACCGCGGCTCTTCGGATATGCCATCGACGAGGCCATCATCCCGCGCGACCGCGCGCGGCTCATTCAGCTCGGGGTGATCTTCGGCGTGCTCACGGTCGTCCGGGCGCTTGCGACGGTGGCCGAGGCGTATCTCTTCGACGCGCTCGGCCAGGCCGTCACGCAGGACCTGCGCGTCGCGGTGATGTCCCGGCTGCAGCGGTTGCCGCTGGGCATGCACGACCGCCATCCGCCCGGCCAGTTGATGACGCGCGTCACGAACGACATCGTGGCCCTTGCCGAAATCTTCTCGGCCGGCTTCGTGACGATGGTCAGCAATGGGCTGCTCGTGACGGGCATTCTCGTGTGGCTGCTCGTCCTGGACCTGCGGCTCGGCCTAATCACCGCCAGCGTCCTGCCGCTGATGCTCTACGCGACGGGGCGGTTCAGCGGCCGGCTCCATGCCGCCTACCGCGACGCCCGCAGCAAGCTGTCGGCGCTCAACGCGTTCCTGGCCGAGAGCCTGATGGGCATGCGGACGGTGCAGCTGTTCAACCGGCAGCCGGTCCATCTCGAACGATTCGCGCGTCTCAATCAGCGGTACGCCGACGCGCAGGTGGCCACCATCCGCACCTACGCCTACCTGCAGCCGGCGATCACGCTCGCCGCCGGCACGTCGATGGCGCTGGTGATCTGGTTCGGGGGCCTGGGCGCGCTCGAGGGCGAGATTCCGCTCGGCGTGCTCGTGACGTACTTCGTCTACGCCGTGGCGCTGTTCCGGCCGATGCGCGACATCGCCGACAAGTGGAACGTGTTCCTGTCCGGGCTCGCGTCGGCCGAACGGATCTTCGCCGTGCTCGACTGGCCCACCGAGCTGACCGAGGCGGACGCGGCCGCGCCAGCGCTCTCCCACGCGGAGGTGCGCGGCGCGATCCGCTTCGACCACGTGTGGTTCGCGTACGATGCGGAGCACTGGGTGCTGCGCGATCTCTCGTTCGAGATCCCGGCCGGCACGTGGCTCGGCATCGTGGGCCACACGGGATCGGGTAAGAGCACCCTCGCCGCGCTGCTGATGCGCTTCTACGAGCCGCAGCGTGGCCGCATCCTGCTCGATGGCCGCGATCTCCGCGAGTACGACCGCCGGCGGCTGCGCGCCACGCTCGGCCTCGTCCAGCAGGACGTCTTCCTGTTTGCCGGGACGATTGGCGAGAACATCGACGGCGCCTCGGCCACGGCAGCCCTCGCCACGCTCGAGGCCGCCGGCCTCCGGCGCGACCAGCCGGTCGGCGAGCGCGGCGCCAACCTGTCGGCCGGCCAGCGCCAGCTCGTGGCCTTCGCCCGCGCGCGCGCCCGCGGACCGCGCGTCTGGATTCTCGACGAAGCCACGGCGAACATGGACGCCGGGAACGAGGACCTCCTGCATCAGGGCCTTCACGAAGCCGCCCAGCACCGCACCGTGGTGCTGATCGCGCACCGGCTCGCGACCACGCGTCACTGCGGCCAGGTACTGGTGCTCAATAAAGGACAGGTCGTCGAACGCGGCGATCACGACACCCTGATGCGGCTCGATGGGCTCTACGCGAGGCTGTACCGGTATCAGGCGGCGCTGGGGGGGCCAGACACTGGACGTTCTGAGTCTTGAGTTCTGAGTCTGGAGTTGGCGCGTCGCGCTTGCAGTAGGACTCACAACTCAAAACCCAGAACTGAAAACTTCAGGTGTCCGTCACGGGATATGCTCCAGAGTCGTGGCCACGCCGGGCGCTTCGCCAGTTCCCGTGGAATCGGCTCACCCCGCCCGGCCGGCCTGGGCGGACCTGCCTGACGAGGACCTTCTCAACGTCCGGTTGGCGGACCTGAACCTGACCATCGAGGGCAGCTGGCTGGAGGCCAGGATCACGGATCTGTACGCCGAACTGGCCGCCCGTGGCCTGACGTTCCGGCCTCACTTCTGGCTGTCCGGCGACTGGTTCACGCCCGATGGCGTGCCGGGCATCGCCATCCCCTTCTACCTGGCGCACCCGCGGCTGATGCGGCTCGAGAAGTCCCAGATGCTGGAGGTGGAAGGCGGCACCCCGGAATGGTGCATGCAGATTCTCCGACACGAGGCCGGACACGCCTTCGACAATGCCTACGAGCTGCGCCGGCGGCGCCGGCGGCGGCGGCTGTTCGGCGCGCCGTCACAGCTGTATCCGGATTTCTACCTGCCGAAGCCCTACTCGAAGAGTTTCGTGCTCCACCTGGATTCCTGGTACGCACAGAGCCATCCCGACGAGGATTTTGCGGAGACGTTTGCCGTCTGGCTCACCCCCGATGCCGACTGGCGCAGCCGCTACGGCGACTGGCCCGCCGTGCGGAAACTGGAATACATGGACGACCTGATGCGCGAGATTGCCGGCCGCCCGCCGGTCGTGACCGCGCGCCGCCGCGTCGAACCGCTCGAGCGGCTGCGCACCACGCTGGGCCGTCACTACGCGAAGAAGCGTGCGCACTACGGCCTCGAGTACCCCAACTTCTACGACCGCGACCTCCGGCGGCTCTTCTCCGCCGACGAGGAACACCGGCCGAATCGCCGGGCGTCCCGCTTCATTCACTCGATTCGCCGCGACGTGCGGCGCCTCGTCGCCGAGTGGACCGGGTCCTATCAATACACGATCGACCGCGTCATCGAAGACATGATCGCCCGCTGCGACGAGCTGGGCCTGCGGCTGAAGTACCCCGAGGACCGGACGAAGCTGGACTTCACGATGCTGGTCACGGTGCAGACGATGAACTACCTGCACTCCGGACGACACAGGGTAGCGTTATAGAAAGTTGGAAGTGCTTCTAACTTCTGACTTTCAAGTCTGGTTCAAGAGCACGTACACAATGTAGTCCGCCCGCCGCGGGTCACCGGCGTCGGTCGTCACCGCATCCAGGTTCTCGACGGGCACAATCGCGATCACGAGCAGGCGCTTGTCGGGGAGCCGGCGGCGCGTGCGCTCGACCACGCCCTGGCCGATGGCGGTCTGGAACGCGCCATTGATGCTGACCACCAGCGGCCGCGTGCCGCCGCTCGCGCCGGCGGTCAGCACTTGCGCGACGGTCTCACCGACCGTTTCGTCCTGCAGACATCGGGCTAGATACGCGCCCTGGACAGGGACCGGCCCGCCGTTCCGGGCTTCCTGGAAGCGCCTGAAGTACGCGTCGTCGGTCGGGCAGCTGAGCTCGCGCGCGACCGACGCCCGCTCGGTGTCGGACCTGGTGCGCAGCACCTCGAGGCCGCCTCGCACGACCTCCGCGACGAGCGCCCGCGGCGCGCTGGCCGCGACGACCGGCCACTGGCGCGCGCTGGCAAAGTCCACGAGCGGCTTGTAGTCGGTCGCATACCGCGGCCAGGGGCGCGCGGCTGCGAGGAACTCCGCCTCGCTCAGGTGCCCCATGAGGAAATGCTCGAGCGGATCCTGGACGTCGCGGGCGAACATCTCGAGGGCGACGATGACGTCGCGCTGGCGCCGCGCGAGTCCCTCCAGCAGCGTCAGCTCGAGGCGGTGCGTGTCCACGTGATCGTGCTGCTCGCCAATGAAGACGACATCGGCCCGCGCCACGTCGGCGAGCAGGACCTCGAGATCGCTGATGCGCTTCGACGCGGCGTCCACGACGCGGTGCGGCACGGGGCCGCCCTGCGCGGACAGCACCGCCATCGCCCCACCGGCCACCGCCGCGGCCAGCGCCCAACCGCTGATCTGCATGATGCCGAGCCTATCCGGTTGACCCGACCGATGACCAGTCTACGAGCGCGGGGCCGAAGCGCCCTCAGTGTCCTCATACCGCTGCTTCAGTTGAACGGGCGCACGTTGGCCACGAACCCGGATGTTGATCATCTCCACGAACACCGAGAAGCCCATCGCGAAGTAAATGTACCCCTTCGAGATGTGCTGGCCGAAGCCGTCGGCGACGAGGGACAGGCCGATCAGCAGCAGGAACGACAGGGCGAGAATCTTGATCGTCGGATGCTCCTCGACGAAGGCGCTGATGGGCTCGGCCGCGACGAGCATGACGAGGACGGCAATCACGACGGCGGCAACCATGACGCGCAGATCCTCAGCCATGCCGATGGCCGTGATGACCGAGTCGAGCGAAAAGACGATGTCGAGCACCATCACCTGGCCGATGACGCTCGCGAACGACGCCGCGACCCGGCCGGTTTCGTCGTGCGCGCCCTCGAGCTTGTCGTGAATCTCCCAGGTGGCCTTGGCGAGCAGGAACAGGCCGCCGAGGATCAGGATGAGATCCCGGCCGGACACCTCGTGATCCATGACTGAAAACAGGGGCGTCGTGAGCCGCGCCATCCAGGTGATCGAGAACAACAGCAACAGCCGCATGGCCATCGCGGCGATCAGGCCGACCCGCCGGGCCTTCTTCTGCTGCGCCGGCGGCAGCTTGCCCGACAGGATGGAGATGAAGATCACGTTGTCCACGCCGAGGACGACCTCGAGCACGGTCAGCGTCACGAGAGCGACGATCAGTTCGGTCATAGGGGACGGCGTCCGTTCGCGTCCGGGTCCGGCCTGGGGCGGCCGCGCCTTGGTAGCTTAGCCTGACCGCCCGGGGACGGTGTCAGGGGCTGGCGCGTAGCCGGCGCACGCGACCACCGGGAGGCGCGGATAGCGCGGGAAGCGGGCATCGGTCGTCGACCGTTGGCAGAGCACGAAGACGCTGCCGCGCGGCGTGGCGACCGCCCGCGCATGGACGCAGCCGGCGCAGAGCCCGGCCGAAGACGGAGGTTGCCCGCGGTCGAGCCGATCGTTCATCATGACGCCATGTTCACGTCCGAGGCGACCACGCGCGGCGTGCGGGTGGCCGTCGTCTCCGAGTATGCCCCGGATCGGTCCCGGCCCCAGGACCAGCACTGGTTCTTCGTCTACACGATCACCATCCGGAACGAGGGACCGGAGGCCGTTCAGTTGATCTCGCGGCACTGGATCATCACCGACGCGTCCGGCCGCGTCGAGGACGTGCGCGGGCCCGGCGTCGTCGGGGAGCAGCCGGTGCTCGAACCTCGCGAGTCGTTCACCTACACGTCGGGGTGCCCGCTCAAGACCTCCTTCGGCACCATGGAGGGCACCTACCAGATGGTCACCCAGTCGGGCGATGCGTTCGACGCCACGATCGCCGTCTTCACGCTCAGCGAGCCGTACACCGTCCATTAGCGGACGAGGGCGCGAGGTTCCAGGGTCCAGAGTTCCAGGGTTCACGCGCTGGAATCGAACTCGCAGCTCTTCGCGACGGCGGCCGAGAGCATCCGGAGATACTGGCGGCGTGGCACTTCGATCGCCCCGAACTGCGAGAGGTGGGACGTGACCCACTGGATGTCGAGCAGCGTGAATCCGCGGCGGATCAGCCGGTCGACGAGCGCCACGAGCGCGACCTTCGAGGCGTTGGGCGCCCGATGGAACATCGATTCGCCGAAGAACGCGCCGCCCAGGTGAACGCCATAGAGACCCCCCGCCAGCGCGCCGTCTTGCCAGGCCTCGATGGAATGCGCGAGGCCGAGCCGGTGTAGCGTCGTGTAGCTGGCCAGGATCGCCTCGTTGATCCAGGTGCCTTCGTCGCGCCGGGACGCGCAGGCGCGCATCACCGCCTCGAAGGCCGTGTCGATCCGGATCGTGAACTCGCCGGCGCGGACCATCCGCTGCAGGCGCCGGGATACGTGAAACGTGTCGAGGGGCAGGATGCCGCGCGGGTCCGGCGAGAACCACCCGATCTCGCCGCCGTCGAGGCCCATTGGGAACCGGCCCTCCCGGTAGCCGCGCACGAGCACCGCCGGATCGATCATCGGAACGACTGTACAACGCGCGGCCGCAGAGAATCGCGGGGCCGACACTCGCGTCGTGGTGGGGACCTAAGACCGGGCAATCGCCGGCAGCACGTAGTCGCGCAAGGTGCGCGGAAAGTCGAAGCGCGGCGAGAAGCCCCAGTCGCGCCGGGCCGCGGTGTCGTCGACGTCCGCGGGCCAGGTATCCACGATGCCTTGCCGGCGCTCGTCCACCCGATACGTGATGTCCGCGGAGGGAAAGGCCCTCAGCATTTCCGCGCGGACCTCGTCGGCGGTCATCGCGAACCCGCCGACGTTGTACGCGGTCCGTGTCAGTCGGTCCGCCGACGCGCGGGCGAGATCGACGAGCGCGCCGACCGCGTCGGGCATCGCCATGAACGGCAGGCGCGTGTCCGGCCGCACGAAACAGGCGTACGGCTGGCCGCGGGCCACGGTGTGAATCATCTCCGCCGCATAGTCCGAGGTCCCGCCCGACGGGACGGTCGCGGCCGAAATGAGTCCCGGAAACCTCACGGCACGAAAGTCAACCCGCGTGCCGGGCCGTCGCACCGACAGCTGCTTGTAATGCTGCGCGTAGTAACGACCCAGGTGTTCGCAATACAACTTGTTGCACCCGTACATCGTCGTCGGCACGGTCCACTGATCCTCGGCAACCCGGCCGGCCTGCTGCCTCGTGGGGGCATCGGGCAGCCCGTAGACGGCAATCGACGATGGATACAGGAAGATGACCGAGCGCCCATGAGACTCGGCTTCGTGCTGGGCGAATTCCAGAAGATGCAGCGTGCCGCCCACGTTGACCTGGTGCGCGGTGAGAGGCGAGAACTCGGCGCGAGTCGACAGGAGCGCGGCGAGGTGGAAGACGCGATCGATGTCGTACTCCGCCATCAGCCGCTCGAGCAGCGCCACGTCCAGGATCGAGCCGATCACTTCGCGGTGCACGTGCGTGGCAAGCTCAGGGGCAAGCGGTACCACATCGACGGTGACGATCGGATCGCCTTGAGTCGCCAGCCGTTCGATGAGTCCGTGCCCGACCTCGCCCGACGCCCCGGTGACCAGAACCGCTGGCTTCCGCATCCGGGCCCGCCTATTCGAGCGTCAGCCAGTGGAGCACTGACGCCACGACCGAGAGGACGGACAGCACCAGGCAGGCCACGGCGGCCAGCATGTGATCGATGCTCTCGCGCCGAAGCGGATCGAGCAGACGCCCCGCCAGGTAGCCGCCGGCAAAGCCGCCAGCGTGCGCGTAGTTGTCGATGCCGGGAATGATGAGGCCGAAGATGAACAGTGGAATCGCCCAGCTCCACGCCTGGCTGCTCGCCATGCTCGATCCCGTCCGGCGCCCGTAATAGACGACCGCGCCAAGCAGGCCGAAGATCGGCGCCGAGGCCCCCACGGTAATTCCCGCCCCTCGAAGGAATGGCAGCGGCATGAAGCCCAGGAACTGGCCCGCCAGCGAACTGAGCGCAAACCCGGCGATGCTGCCCGCGGTATAGATAATCACCATTCGCCCTGGCCCGTACAATTCCCCCACCGCCGGCGCGAGCTGGCGAATCCACAGCAGGCTGAAGAAGATGTGCAGGAGGCCGCCGTGGAGCCAACCGGCGCTGAGTACGGTCCACCAGCGGTTATAGCGAAAGACCGGAATCGCGCCGCTCGCGCCGAACATCGCCAGCACCGGGGTGCTGGGCGAGAGGATGTTGAGCACCCCGCCGCCCGACGACTGGCCCGCCGACAGCAGGTAGGTCACGGCGTAGAGGATCAGGCAGAAGCCGGTGACAAAGGGCACGAACCCCATGTCGTGACCCAGGCGCCGCAGCACCGGACCGAAACCCCACAAGCCGGGGTTGCGGCGCCCGCAGTGATAGCAGGTGTCGTCGTTCACGCCGACGAGGTTGCCGCACGACGCACAGACAACCGAGCCGGAGCGCTGCCGACCGAACATCGGCTGGAGAATAGCACGCGGATTCAGACGACCCAGGCCGCCCCCGGGCCAACCGCCGTCCCCGAACTCCGTCTAAGTCCCCAGATGCACCCGGACGACGCGGCCGCCGTCCTGAGGGCGCGCGACGGCGACGAAGACGCGTTTCGCCTGCTCGTCGACCGTCACAGCCGGGGCCTGTATCGCCTCGCCTGGCGCCTGACGGGCCAGCAGGCCGATGCCGAGGACGTCGTTCAGGAAACGTTCATTCGCGCGTTCCGGCAGCTCGACCGCTTCGAAGCGCGGTCGAACTTCGCTACGTGGCTGTATCGCATCGGCTACAACTGCGCGATCGACCACCTGCGATTGCGTCCACGGCATGAGACGGCCGGTCCGCTGGAAGCGCTCGACGAACGAACCCCGGCGCCGCACGGTCCGGCAGTCGACGATCTCGTCTACGCGACCGAGATTGGCGGCCGGGTGCGGGCGGCGCTGGAGGCGCTGACCGCCGACGAGCGGGCGGCGTTCGTGTTGCGGCACTACGAGGGCTGCTCGATCGCGGAGATTTGCGGCGCGATGGGGCTGAATGCGAGTGCCGCCAAACACGCGGTGTTTCGCGCGGTGAAGAAGATGCGCGTGGCGCTGGGGCCGCTGATGGCCCGCGAGGCCCGCCCCTCGCCACGCATCGCCCGCAGCGACCGACGATATGACGCGAGCCCGGTGGCCGCCGGACAACTCGGGCGCCGGGCCATGAGGCACACGTGACCGAACACCTGACGAGTGAAGACCTGGTGCTGCGGCACTATGGCGAGCTGACGCCGGCGGAAGCCGCCCGCGTGGACGACCATCTCGGCGCGTGCGTGACCTGCGCCGGAAACTGGGAGGAGCTTCGCGCGGCCCTGGCCATGGTCACAACGGTGGCCCCCCCCGAACCGCGCGCCAGTTTCGAACACGACATCTGGGCGCGGGTGCAGCCGGCGCTGGCGGCTCAGCGATCGCGGTGGACGTTGCGGCAACTCGTGCCGGTGGGCGTCTGGGCGGCGCTGGTGCTGGGCGTCATCTGGGTTCAGGCGTCACCGCAGGTCGAGGCTCCGCCAACGGAGCAGGCGGCGGTGCCGGCCGAGGCCTCCGTCGCGGCCCACCGCCGCGTGCTGTTCACGGCGCTCGACGAGCACCTCGCCCAGACGGAAATCCTCCTGGTCGAGGTGATGAACGCTCCGCACGACGCGCAGCCGGCGTTCGCGTTCGAGCGGCACACGGCCGCGGACCTCGTGGCGTCCGGCCGGTTGTATCGCGACACCGCCCGGCAGACGGGCGATCTGCATCTCGTCGCCATGCTCGACGAACTGGAAAGCGTGCTGGTGGACCTGGCGCATGGCCCGGCCGCGCCCGCACGCGAGGATGTGGATCTCTGGCGCGCCCAGATTGACGCCCGAGACCTCTTGTTCAAAGTCCGGGCGGTCACGACCGACATCCGTGACCAGCAAGCCCGGCCCCACGCGGAAGGTGAGTAGACCATGATCCGAACGTTCGCTGTTGTTGCGTGTCTGCTTTTGCCGGCGGTC
>CAZFAT010000056.1:0-8932 GCA_964517075.1 uncultured Solibacteraceae bacterium
CGGGCCATGCCCGCGGCCGCTTTGCCCGCCACGACGGCCCGGAGCCCACGCTCGCAATCGAGCGCGGGTGCGTGCCCCTCGAGGCCGCGTGTGGTGACGCGTTCCGCGTCGACGGCGGCCAACGCCGCCGAGACAATGGTCGAGAGATGTCGGGTAAGGACGGCGCTAATGAAGCTGGTCCGGCTCAGTCCACGCGGACAGCTTGGTGACGAGATCGAACTTCCTGAGTAGCTCCCCCATCATCTGGCAGGCATCGTCGCGCTGGCACAACTGTTCGAGCTGCCCCATGATGCGCGCCAGAGCTTCCTCCGCCTGCGCGATGGCGCCATCGGAGTAGTACTCGCGCTGACGTTCGAGGCACTGATGATGCTTGAGGAACTCTTCGCGGAAGAAATCCGAAAGACACTGGCAGGAGGTCGGGCGCACGGGGCGCTGAAGACCTGAATCGGGAACGCTGGCGAGGCGGCTGTTTGAGCCCATTTCGGCAGGGGCAGCTTGTAGTTTAGGCGGGACCCTCCCGGGGTGTCAATGGATTCGAGGGGCCTCGCATTACGACGACATTACGACGGCTCGCTGTTCGAGGCGAGCAGCTTCCGGAGCAGATCCCCCACGACCTTCGGATTGGCTTTGCCCCCACTCGCCTTCATCGCCTGGCCTACCAGGAAACCGAACGCGTTCGTACGGCCGGCGCGATACTGCGCAACCGCGTCGGCATGCCTGGCGATGACGTCCGCCACGAGATCGGTGAGGGCGGCTTCGTCGCCAATCTGGCCCAATCCCTCGGCGTCGATGATGGCCTGGGCCGACCGGTCGGAGACCCACATCTTGTCGAGCACCTCCTTGGCGACCGTGCTGCTGACCACACCACGCTCAGCCAGCACCACCAGTTCCGCCAGGGCCTCCGGCGACACGGGGACGCGGGCCACATCGTCCGCGCCGAGATCCTTGAGGCGCCGGCGGACGTCACCCTGGAGCCAGTTGCTGGCGGCCTTGGCCGGTGCGCCCGCCACAATCATCGCCTCGAAGTAGTCCGCCCCACCCGCCAGGAGCCGCACGAGCAGATCGGCGTCGTAATCCGAGAGGCCGTAGCTGGTCATCAGGCGCGCCTTGCGCGCCTCGGGCAACTCGGGCAACGACCGGCGGATCGCCTCGACCCAGGCTGGATCCAGATCGAGCGGGGGCAGATCCGGCTCGGGGAAGTACCGGTAGTCGTGCGCCTCCTCCTTGCTGCGCATGGACGTGGTCTCGCCGCGATCGCTGTCCCAGAGGCGGGTTTCCTGGCGCACGCGCCCGCCACCCGCCAACACCTCGATCTGCCGGCCGATCTCGAAGTCGAGCGCCTTCTGGAGGTAGCGGAACGAGTTGACGTTCTTGACCTCGGTCTTCGTGCCGAGCGCGGCGTGACCCGCCGGCCGCACCGAGACGTTGGCGTCGCAGCGCAGGCTCCCCTCTTCCATGTTCCCGTCGTTGGCGCCGAGCGCCACGAGGATCTCGCGCACGCGCGAGAAGCACTCCGCGGCATCGGCCGCCGACCTGAGATCTGGCTCGGTCACGATCTCGATGAGCGGGACCCCGCTGCGGTTGAAGTCCAGGGCCGTCATGCCTTCGCTCTCGCCGCCGCCCTGGTGCAGCGACTTGCCCGCGTCCTCCTCCATATGCACGCGCGTGATGCCCACGACACGGTCAGGCCCTGTGCCCGGCAGCACCACCCGTCCGCCCGTGGCCAGGGGCCGGTCGTACTGGGAAATCTGATAGCCCTTGGGCAGATCGGGGTAGAAGTAGTTCTTGCGCGCGAAGATGGAGTGCAACTCGACGGTGCACTCCAGGGCGATCGCGGCCCGCACCGCGAGCTCGACGGCGTGGCGATTGAGGACCGGCAGGGCGCCAGGCAGGCCCAGACACACCGGACAGACCTGACTGTTGGGCGGGGCGCCAAAGGTCGTGTCACAGCCGCAGAAGATCTTCGTGGCGGTCCGGAGCTGCGCGTGGACTTCCAGCCCGATGACGGGCTCGAACGAACTGGACACGGACAAGATTGTAGAGGGTTTCCCTCGCCCTCCCTCGCCCTCGCCCTGTCGAACCCCTCGCACCCTGCACCCTCGTACCCTCGTACGCCAGCGTCCTGTGGCTGCTAGAATGAGCCCGTAAACGCCTTCCCCTATTGGACGTATCTGATGTCAGGAGACGCGGCCCCACCTGTGAACACTCGCGAAGCCGACGCCCGCGTCGCGGTGGAGGTCAAGGCCCTGCAGGCCAGCGGCCGTCTCGAGGAGGCGCGGGAGCGCTTTTCCGAGCTGGTCACGCGCCACCAGCGCCGGGCCAACCGCATCGCGTACCACTATCTGCGCGACGCGGCCGACGCCGATGAGGCGGTGCAGGACGCCTTTGTGAAGGCGTACACCCACATGGGCACCTTCCGCGAGGAGATGCCCTTCGAGGTTTGGTTCACGCGGGTGCTGGTCAATGGCTGTCTGGACCGGCTGAAGGCGCGGCGCCGACGGGAGCGTTGGATCGCGCCACCACCGGTCGACCCGTCGGGGGTCGAACGGGATCCGGCGGAGTATCTGCGGTCCCGCGGCCCCAGCCCGGAAGATGAGGTGCTGGCCGGGGAACGGCGACGCCAGCTGGCCTCCGCGCTCACGCAGTTGCCCGAACGGCAGCGAATGGTGTTCATGTTGAGTCATTTCGAAGGGCAGACGTCGCGTGAGGTCAGTGCCATGACCGGCCTCAATGAATCGACGGTACGTGTCCATTTGTTCCGCGCTATCCGTCGGCTCCGCGTGCTCCTGGCACCGGCGACGGCGGTCAGGCCGACTTCGGCTGGGAGGGTTCGCCGTGCGGCTCGTTGATGCGGTGTTTCGTCAGGGGCACTTGTCCGAACAGGCGATCGCTGACGCCGTGATGACGGCCGACCGGCCGGCGCACCTCGATCGGTGCGACCTCTGCGCCGATCGCGCCCTGGAAATGGGACGCTGGCTCGACGTCGTGAAGACCGCGGCCGTCGAGACCGCCGACGAGGCGTTTCCCGACGAACGGCTCGCCGCCCAGCAGGGCCAGATCCTTCGGCGCCTCGAGCAACTCGATGAGCCCTCCCGCGTCATCGCCTTCCCGCACGCCCGTCCCCTGCCGCGCGAGACCGGCCAGCGGCGCATCGCGCCGGCCTGGGTCGGCGTCGCCGCCGCGGCCGGCCTGGTGGTGGGCGCCATTGGCGGCCAGATGAGCGCCCGGCTCGATCAGCCCACGCCATTCGCGCCGCAGGTGGCCGCCGTCCCCGCCGACGTGTCGGCCCCGGAGATCGACCCGAGCTTTCTCGAGATGGACTTCGACACGACGCCCGAGCAATTACTGCTGATTGACGAAATTACCCCACGCCTGGCCGCAATTCAGTCCTCGGGAGGCTAGCTTCCCGCCCCCGTGGGCAACCTATGATCGCCCTCTCCCGTAAAATATAGGAGGATGATCCGAGCCACCCGATGCCGGCCATAGTCTTCCGCAAAGGGCTCGATCTCAAAGAGGCGGTGGCCGGAGACCTCGCCGCCGCCTACCACAGCACCCTCGTCGACACGGTCCGCGCCGACAGCTATGTCCACCGGACGGGCCGGCTCACCGTCCACCTCGCCCACGAGTTCGGCTTCTGCTACGGCGTGGACCGCGCCGTGGACTACGCCTACCAGACGCGCCGTCGCTTCCCTGACAAGCGCGTCTTCCTCACCGGCGAAATCATCCACAACCCCCACGTCAACGAGCAGCTTCGCGCGAAGGGGATCCGGTTCTTGAGCGATCCCGGCGAGGACCCGGCCGCGGTCGGCCCCGACGACGTGGTCATCCTCCCCGCCTTTGGCGTGTCCATTGCCGAGATGGCGCGGCTCGAGGCGCGCGGCTGCACGCTGGTGGACACCACGTGCGGATCGGTACTGAACGTCTGGAAGAACGTCCGCCGCTACGCGCAGGACGGCTTCACGTCGGTGATACACGGCAAGGTGCATCACGAGGAAACCTGGGCGACGGCCTCCCAAACGACGCGGTATCCGAACGGCCATTACCTGGTCGTGCGCGACGAGGCCGAGGCGGCGATGGCCTGCGACTACATCCGTCGGGGTGGCGATGCCGGGGCGTTCAGCCGGCATTTCGGTGAGGCCGCGTCGCCGGGATTCGACCCGGACCGGCACCTGGCCCGGATCGGCTGCGCCAACCAGACGACAATGCTGATGAGCGAATCGCTGAAGGTCGGCGAAATGCTGCGGCAGGCCATGGCGGATCGCTACGGCGCGGACGAATTGGCCAGCCGGTTCCGGGCCTTCGACACCATTTGCAGTGCGACCCAGGAGCGTCAGGACGCCGTCGAGGCCCTGCTGACGGCCCAGCCGCTCGAGTTGGCACTCGTCATCGGCGGCTATAACAGCAGCAACACCTGCAGCCTGGCGCGGATCTGTGCCGAGCGCGTGCCGACCTTCCACATCTCAGAGCCGGCCTGCTTGGTCTCCGCCGTCGAGATCCGGCATCGGGCCATAGGGGGGCCGTCCACGGTGGTGGTGCCAGAGCAGACGTCGGAGAACTGGCTACCGGATGGACCCGTCAGGATCGGCTTAACTGCCGGAGCCTCGACGCCCAACAGTATCGTCGGCGAAGTCATCGAGCGGTTGGAAATGCTGGCCGGTCCCGGCCGCCCGTAAACGCCCAACCCCGCCAGAGCGTAAGTCTTAGCGTGACTGTGACCACGATCCGTTCGATTGTTGCCGCGTCCTTCTGTCTGCTGTCCGTCCTAGTCTCCCAAGGGCCGGTGGCGGGAGGTGTTGTGGCCTCGAACGGGTCCGCGTTGGCCGCGCTCGATCAGGCCCCACCGGCTCAGACGCCGAAAACAGCCGCCCCGGGGGGGGCGCCCGCTCGGGTCCCGCCTCCCAACCGGTCACCGAGCGGACAGCGAGGCGGACCGGACCGCGGCCCCGGCGGCGCGTCGGGCCTGACGGACGAACGCTGGCAGTGGTGGAACGACAGCGACGTCAAGCGGCAGCTTGGGCTCGGCGAGGACACCGTCCGGACGATTAACGGCATCTATCGGGAACGGGGCCTGAAGTTCTTTCCGATGTGGAAGACCCTGACCACAGAGTTCGAAAAGCTGAACCGGATGACGAGCGACCCAACGGTGGACGAGACGTCCTATGAGGCCCAGGCGACGAAGGTGTACTACCTGCAGTCGCAACTGGACACCAGCCGGACCGTAATGAACTTTCGCATCTACAAGCTACTGCGGTCCGATCAGCTGAAGAAACTCGAGGAGATCGTCCAGCGCCGCAACGAGCGCTCGGGCCGCGATCGGGGTCCTGGCTCCGGCCGGTAGAATGATTCTTTTGCGGCCGGCCCGTCCGTCCTGGCCGTACGACAGGAGTGAGAAGGTGATGATGCACGTACTGCGCGATGCAAGGATCTGGGCACTCGGCCTGATCGTCACGGCGCTGGCCGCCGCCCCCGCGGCTCAACAGGCGACGCCGATCACGGCCTCGGCGACGCCGGCGCTGCAGGCCGACCGCTACGTGGTGGGCCAGGCGCGGCCGCCGGTGGATCCCGGGACCCCCGTCGTGGACCTCTCGCTCGAGCAGGCCATGGGCGTGGCGCTCGAGAAGAACCTGGCGCTGCAGTCCGCCCGGCTCAATCCGCAGAACGTCGACTACCAGCTGCAGGCGGCCCGCGCGGCCTACATGCCGCAGTACACGAGCAACTACTCGTACCGCAATTCGACGTCCCCGTCGAACAACACGCTCGAAGGCGTGGCCGCGGTCACCAGCACGTCGCAGAGCTTCAACGCGCAGGCGAGCCAGAGCCTGCCGTGGCTCGGCAGTTCCGCGTCGGTGAGCTTCTCGAATGGTCGCTCCGCGACCAACAACGTGACGGCGCGTCTGAACCCGAGCTACAGCTCGCAGCTGTCGTTCAGCTACAGCCAGCCGCTCCTGCGCGGCCTGCTGATCGACGGCAACCGTAACGCGCTCCGCACCCTGGCCATCCAGCGGCAAATCGCGGACACGCAGCTGCTGACCCAGATCGAGAACACCAAGGCGAGCGTGCGCAGCTCCTACTGGCAGCTCCGGCAGGCGATCGAGCAGATCGAAATCGCGCGCCAGGCGCTCGCCATCGCGCAGCGGCAGTACGAGGACAGCCTCATCCGTGTCGAGATCGGGACGGCGGCTCCCATCGACACGGCGCAGTTCGAGGTCGGTGTCGCGAGCAGCGAGCAGTCGCTGCTGAACGCGCAGATCAACTGGCGCAATTCCGAGCTGACCCTGAAGCGGCTCCTCGTGAGCGGCGCCGACGACGAGCTGTATCGCTCGACGATCAACCCGACCGAGCAGCCCCTGCTGTCGGTCACGAGCGTGGACATCGCGGCCGGCATCCAGCAGGCCCTCGGCAACCGCAACGACATCGTGCAAAGCCGCCGTCAGCTCGAGATCAGCGAGCTGAACCTCGAAGTGACGAAGGACCAGACGCGGCCGAACCTGAGCCTCAGCGCCGGGTTCAATTCGAGCGGCCAGGGCGGCAGCCAAATCCAGAACGGCGTCGTGGTGAACCCGGGCGGCTACAGCGACGCGCTGCGCGCACTCGGCTCCTTCGACACCTCGGGCTGGAACATGGGCCTCAACTTCCAACTGCCCTTCGGGCAGGCCAGGCACACCGCCGAGATCAACTACGCTCGCGCGCTCCTCACCATGGAACAGACCCGGACGTCGCTCAAGGAGCAGGAACTGACGGTCACGGCGCAGGTCACCAATGCCGGGCTCGCGGTCGAGAACACCTACAAGCAGCTCCAGCAGGCGCAGAAGTCGCGGGAGGCGCAGGAGAAGACCGCGAATGCCGCCCAGACCCGGAACCAGGTGGGCCTCGCGACCAACTTCGAGGTGGTCCAGCAGCTCAACTCGCTGACCTCTTCCCGGCTGACCGAGCTCAGCCGGCTGATTGCGTATCTGAACGCCGTGGCCGAATACGATCGCGTCGTCCGAGTGGGAACCGGCGGCGGGAACTAATCACCCGGGACTCCCCAATTCAACTACCTGATGCGTAGAGTCGCGCTCGTTCTGTCCCTCGCCGTCGCCCTCGGGGCCGGCGTCTGGTATCTCTATGGTCCGGACGACACGGCGGCCGCGCCGGCCGCCGGAGCCGGGGGCCGCGGCGGCGGTCCGGGCGGCCGCGGCGCCCCAGCCATGACGGTGGAAACCGCCGTGGCGGGCCGCGCCGACATCACCGACTACATCACCGTCGTCGGCAACCTCGTGGGGGCGGCCACCGTCGACGTCGGCCCGCGCGTCGCGGGCCGCATCGAGGCGATTCCCGTCCGGCTGGGCGATCGCGTCGAGCAGGGGCAGCTCGTGGTGAAAGTGGAAGACCGCGAACTGCGCCAGCAGGTCAGCCAGGTGGAGGCCAATCTCCAGGTCAATCGCGCCACGGTCGTGTCGCGGGAGAACGACGCCAAGGTGACGGCCGCGGCGCTCGAACGCGCGCGCACGAGCGAGGAGCGCGGCCTGATTTCGAAGGTCGCCCTCGAGGACGCCGATGCCCGGCACAACTCCGCCGTCTCGCAGGTCGCGGTGGCCCAGGCACAGCTGGCCTCGACCCAGGCCCGGCTCGACGAGCTGAAGATCACGTTGTCGAACACCAGCGTGCTCTCGCCCGTCAACGGCTTCGTCGGCCGCCGCAATCTCGATCCGGGTGCCTTTGCGGGGACCAACACGGCGATTCTGTCGCTGGTCGACATCAGCATCGTGCGGCTGATTGCGAACATCGTCGAGAAGGACTTCAAGCGCATCGAGCGCGGCGCCGACGCGGTGGTCGAAGTGGACGCCTTCCCCGGCGAAAGCTTCAAGGGCCAGGTCAGCCGCGTGTCACCGATCTTCGATCCGGCGACGCGGATGGCGCCCATCGAGATCGAAGTCGCCAATCCCGGCTTTCGGCTGAAGCCCGGCATGTACGCCCGCGTGCGCCTGCTGGCCGAACATCGTGAGGCCATCCTGACCGTGCCACGCGCCGCCGTCGTGGACGTCGGCGGCCGCCACGGCACGTATCTGGCCGACGGCGACGTGGCGCGCTTCCGCGACCTGCGCACCGGGATTTCCGACGATGAGCGCATCGAGGTCCTCGAGGGTCTCGAGGAAGGCGCGCGCGTCGTGACGACGGGTGCGCTCGCCATTCGCGATGGCGAACGCATCACGACTCCCGGCGCCGCGACCGGGTCCGGCGGCCGCCGCCGCGGCGCGGCCCCGGCGACGGGCCCACCCCCCTCGGGGCGACAGTAACGTCGGCTCCCAGAGAAGGACCAAAGGACGGACATGAGCATCCCACGCCTGGCCATTGAACGCCCCGTCACAATGTTCATGGCGGCCATCGTGATTGTGCTGCTCGGCGCGATCTCGCTGGTCCGCCTGCCGGTCGATTTGATGCCCGACATCACCTACCCGAGCATCACCGTCCGGGTGCAATACGGGGGGGTCGGCCCCGCCGAGATGGAGGAACTGGTCGTCCGGCCCCTCGAGCAGGCGCTCGCGGCCGTGCCGGGCGTCGAGCAGATCAACTCGAACGCATCGGAAGGATCGGGCAGCGTCCAGTTGAGTTTTGCGTGGGGCTCGGATCTGAACGAAGCCGCCGACGAGGTCCGCACGCGCGTGGATCGCGTGCGAGGCCGTCTGCCGGAAGACGCTGAGACGCCGACCATCTTCAAGTTCGACTCGTCGGCCTCCCCCATCATGAGCATCGGCATCGAGGGCGACTACGACCGCGTGGCGCTTCGGGAGATTGCGGAGGGCGATCTCGTGCCGCGCTTCGAGCGCGTCGAGGGTGTCGCGGCCGTGACCGTCAACGGCGGCCTGCGCCGGCAGATTCACGTGGAACTCTCGAAGGAGAAGATCACGGCGCTCGACCTGTCGGTTGACAGTGTGGTCCAGGCCATCCG
>CAZFAT010000057.1:0-10189 GCA_964517075.1 uncultured Solibacteraceae bacterium
GCAGAGGCCACATGGTCGCGCTGCCGGCTCACGAACTCGCGGCCCTCGCGCACCATCGTTTCCGCGCGCTGCCGCCCTTCGCGGGCGCGCTCCGCCAGCCGCCGCCGGGTTTCGTCGCCAGGTGCGGGCGCGTAGAGCAGCGCCACGGCGGCGCCGGCCATGGCGCCGAGGAGGAAGGCCACGAGCACGTTCGACGCGCCGGATTCATGCTGTGTCATGTCGGTCTCCTGATCGGACGGCCGGCCGTGATGGAGGGCGAGAAGGACGCCTTTCGCACGAGCGTATCATGCGCTTAGGCAGGCGCCCTCAGCGCGGCTTGGTACTCGAACATCGCCAGCTCGAACCCGTGTTCTAGGAAATAAGGAATCGAGAGACGGCCCTTCGACGCGGTTGTGCCGGGCATGTTGACATCGTCGATCAGCACGATGCCACGCCGCGACAGCAGACCGCGCCCAACGACCACGTGGGCCTCGGCAAGATGCAATTCGTCAGCGCCCGACCCCGTCTCCCCGGCGTCCATGTACAGGAGGTCGATCGGACCCTCGAACCCCCGCAGAAAGTCCACGGAACTCATCAGGTGATAGTTCACCAGATGGGCGTAGTCCGCGGTCATGACTTTCGAGATCTCAATCGCGTCGCCGGAGATATCGACGGAGTGAAAAGTGAAGCCTACGCGTTCGCCCAGGTGCAATGGACACATGCGAGTGAAAAGGCCGCCACCCCAGTCCCAGCGCTCAGGTCGACCAGGTTTCCAGTACCTGGCGTCGTTGACCATGACGCCCTTGTGGCCGCCGCTGACAAAGCTACGCGAGGTGCCGAGTTCCACGGCTGTGCGCCCGTTGATGGTGGCGAACTGCTCGAAAGCATAGCGGAGCGTCCGATACCTCGGCCCCAAATAGTGTTCATAGCGCGCAATGCCCGGCGCACCTCGGGACTGCCCCCGTTTGAACCTCCGACCCCAGCCATCGGCACCAAACACAACGCCTCCCTCGACTAGAAAATGCTGACGTTGACGCGCAGATACTGCTTCGGATCGCGCCGGATGTCGGCCAGCAGATCGCGCAGCTCGGTCACGGCGCGATTCATGTTCTCATAAAGCTGCTGGTCGCGCAGCAGCCGCCCGGCCGTCCCCTGCCCCGCTTCGAGGCCCGCGACGACGGCATCGACACGGCCCGCGACGCCGTTCAGCCGCTCATAGAGCTGCTGATCGGTCAGCAGGCGGCCCGCGGTGCCTTCCCCGCGCGCGAGCCGGCCGGTGATGGCCTCGGCGTTCGCGGCCGTGCCCGCGATGGACCGACCCATCGCGTCGTCGTGCAGGAAACGGCCGAGGGCGCCTTCCCCGCTGTTGATGCGCGCGGTGATCGCCTGCAGATTGTCGAGCGACGCCTTCAACGCCTGATGCGCCGACGGATCCTTCATGAGCCCGCCGACGGTCCCCTCGCCGCGGTTGATGGCATCCACCACGCGGCCGGCCGTCGACACGAAAGCCTGCAGGTCCGTGTACAGGGCGTCGTCGGTCACGAGCTTGCCGAGTGTCCCGCGGCCCGCCCGCACGTCGGCGATGAGCTGCTGAACGCCCTCGAGGCTGGTGCCGACGTCGGACGCGAGGTCGTCGATGACGCCTGCCGACTGGCTGGCCTTCATGTACCCGTATTCGGGGAGCGGCGTGCCGCCCGGCGGCGTGGTGATGGCCAGCATGGGCTCGCCCAGCAGACCGAGCGAGGAGATCGCGGCCACCGACTCGGTCGTCAGCAGCGGCCGCACCTCGTCAATCACCTCGAAAACGACCTCCACCTGGGCGCCGGCGAATTCCACCTCCGTGACCGTGCCGACCTGCTTGCCGCTCAACCGGACGAGCGCGCCTGGCTTCAGGCCCTGCACGTCGCTGAAGCGGGTCTTGAGCGGATACCGCTGCCACCAGAAGCCCGTGCCGCCGCCGATCGCGAGCACCATGACCACGACGAGCAGCAGCGCGGCCACACCGGCGATGCCGATCTTCAACTGCGACCAGGCGAGCGATCGTGTTCGGGGCATCGGAACGTTACCTCTAGTGAGTGACCGTCTGACTGACGAACGCGCGGAGGTATTCGTCAGGCGCCTGCTGGAGCTCCTCGGCGCTGCCTTCGAAGGCGACCCGGCCATCCTTCAGCATCAGGAACTCGGTCGCGGCCGTCGTCTCGGGCGGGGCGGCTGACAGGACGATCCCCTCGGGCCTCGACACGGCCCGATGCATCGCGATGTAGAACGCGTCGCGCAACTGGTGCGTGACGATGATCGAGCTGACGCCTTCGAGATCCCGTAGCTTGATGATTTCCTGATCGATGGTGACCGCGGTGATGGGATCGAGTCCCGTCGTCGGCTCGTCGTAGAGGATGAGCTGGGGGCGCGCGGTCAGCGCGCGGGCGATGGCCACCCGACGCCGCTGGCCACCAGAGAGCTCCGACGGCATGCGCTCACCGTACTCGCCCAAGCCAACGAAACCCAGCACCTCGGCCACCCGGGCATCGACCTCCTCGAGCGGCTGATTGGTCTCCTCGTACAGCCGGTAGCCCACGTTCTCGCGGACCGTGAGCGAATCGAAGAGCGCGCCTTCCTGAAACACCATGCCGAGATCCGCCCGCACGATCATCAGTTCGTCCTCGGTCATGTCGTCCACCCGCTGGCCGTTCACGACGATTTGCCCGCCGTCCGGGCGCAGCAGCCCGAGAATCAGCCGGAGAATCGTGGTCTTGCCGGATCCGCTGGCACCCAGGATGATCTTCATCCGCCCGGGCAGCAGCGAGAACGAGACACGGTCGAGAATGACCTTCTCGTCGAAGGCCAGCGACACGTTGTCGAAGGACACGATAGGCTGGGCCGACGGGCGGTCGGGTCGCGCGGCAGCCGATGCGGTGTCGAGCTCGAAGGGCACGTCCGTCGCCTCTCCTTCAGTACATCAACGCGATCAGCAGCTTCGTCAACAGGAAATCCACGGCGAGCACGGCCACCGATCCCCCAACCACGGCGTTCGTCGTGGCCCGGCCCACGCCCTGCGTACCGCCCTGGGTGCGGAGCCCCACGTGACAGGCAATCGTCACGAGCACGAACCCGAGCACCACGGGCTTGATGAGCCCCATCCAGATGTCGTTCATGGTGAGCCCCTGCACGACATTGCTCCAGTACACGCTGGCCGGTACCTTCAACTCCGTGCTCGAGATCACCATGCCGCCGAGGATGCCGGCCGCGTCGGAGAGGACCGTCAGCACCGGCAGCATCAGCGTCCCGGCGAGCACGCGCGGCACAACCAGCTTGCGCATCGGCGTCGTGCCCAGAGACCGGAGGGCGGCAATCTGCTCGGTCACCATCATCGATCCCAGCTCGGCCGCGATCCCTGAGCCGACACGTCCGGTGACCATCAGCGCCGTCAACACCGGCCCCAGCTCACGGACCATCGAGGCCGCGACGAGGCTGCCCACCACGGAACGCGATCCAAAACGATCCAGGGTCAGACCGGACTGCAGGGCGAGCACCAGCCCGGTGAACACCCCGGTCAACGTCACGACCGTCAGCGACCCGATCCCGATGGCATCGAGCTGCTCGATGATGTCGCGCCGGTAGATGGGGCGGGACGTCAGCCCTCTCCCGACCTGCGCCAGGAGCAGCAGATAGTCCTGAATCTCGAGGACAGCCCGTTTGAGGGCGGGCAGACCGGGGCGCACTAGCGGCTCCCGCCCGACGGCGTTCCAGGCGCGGGGGCACGCAACCGGCGGAGGCGATCGCGCAAGGCCGCCGCACGCTCGAACTCGAGGTTCGCCGCCGCCTGCCGCATCTCCCGCTCCAGGGTGACGATGGCCGCGTCGAGCTCGGCCTGCGTCCGGAACCCCGCCCGCTCGTCGGGCGTGACGGGCACGGTGACGTAGTCGCGCTCGTACACGCTCGACAGCACGTCGTCGATGTGTTTGACGATGGAGGCCGGCGTGATGCCATGGGCCGCGTTGTAGGCCTCTTGCACACCCCGCCGGCGCTCGGTCTCTTCCATCGCATGACGCATGGAGTCGGTCACCGTGTCCGCATACAGCAGCGCGCGACCGCGGACGTTGCGCGCGGCGCGGCCCATGGTCTGAATCAGCGCTCCGGCGGATCGCAGAAAGCCTTCCTTGTCTGCGTCGAGCACGGCGACGAGGGAGACTTCCGGCAGGTCCAGCCCCTCTCTGAGCAGATTGATGCCCACCAGCACGTCAAACGTCCCCCGTCGCAAGTCGCGCAGGATCTGCACGCGCTCGAGCGTGTCGATATCCGAATGCAGGTAGCGTACCCGCACGCCCAGCTCCTGGTAGTACTGCGCGAGATCCTCGGCCATGCGCTTGGTCAGCGTGGTCACCAGCACTCGTTCGCCCCGCGCGGTGACGGTGCGTATCTCTCCCAGCAGATCGTCCACCTGGCCCTGCACCGGCCGCACGTCGATGATCGGGTCCACGAGCCCGGTCGGCCGGATGATCTGCTCGACGATCGCGCCGCCGGTCTGGGCGAGCTCGTAGGGGCCCGGCGTGGCGCTGACGTACACGATCTGTCCCAGCCGCGCTTCCCACTCCTGGAAGTTCAAGGGCCGATTGTCGAGCGCCGACGGCAGCCGGAACCCGAACTCGACCAGGACCTCTTTGCGGGACCGATCACCGGCGTACATGCCCCGGATCTGCGGAACCGTCTGATGGCTTTCATCCACGATGACGAGCGCGTCGGCGGGCAGGTAGTCGAGCAGCGTGGGCGGCGGCTCGCCGGACGCGCGGCCGGAAAAGTGCCGGGAGTAGTTCTCGATGCCGTGGCAGTATCCGATCTCCCGAATCATCGCGAGGTCGAACATCGTCCGCTGGTGGAGGCGCTGGGCCTCGCCGACGCGGCCGGCGGCCTCGAGCTGGGCGACCCGCAGGGTCAGTTCGTCCTTGATGGCATCGATGGCCTGCTTCGTCCGGGCCCGCGGCGTGACGAAGTGCGATTTCGGATAGACCGTGATGCGGTCGTGCCGCCGGATGACGTCGCCCGTCAGCGGATCGAACGACACCAATTCGTCGATCTCATCGCCGAAGAAACCCACCCGGAGGCCGACATCGTCATAGGACGGGTAGACCTCGACGATGTCGCCACGAACCCGGAACGCACCGCGGGCGAAGTCGTGGTCGTTGCGCTCGTACTGAATCTCGACCAGGCTCCGCAGCAACTGATCGCGGTCCATCCTCGCGCCGCGCTCCAGCCCGACCATCAGACCGTAGTAGGCCTCCGGCGATCCGAGACCATAGATGCACGACACGCTGGCGACAATGATGACGTCCCGGCGCTCGAAGAGTGATCGGGTCGCGGACAGTCGCAGCCGATCGAGCTCGTCGTTGATGATCGCCTCCTTCTCGATGTACGAGTCGGTGGCGGGCATGTAGGCTTCGGGCTGGTAGTAATCGTAGTAGCTGACGAAGAACTCCACGGCGTTGCGGGGAAAGAACCGCCGGAATTCCTGGAAGAGCTGCGCCGCGAGCGTCTTGTTGTGGACGACCACCAGGGCCGGCCGGTTCACCCTGGCGAGCACCTGGGCCATCGTGAACGTCTTGCCGGACCCGGTGACACCGAGCAGGACCTGCGCCCGATCCCCACGCTCGAGCCCGTCGACCAGCTGGCCAATGGCCTGCGGCTGGTCCCCCCGCAGCTCAAAGTCCGACTCGAGATGAAAGCAGTCGCCCTCGTCGCGCATGTCAGCAGGAATCCAAACAGATCATGGTACTACGCGGCCGGGTGGTCCACGGTCGTGGCCCGGACCGCCGGAATGAACCCGAAGCCGGTTCCGAGCGACTCTAGGGTGAAGCGTGTCGTGCGAGCATGACCCGACGTGGACCACCCCCCAGACCGCGCCCTCGACGAATACTTGGTTGTGCTGAGCCAAGCGGGCTCCACGGAAGCGCTGGACGGCCTGACGCGGCGGTGGACGCCGCGATTGCTCCGGTACGCGGCACGGGTGCTCGGCGGGTCCGGCGATTCATGAACGAACTCGATCGAGCTATTCGTCAGTCCATGTCAGCAGGAGATACCGAGCTTTTCGATCGCTTCGGTGCCGACCAGGCGCTGCACCGGCAGGTACTCGCCACGTTCGAGGTCCAGGTGGCGAGCCTCGCGGCGCAGCTTCGCCGGCCCTGAAACATGGGCATGAACCGACACGACGCGTGCTGACGAACCAGGATGAGGCCGGATGAGCCGATACGGCGGCCGAGTAACCAAGCGACAGGGCCGCATGAAAACCGAAGCCAGGCACATGAAGCGAGACGAGGCGGGAAGTTTTCGTTAGAATTGGCGATTGTGCGTGCGCTGGCCGTCTGCCAGGACGAGCTGGTCATCCGAACCCTCCATCGGGTGCTGGCTGGCGTCTTCGAGATCGAGTTCCTGGTCGAAAGCCGTCCGCTCGCCCGTCGCCTCGCCGAGGCCGGGGTGGTTGCCACGGTCGGCGACCCCAAACGGGTCGACACCTACGTTCGCGCCGACCTCACCCCGATGACCTCGGTCATCGTCGAGGACAACGGCCGCCGGAGCCTGCGGCGCGTCGTCACGGCGGTCCGGGATGCCGGCGGGAGCCTCCTGTACATCCTGCACGTCGCGGCCGGCGCTCACCGGAAAGGCCAGGACGAGCTGCGCGCCGTGGTGCCCGAGATCACGCATCTCGACCTGGCCGAATTGCTCGCCCCCTCGCTCACGACCGAGCTGGGCCGGTCGCTCACCCGGGCCCGCGTGCAGCAGTACCAGCGCTACTTCGCCGACGCCGACCGGGTGCTGATCCTCCTGCACAACGAACCGGACCCCGATGCGCTGGCCGCGGGCCTGGCCCTCCGCAACGTGCTGCGCCGGACCCGAACGACGGCCATCATCGGCGCGCTCCAGGGGATCACCCGCCCCGAGAACCTGCGGATGGCCGACCTGCTCGACATCCAGCTCGAGAACCTCACGCCCGATGACCTCCGCACGTTCGATCGCATCGCCACGGTCGACGTCCAGCCGCACTACTTCGGCGGCCTGCTGCCGCGCGTGGACCTCGTGGTCGACCACCATCCCGAGCAGCCGGGCTACACGACGGTCTTCAAGGACATCCGCGCCGACTACGGATCGACGTGCACGATCCTGACCGAGCACCTCCGCGCCGTGGACGTGAACATCTCGGAACGCACGGCGACGGCGATGCTCTACGCCATCAAGAGCGATACGCTGTTCTTCGCGCGGCAGACGAATCGTGTGGACCTGGAAGCCTTCTCGTTCCTCTATCCGCTGGCCGATCCGGCTCTGATCCGAAAGATGGAGGGCGCCGAGATCACCATCGAGCGGCTCGAGCACGTCACGCGGGCCCTGGCCACCAGCCGGCTGCAGAACAGGGTCCTCTCGGCGTTTCTGGGCGAGACCACCCGCGAGGACTTCATTCCCTACACGGCGGACTTCCTGCTGCAGGTCGAGAACGTCAAGTGGACGATGGTCTCTGGCATCGTTGGGGGCCAGCTGATCCTGAGCGTCCGCAACCTCGGCTACACCCGCAACGCCGGCGAGTTCGTGAAAGCCACGTTTGGCGACATCGGCAGCGCCGGTGGCCACCGGGCGATGGCCAAGGCGGTCGTGCCCATCGAGCGGTTCCGAGCGAAGTTCGGCAACCTGTCCGGGCTCGGCATCGCGACGCGCATTGGCGACCTGGCCGAAGCGTTCCTCACCGATCAGCTCGACAAGAAGCCGGTCGAGGTCCACGCCAAGCACTAGGCAGGGTTCGAACCCTTCGTTCGGAGCGCCTGGTCGAGGTCCGCGATCAGATCGTCGGGATGCTCGAGACCCACTGACAGCCGCACGAGGCCCTTCGCGACACCGGCCGCGCCGAGTTCTAGGTCGCTGAGGCCGTGGTGGGACGTCAGGACCGGCAGGCTGCACAGACTCTCGACGCCGCCGAGACTGGCAGCCCGGCGGATGACCTGAAGGCGATCGAACAGGCGGCAGGCGGCTCGATAGCCGCCTCGCGCCTCGAACGAGACCATGCCCCCGAACCCGCGCATCTGCCGGCGCGCGATGGCGTGATCGGGATGGGATGTCAGCCCCGGATACCAGACCGTGCTGACCCGGGCGTCCGCAGCCAGCCAGCGCGCCACGGCCATCGCCGTGGCGTTCTGACGGGCCATCCGCACCCCCAGCGTCTTCATGCCGCGGCCAAGCACGTAGGCCGCGGCCGGGTCCACGACGCCCCCAAGAAACGTGCGGGCCCGCTGCAGCCGCGCAATGAGCGCACGGGGACCGGCCAGGGCGCCGGCGACCACGTCACTGTGCCCGTTCAGGTACTTCGTCGCCGAATGCATGACGAGATCGATGCCGAGGGCCAGCGGCTGTTGGTTGACCGGGCTGGCGAAGGTGCTGTCGACAATGGACACCACCCCGCGCGCCCGGCACGCCCGCGCGACCCGCCGCATGTCCACGCACCGCAGCGTCGGATTGACCGGCGTTTCGAACCAGACCACCCTCGTGGAGGGACGGATCACGCGGCCGAGATTCGCCAGCTCCTCGAGGGCCACATACCGGACCGCGATCCCGAACCGTACGAGATAGTCCCGCAGCACGTGCAACGTACCGCCGTAGATGCCCGCGGCCACGAGTGCCTCGTCGCCAGCCGACAGCAACCCGAAGAGCGCCGTGGACGTCGCCGCCATGCCCGACGACGTCAGCAGGGCGGCGTCGGCACCCTCGAGCGCCGCAACCTTGGCCTCGGCTGCTTCGACCGTGGGATTGGCATGTCGGGAATACAGGTACTTTCCGGATCCGCCGCGGTGATACGCCTCGAGCTCGGCCGCGTTCTCGAACAGAAACGTGGTGGTGGCATAGACAGGCGTCGTCAACGGCGCGGCGCCGGGCCGGGCGCCCTCGCCAGCCCGGATGGCGTGCGTGTCGCGATGCAAGCCTCGCTGGCGCTGGCTCAACACCACTCCGGGGACCGACGACCAGTCACTGCGCCAGTCACCTACCCCGCCTCCCGCTCGCCCGCGGCGACGACCGGCTCGATGAACAGCCGGTACGCATCGGCGTATCCCTGCGCCATCAGTTCCTCGACCGTACGCCGACGATCCGACCCTTCGTCATACGTCCCATCAAAGTCGAACGGCCCGATGGGATTGTGGGCCGGACGAATGACGAAGACGCCGGAGAATCGGGTCACGGCCGCGGCGTACGCGTCCTGAACCGCGGCGGTCTCGATCGACCGCACGATTTCGCCGAGGCGGGCGCGGAGGCCAAGCGGACGGGCGCGCATGCCGTGCGGACCGGCCGGAGGGGGCGCAGGGCTGACGAGAATGACCTGTTCCACGCCGACGTTGGCAAGCTCGTCGATCAGCCGCGCCACGATCTCCGGGCGATCGCAGACGCGATGGCGTTCGCCGCGCCAGTAGCTCTCGGCCGGAAACCGCATTACGTGTGGTTCGTTGGCAATGGGCAGGCACAGCGAGCCCGCGAGAAAGTCGGCAATGAGGTCGCGCTGCGGCCCGGTGAAATCAACGATCTCGGCGCCGCGGGGCTGCCCGCCCCGGCTCCGTGCCTCGAACGCCGCGCGGGCCGGACCCGCGAGCACCGCCCCCACGAGATCACGCCGCCCGTCGAGGTCGTGCACGGCGACCAGCACCTCGTGAAAGCCCGGCTGGCCGAAGTTGTCCGCCAGCACGTCCACATAGCGGCGGCCGATTTCCGCCGTCGCCGGGCGCGGCGCCGCTGAGGCGCCCCGGACGAGGCCCCAGAGCGCCTCGAGCAGCGTCGCGTGCGGCTCAGCCGCGTCCAGAGGAGATCCCAGCAGCCGCCACCAGAACGCCCCGGCAACGCGGCGGCGGGACCGCTCGGATCGGATCGCCTGCACCGCGGCGACGGCCAGCACGACCGCGATCGCAAGGAGCACGAGGACAATCGTCCGCGGCACGATCGTCGGCAGCATGGGCGGACTGAACAACGCTTCAATCGCCCGCCGGTACCACTCCACGAGGTGCGCCGACAGCGCGGTCAGGTTCACCAGGGCCGCGAGCAGGCTGGCGACATAGATGGCCGCGGCGACCACCAGGACGATGAGCGGACAGACCAGCACCAGGAGGGCCGCGGCCAGTCCCGCCATGCCGAGGCGCAGCGCCGTCCGCCAGCGATAGGCGCGACGCAGGCGGCGGTCGGTCCAGGGGCCGGTCGC
>CAZFAT010000058.1:0-3139 GCA_964517075.1 uncultured Solibacteraceae bacterium
CCTCCAGGACCGGAATGCCGAAGCCCTCCGCGTGCGAGGGGAGGACGAACACGAGGGCCCGGCGGAACCAGGCGAGCCGCGCGGCCTCATCGACATACCCGGGGAGTTCAACACGGCCGGCGAGGGGCGCCCGGCGGACGCGTGCCACGACGTCACTCGCATCGTCGGCCACGCGGCCGACCAGCGCGAGGGGCGGGGCGCCCGGGTGGCGCGCGATCAGGCGCTCGTACGCGTCCAGAAGCGCGGTCGGATTCTTCCGGGCCGCGATCGTTCCGAGAAACAGCACGCATCCGCCGGTGGAGGGCTCGGCGGCTCGGCGCGGCCACGCCGGCGCGCCGGGCGGGCAGACCGAGATGCGCGACGGGAGAATCCCGAATCGGGCGGTCACGGCGTCCGCGGTGTGCTGCGAGTTGACGACGATCTGATCGGCGCGCGCGGCATGCGACCCGGCGAGCGCGGGATAGTCGCGTCGGATCTCCCGTTCCGCACGCGCGGGATGATCGAGGAAGTCGAGATCGTGAATGGTCACGATCCGCGCGGCCTGGCGGCTCGGCATCAGGAGGGGATGCAGTGACTGGACGACGTCGAAGCGCGAGCCCGTGAGCCGTTCGACCGGCGGCCAGCCCAGCCGGTGCCACGCGAAATTGAGCAGCGACACGGGGACGGCCCGGTCGATGACGGTCGCGCCCGGGATGATCCCGGGAGTGAGGCGATCGCGCCAGGAAGCCGAAAAGAGAACGAGCGCCTCGGCGGGAGGCGCGGTGGCGACGAGGTGGCGGGCGGCCTCGTGCACGTACTCGCCGACGCCGGTGCGCTCGCGAAGCGCAGGTCGGTAGTCGAGCAGCACTCGCACAGCCGGATGGGGCGGATGCTATCACGCGCGCGGGCCGGGGCCCTGCAACGTCGGCGCAAGTCGTTACGTGTCAGCGATTGGACAGCCTTCGGCGTGCATGTTACGGTGGGGAGTTTTTGACCAGGAGCGGCACCGGAACCTCATGAGAATCGCAGTGATTGGCACGGGCTATGTCGGATTGGTCGTCGGCGCCTGCTTTGCAGAAACGGGCAACGACGTGACGTGCGTCGATCGCGACGCGGGCAAGATCCGCATGCTCAATCGCGGCAAGCTGCCCATCTACGAGCCGGGCCTGGAAGAGGTCGTGCGCCGCAACCGGGCGCGGAAGCGGCTGGCCTTTACGACCAGGCTGCCCGACGCGGTTCGACGCGCCGGTGTCGTGTTCATCGCGGTGGGCACTCCGACGGGTGAGGACGGGTCGGCGGACCTGCAGCACGTCCTGGGGGCCGCGCGCGAAATCGGCCGCGCCATGACGGGCTATACCGTCGTCGTGGACAAGAGCACCGTCCCGGCAGGGACCTCCGACCTCGTCCACCAGGCGATTCAGGCCGTCACGTCCCAACCGTTCAGCGTGGTCAGCAATCCGGAGTTCCTGAAGCAGGGGGCGGCGGTTGAGGACTTCCTGAAGCCCGATCGCGTCGTGATCGGCGCGTCCGAGCCGCGCGCGGCGGACATCATGCGGGAGCTGTACCTGCCGTTCACCCGCACGGGCGCGCCGATCATGGTGATGGACTGCGCGAGCGCCGAGCTGTGCAAGTACGCGGCAAACGCGATGCTGGCCACGCGCATCTCGTTCATGAACGAGGTCGCCAACGTCTGCGAACGCTTCGGCGCCGACGTCGACAAAGTGCGCCAGGCCATCGCGACCGACAAGCGCATCGGGCCGGCCTTCCTCTTCCCGGGCGTCGGCTATGGCGGCAGTTGTTTTCCCAAGGACGTCAAGGCCATCGTGAAGTTCTCCGCGGCCCGGAAGTATCGGTTCCGCATTCTCGAAGCCGTCGAGGCCGTCAACGAATCGCAGAAGCGCCGCCTGCTCGATCAGGTGGACCGGCACCTGGGCAAGTCGCTGCGCGGCCGCTCGGTGGCCGTCTGGGGCCTCGCCTTCAAGCCGCGGACCGACGACATGCGCGAGGCGCCGGCCGTGCCCATCATTCAGGGGCTGCTCAAGCGCGGCGCCAGAGTTCGTGCCTTCGACCCCGAGGCGCGTGCATCGGCCGAGCGCATCTTCAAGCGGCGGATCACGTACGCGAAGAACGCCTATGACGCGCTCGCCGACGCCGACGCGCTCGTGGTCGTCACCGAGTGGAACGAGTTCCGCGAGCCCGACTTCGAACGCATGAAGCGGCTGATGAAGCGGCCGCTGGTGCTCGACGGCCGAAATATCTACGATCCGCAGAAACTACGGGGACTGGGCTTCACCTACGTCTCCATAGGCCGGCCGTGAGCGTCGTCCTGGTCACGGGCGGCGCCGGCTACGTGGGGAGCCACACGGTCAAGGCGCTGGCCGCCGCCGGCTACGACGTCGTCGTCTACGACGATCTCTCCAGCGGGCATACCGAAGCGATCGAGCGGGTGGCCGGCGCGCATCCCGCGCGGGCGATTACGTTCGTCCGTGGCGACATCCTGGACGGCCCGGCCGTGGAGGCCGTCCTGCGCCACTCGGGTGCGACGGCCGTGTGCCACTTCGCCGCTCGCCTGCTCGTGGGCGAGTCGGTCCGTGAGCCGCTGGCGTACTACCGGACGAACGTCACGGGGACACTCACGGTCCTCGACGCGATGCGCCAGGCGGGCGCATCGCGATTCATCCTGTCGTCCACGGCCGCGACCTTCGGCGAACCTCTGCGGACGCCCATCGACGAAGACCACCCGCAGCAGCCCGTCAATGCGTATGGCGAGACGAAGCTGGCCGTGGAGCGGGCCCTGCCGCACGTCGAGCGCGCGTGTGGCATTCGCTGGACGGCGCTCCGCTACTTCAATGCCGCGGGCGCCGATCCGGACGGGCTCATCGGCGAAGATCACCACCCTGAAGAGCACCTTATCCCGCGCGCGCTGGCGGCCGTCCAGGGGGGATCGCCGCTGTCGATCTTCGGCGAGGACTATCCCACGCCTGACGGGACCTGCGTGCGGGACTACGTGCACGTGACGGATCTGGCCGACGCGCACGTTGCGGCCCTGCGCCGGCTCGAGGCGGGGGAGCCGTCGCGGGCCTACAATCTGGGCAACGGCGCCGGGATGTCCGTGCGGCAGGTGATTGACGCGGCCGGGCGCGCGGCCGGCCGGCCGGTG
>CAZFAT010000059.1:0-4164 GCA_964517075.1 uncultured Solibacteraceae bacterium
TGGGCAGCCACAGGTTCACGTTCGCCGCCCCGTCGGTCAGGTTCTGGTTCGCCGCCCCGGACTGCCCGTTGGTCGTGAACGTGATCGTCCGCTGCGGCGTGTCGCTCTCCGCGTTGGGATTCGTGAGGTCGGGCAGCGTGCCCGGTACGAGCACCACCAGCGCCTGGTAGTTGCGATACGCGTTCAGCGGGAGGTTCGTGACCTGCACCGAGTCGAGCTTGGTGGAGGTGTCGGCCTTGTCCGTCTGCAGCAGCTCGGACTCGGACACGACGTTGACGACGTCGGTCACCGTCCCGGCCTGCAGCTGCGTGTCCACCCGGGCGATGTCGCCCTGGCGGATGTCAATGCCCCGACGCTCGAAGGCCTTGAAGTTCGTCCCCATGCTGATCCGGATGTCGTACGTCCCCGGCTGCACGTTGACGATGTTGTATTCCCCCTGGCTGTTGGTCGTGGTGTCGCGCTTCAGGCCCGTGGCCGGAGCGGTGATCACGACGCTCGCGCCCGGCACGCGATACCCCTGCGGGTCGGTCACCGTGCCAGTGACGCTGCCGTACAGTACCTGCGCCCCAGCGGGCACAGTAGTCAGGCCGACGGTCAGTACCGCCAGACCCGCGACGAGTAGACAAGCGCTTGCCCACTGTCGAGTCGACTTGCTCATAGAGCCATTCCTCCATCACTCCAAACGAGAGGTGGCCACACCGCCTCGCGGCAGGAACGCGTTTGGCAACCCGTTCCTGACTGCCCATAGCCATGGGTCAGCCTGTGTAACCGACCGCGAGGGTAACAGAAAGACATTAGAACGGTCAAGTAACGCTAACTTATTGCTCATACAGTGATTAAACGCATGATTTCCACACGCAACCGTCAACACCTTGGCAGAATCCAATAATACGGAACGAACGAGGTGTCGAGGATTGCCGGTCCTAAGGCCGGCAACCAGCCACGGATGGGAGGGCGGAAGGGCGACCTGGACGCGGACGAGGCGGGTTCGCGGTGTATATTCGTACGCCCGCCTTCGCGCCGGAGTGGCGAAACTGGCAGACGCGCGAGACTCAAAATCTTGTGGGGTTTACCCCCCGTGTGGGTTCGATTCCCTCCTCCGGCACCAGCCCCTAATAGAGGTTGGAGCCGCCGGCCTTCAGGTCGGCGGAGACGACACGTAAGTATTCGCGGAGCCCCTCGGCCACCTCGAACGTTGCCGTCTCGAGCAGGCGCCGCACCGTCGTCGGGAAACCCGCCGGATCCCGCGCGCGCAACAGGCTGGCCGCCTGCGCGGCCACCGCGCGGTCGTATCCCGAGAGCCGCCGGGCGAGGTCGACGAAGTCCGCGCTGCCGGTGACGAGCCGCTCCGCCTGAGCGAACGCACTGTCGAACTCCCCGCTGCCCTCCACATCGGCGGCAGGGAACGACGCCCACTCGCGCGCCTGGCCCGATCGCAGATGGTGCATCCGACCGTCGACCGCGATGTCCGCCGACTGCGCCGCCAGGAGGACCGGTGCAATCAGCAACGCGGCCAGCAGCCCACGCAAGCCAATCACCTCGCCAACGCCTCCGTGAGCACGCGGCCATCGGTGCGCGCCATGCGAACCCCGGTCAGCGCGCCGAGCGTGGGCGCAATATCGACGGGACTGGCCGGGGTCAGATAGCGCCCGCGCTGAATCCCGGCGCCCATGAACACGACCGGCACCTGCTGATCGTCGTCGTACGGCGTCCCGTGGGAGGTGCCGCTGCCGCTCGCCAGCCAGTACGGGCGGAGCACGACCATCAGATCGCACTACGGCCGGGCACGTAGCTCAGGCACAAGACCCGCAGGATCTCGTCGTCGGTCGCCGTCCGATCCGGCGGCGGCCGCGACTCCGGCGGCCACAGTAAGAGAGACCCACACGGAGCGTACGCGCCCTGCTGTCATCGTCGCGACCTCGACAAAACGAGGTGACCGAACTGCACGAGATCGCACCTACGGCTGCTGCACGATGTCGTGCCGGATCAGCCAGGCGACAGATTCCTGCACGGCCTGGAGCGAGCTGTAGCGGGGCGCGAAGCCGAGCAGCTGGCGCGCCTTGGCGATGCTGCAGTTAGGGGAGTGGCTGATGTGCTCGAGTGTTTGATCCGCGTGTTCGGGCGCCACGCCGCGGCGCCAGTCCTCCCACGACAGGAAACGGAGGCGGGGCTCGTGACCAAACCAGGCCGCCATCCGCTCCGCGTACCCCCGCAGCGTCAGGGCGGCTGGCGACACGACGTGAAAACTCTCGCCAAGGGCCACGCTGCGCCGGGCCATCGCGCGCGTGAACGCCTGGGCGACGTCGTCGGCATGGACGTGGTGCACGGTCTCGAGGCCGAGATGCGGCAACACCAGCTCCCGGCCCGCCGCCAGATCGCTGAACACCTGCGGATTGAAGTGTCCCGCCGGATTGAGCGGCGCCCAGCCCTCCCCGACGATGTGCCCAGGGTGCAGGACGGCGATCGGAACGCCGCGCACCCGCGCCTCTGTTACGAGGTACTGCTCAACGTCGGCCTTGCGACGGCCGTACTCGCCGAAGGGCCGTCTCACGGCCTGCTCGGTCGTGGGCACCTCGACGCCAGGACCGTGGACCCAGATCGTGCCGCAGTGCAGCAGCTGCTGCACACGCCCGCGCAAGCTGTCGACGAGCTGCGTGGCGCTGTCGACCGTGAAGCAGGTCAGGTCGATGACCACCTGCGGATCGAGCGCGGCGATGCGCTCGCCAAACCGGCCGCCGGCTTCCTCGGCGGGGCGATCCAGCTCCAGCCGATGCACCGAGCGCCACGCGCCGTGGGACCGATAGGGCCGGCGCAGCCCCCGGCTGACGGCGGTGACGTCATGCCCGGCTTCGACGAGCCGAGGGACGAGATAAGTGCCGATGTGGCCGGTTCCGCCGATAACGACGACGCGCATTACAGGGACGAGATCCTTCTCACTTTCACTTCTTTGTACTCAATCCACTTGCCCGGATCGTGCGCTTGCAGCTCGATGCGTCCGGCGTTGAGGTTGTCGAGCTTGTCGTACTCGAGGACCGTGTCGCCGTTGATGCGCACCAGGCAGTTCGAACCCTGCGCGACGAGCTGGAACAGGAACCACTTCTCCGGCTCGATGCGGGGGTACGCCGCGCGCTTGAGCGTGTAGAGCGACCCCGTCGCGTAGTGTGCGCCCTCGACGTCATGAAGCTGGATCTCGTAGCCGCGCGTGCCCTGCGGCACCGAGCGGAAGAACACGCCGCCGTTGTGGTACGCCACGCCGCGAATGTAGGCATGGAGCACGAAATCCTTGTAGCGCTCCCGGGTCGCGAGCTGGCCGTTGCCGTCGCCGCGCAGGACCGCGCCGCGCGGCTCGAACGTCGCCTTGCCGGTGGAGGGCTGCCACTTGCTGAAGTCCTCCGCCCGTTCGTAGAGGGACTCCCAGGTCTCCTTGGCCGGCAGTTCGCGGACTCGCAGGTTGCGGAAGCGAATCGGATACGAGAGCGACTCGAACCCGAGATAGCCGCGGCGGAGCCGATGGCGAAGCTCGGGGACGGTCTCGACGTCCAGATCCTGGACCAGCGTGTCGTTCATCCAGACCTGCAGGCGCGGCCAGTCCATCAGAATGCGGAAGGCGTTCCACTCGCCCGCCGGCTTCAGGTTCACCGCGCGCGGCGGGATGATCGGAAAGATCGATCCCACCGACTCGGGCCGCATCTCCTTGTCGGCTTGATGAAAGAGATTGATCTTCATGCCAACCCAGATGTTGCGACCGTGTTCGGGCGCGTGCAGGTAGATGCCCGAGTTCGTCCAGCCGCGCATGAAGAACTCACCGCGAAAATCGAAGTTCTCGTACCGGCGGGCCGATCGCAGCCAGGTGGGGAAATTCGCCGCCGGATCGACGACGATGGCGCCTTCCTGCACCCGGAAGGCGGTCGCCGGCCCATCCTGCACGGACCAGCCGGCGAGCGACTGGCCATCGAACAGGGACACAAACCCCGATTCAGGACCCGGCGCCTGCGCTCCGAGCGCTCGCACCGCGGCGGGCATCAAACCAGCCGTAGCGAGAAACGTGCGTCGATTCATGGCCGAACGAGTCACGGGTGCCTCCTACAGGGTCTATTTCAGGCTGCGCAGATAGGCAATCAGATCACCCAGTTCCTGGCGGGTGTAGAGCCCCTCGAGGCCCGG
>CAZFAT010000060.1:0-14896 GCA_964517075.1 uncultured Solibacteraceae bacterium
ATCGTCGTCCCCGTGAGATCCGCCAGCTCCTGCCGGGCGAGCGGAAGCGGAATGAACGTGCCGCCCGCCTGGGGCACGCCCATCTGATCCGCCAGCTTGAGGAACATCCGCGCGAAGCGCGACTCGACGCGGCCGCCCGTCAGCTCCGTCAGCCGCGTCGTCAGCTCGACCAGCCGGTGCGACAGGCTGCTCAGCAACCCTCGGACGAGTGAGGGATGCTGCTCGAGGAGGGCGAAGAACGCGGGCCGCGGAATCAGCAGACAGGTCGCCGGCTCGATGGCCTCGGCCGACGCCGGGTAGGGCCGCGACTCGTACGCGGCCACGGCGCCAAGCGGCCCGCCGGGGCCGAAAATCTCGAGGATGACATCGTGGCCTGCCGGACCGCGCTTGAACACCTTCACGCGGCCGCTGACGACCACGACGAAGTGATCCGACGAGTCGCCCTCCTCGAACACGCGCGCGCCGCGCTCGAAGGCACGCAGGTGCGCCACATTCGCGATCCGATCCCGATCCTCGGGGCCCACGCGGCGGAAGAGCGGAATCTGCGTCAGGGTGGCGGCCGGCGGACGAAGCACAGACTCGATCATAGTGCGAACGTCCGGACAGCCGGACCAGTCGCCCTGTGAGAAGCCCGTCAGTCCGCCGGCACCCGTGCGCGCAGCGTGCCGAGCACGTCCTCGGCCGCCCAGCCGGTGCCGCGCCAGAGCTCGACCACTCGTCCCTCGGCGTCGATGAGCGCGGTCGCGAGCGTGTGGTCCAGCAGCGGACCGGTTCGCTCGGTGTGGACGGCGAACGCACGTGTCAGCACCGCCACCTGATCCGGCGCGCCAGTGGCAAACCGCCAGCGGGTGAAGTCGGCCCCCATCGTTCGGCCGTACTCCGAGAGCACCTGCGGCGAGTCGAACTCCGGGTCCAGACTGACGCTGAGCAACCACACCGCGGCGAGTGACGGGTCGGCGGCGAAGGCGCGCTGCAGTTGCCTGAAGTGCCCGACCACCCGGGGACAGAACTCCGGCAGCGGACACCGCGTGAACAGGAACGTCACGACGGTGGGGTGCCCGCGCAGGTCCTCGTCGGAGAGGGGGGCCCCACCCTGATCGATGAGCCGGAAGGCCGGCACGACGTCGCCCGCCCGGAGCCGGGCGGACGGCGAGGATCGCGCCGCCGCGTACGCCGCCAACGCACGCTCATCGCGACCCGTAACGACGAAATCAGCGGCGCGCGAGGCCTGCTCGCCGACGCGCAGCGTGAACTGCACACGATCGCCCGGCGTGAGTCGCCCGGCATCACGCGGATCGGCCAGCGTCAGCGGCATCGTCATGGCCGGCATGAAGTCGGGAATCGCTTCGTGGGCGACGGACACCTGGCCGCCCTCGAGGATGGCAAGGATCAGACCCGTCGCCGCGAACTGGCGCTCCCCACCCGATGCAGTCCTGGCGCTGTCGCGGCCGCAGGCCGCCATGCCCAGCAAGGCCAGGATCAGACCGGCGGCGGCTCGTGTGTCGAGTTTCGAGTGCGAGGTCATGGCATGTTCGCTCCCAAGATTCGCGATCGGCGAGGCGCCTCAGGCGTCGAGACTCCGCCGCGCGCCGGCCAGGCCGGCAGCCAGTCCCGCCGATGTCCAGGATGCCAGCAGCAGGACGAGCCAGAGGCCGCCGTTGCCGATCCACCATCCGGCGAGGTCGCCGGCATCGAGGCCCGCCGGCGCCGCCTGCTCGATGCCGAAGAGGACGGTTACCCGGAGCGCGTCGAGCGGATTCAACATCAAGGCGGCCACCCAGAGGCCGGGGTTGCGATGCACCCAGGGCGCACCCGCCACGGCCAGCAACAGCAGATCGGTGCCGAAAAGCAGCACGAACCAGACGCCAAGCGCGGCGAGCAGACCCCGCACGCGATCCCGCGCCCAGAAGCCGAGACCCAGGCCGACCGCGGCCAGGGCCAGGCTCAATCCGCCGGCCGCCGCGGCCACGGCGATCAGGCGTGTCGTCAGGCCGCCGGCCATCGCCGCGGGCGCGATCAACAGCAGCGCCGCTGGCACCAGCAGCGCGGCCAGCCCCCCCGCCTTGCCCATCAGCCACGCCCACCGCGGCGCCGGCTGCGCAAAGAGCAGCGGGAACTCGTCCGACTCGCCGTGCGCGGAGTTGAGGCCGAGCAGCAGAGCCGAGAGCGAAAGGCAGTAGAGCACGGCGTGGAGCACCCACCAGGGCGCGGCCTCGGCCGCGTCGGTGGCGGTGAAGAGCGGCAGCAGACCGGCCGCGAGGGCCAGCGACAGGTGCACGTGCAGAAACCGGTTCAGCCGGTTCGCCGCGAGCTCCCGCCAGAAAGCGGCCGACAGGGCGGCGGCGCTCGGCCCGGTCATTCCCGCCGCCGCCTTCCACCGCCGGCGCTGACGAGCGACGGATAGGGCAACGCGAACGGGAACGCGTCGCGCAGCCGGTCGGGAGGCAGCTCGCGGCTGACCTGGCCGCCGTGCATTACCAGGCAGCGATCGGTGTGCGCGTCCCACTCGCCGAGCAGGTGCGTCGACACGAGGACCGTCTGCCCGCGCCGGGCCGCCGATCGAAGTTCCCCCTGCAGGTGCCGGCGCCAGTCGGGATCGAGGCTCAGGCCCGGCTCGTCGAGCACCAGGACCGCCGCCTCGGGCAGCCAGAGCACGGCCAGCGCGAGCCGCTGCCGCAAGCCGCCCGACAGCCGCCCGGTCGGCACGTCGAGGCGGTCGGCCAATCCCCACTGGTCAGCGACCGCGGCCACGCGGGGCAACGGCACGTTGCGAAGACGGGCGTAGAACGTGAGGATCCGGCCGGCGCTCAACTGGCGGTGAAAGGAGGGCGACTGGGGCAGAAACGATAGCGCCGCCAGCGCGGCCCGCCGGTCTCGGGCCAGGCGGTGGCCGCCGATGACAATCTGCCCGCCGTCCAGCGTCGACAGGCCGGCGATGAGGCGCATCGTCGTGGTCTTGCCGCATCCGTTCGCACCAACGAGCAGCGTGACCTCGCCAGGGCGCGCGACGAATGCGAGGTCGTGGAGGACCCGGTGGGCGCCGTAGGACTTGGTGACGGCGTCGAGGGTGATCATCGATGTTGGGACCGGACGAGCGGCGATGGGTCCGACACGCCGGCCAGTCCGGGCAGGGCGAGTCGGCTGTAGACGAATCGCAGCAGCCGCTCGCCGGGACTCCCCGCCAGCAGCCCGATGACGGGGAAGGGCCGGCGCCACTCGCCGAACAGGTCCAGCTCGCGGTGCGGCAGGTCGCCGATGCCGTCGCCGTTCAGATCCAGATGCGCCGCCCCCTGCCAGTAGTTGCCGCGGCCGGCATCGGCCCAGCGATTCGACGCGCTGTCGCCGGCCGTTTCTACCGGGTGCACGTTGCCGGCGAACGTGTTGCCGGTGAAGACGTTCTCGTTGGAGCTGTTGCCGATGTGCAGGCCGACGTGATTGTTCGTGACGAGGTTGTCCACGACCCGGTTGGCCTGGCCGTTTTCCATGAACAGCCCCATGGTGTTGCCCGTCAGTGCGTTGTCGCGGATCTCGGTCCGATCGACCGAGTGCAGCAGCAGACCGTAGGCACGCTGGCTGCGGTTGGCCGTGAACTGGTTGCGCCGGAGCACCAGGCCCTGTGAGTACATCAACGCCGCGCCGGCGGCGTTCTCGCGAAAGAGGTTGTCGTCGAAGCGGTTGTCATCGGAGTACATGTAGTGCAGGCCGTAACGCGCCCGGGCAATGTCGTTGTGGCGAATCTCCGACCGATCCACGAACGAGAAGTAGATCCCGTCGCGCGTGTCACGGATGACGTTGTCGGCGACGACGTGCCCCGACGAGTTCCAGAAGTGGAGGCCGTTGCCGCGGCGGTCCTGGGCGAGCGAGACCTCGCACATCTCGCCCGCACCCGGCCCCGATGCGCCCGCGAAGGGATCGACGCGTTCCAGGGTCCAGGACTTGCCGGTGATCGTGTTCGCCTCCACGCGCACGTGGTCGGCCTGGCGCACGTAGACGCCATGAAGCGAGTCGGCGATCCGATTGCCGCGGATGACCGCGCGCGGCCCCGTGACGTGGATGGCGGCGTGATCGGCCATCAGGTTCAGGCCCGAGTCGCGAATCTCGAACCCCTCCACCACGACGTCTGGGGCACGAATGGCGACGACATGGGTCTGCCCGTCGCCTCGCAGCAGCGCCTGTCCGTGGCCCCGCAAGTGCACGGGTCGTGTGACGACGAACGGCCCGCGGTGCTCGCCCGCCGGCACGTCGATCACCTCGCCGGGAGCGGCCGCGGCCAGTCGATCCTGAAGCCAGGTGCCGTGGTCGCGCGGGGGCGCGTTCGCCGCGCGGGCGTTCGCCCACGCCACGGCGAGACACGCGGCGACCACGAGTCGCCGGGCGACCGGTCGGATCACGCGGCGGCCTCCTTCCGAGAGAACCAGATCGCGGTCAGCAGGACCAGGAGGAACAGCACCAGACAGGCCGATCCCCACAGCGGGAGGCTCGTCTGGACGAAGTTGGCGATCTGCTGCCGCCCGATGAGGACCGGCATGAACGGTTCGATCGTCATCGGGGCCTTCGGGTCGAGGTGATGCCCGTAGCTGTAGAGGCGGTACGCAAAGCTGCCGAGGGAGAACGCGCTGAAGTAGCAGAACAGGACGACGAGGTCCACCACGGTGGTGATGCGGCCGATCACGACCGCGCGCAGGCCCAGCAGCACGAAGACGCCGATCGCGAACGGAATCCACTGCATCTCGATGAAGTCCGCCTCCGCGATGGGCTTCATGCCGATGTAGTGGTTCAGCATATTGATTTCCTGCAAGTCGTTGCCCTCATTGCCGGCCACGATCTTGTAGGTGTACATCTCGAGCGTCAGGCCCTCCTGATACTGTGGCGCCACGAGCTGAATGCGCCACAGCGGCAGGAAGGCGCCGACGACCAGCGCCGCGATGCCGGCCAGCAGGACCACGCGGGACCGGCCCGACAGCGGCCGGTCCAGCGCCTGTTGAATCGAACGGAACCTGCTGGACACGGCCCGAACCTCCAGTGGCTATCTCGGTCGCACGGCGAGATAGCCTGACATCTCCTGATGCAGCGCCGAACAGAAGTTCGTGCAGTAGAACGGGAACACCCCGGTCTTGCCCACGGTGAAGCGGACGGTCTTCGTCTCGCCCGGATCGACGACGACGTTGATGTTGTGCTCGGCAATCCCGAGGCCGTGAATCATGTCCGTGGTCTGCTCGGCGTTCGTGAGGTGGATGGTCACCTCGTCGCCCGCCGTCACTTCGATCTGATCGGGCACGAGCCGGCTGCGAATCGCCATCATCTTCACGGCCACGCGGTTGCCGCTGCGGGTGACCGAGGTCTCCGCCGCGGCCCACACCGCCTGCGGATGGGTGCTCTCGGCCCGGGGATAGACCTCGATCGGCGCGATCCGGTCGGCTTTGAGAATCTGCGCGAAGTGCGGCTCGGGTTCCGTGAATGCCTCGTACAGCATCGCCATCTTCTCGCCCGAGATGTCGATCAGCTGGCTCGTCTCCGGCTGTGAGGGGCCGACCGACAGGTGGCGGCCCTTCGAGAGCTTGTTCATGGCCACCAGGTACCGGCCGTACGGCTCACGGGTGTCGCTGCCCCCGATGACCAGGTGTCCGATGTTGTGGTGCACGGGGATCTTGTCCAGGACGACCCGGTTCAGGTCTGCCCGATCCTCGTTGGACCAGGGCGGGAGCCGCCACTTCGTGACCACCGACTCGATGAACAGGGAGGTGTATGCGTTGCCGCGTCCGTCGTACTGCGTGTGCAGCGGGCCGAGCCCGACCGGCACTTCCCCCTCGAGAATCGCGTCGTGCCGCAGCACCGGGATGCCGCGCACCTCTCCCTCGAACTGGCGGCTGGTGATCGCCGCCTGGATCTTCTCGAAGTCGAACACGCTGGCGACGGGCGCCAGCTTGCCGGAGGCGACGATCCAGCGGCCGGTGGGATCGGTGTCGATGCCATGCGGAGACTTCGGCACGGGGACGTAATACATGACCCCGGGAGCCTTGGCCGGATCGATCACCGGCACGCCACCGACCATCGTCGTCCGGCCGTCACGCACCGCCTGCTCGGCCGCGCGCCAGTTGACGAAGGCCGCGTAATCGCGGTCGCCCTGCGTGGAGGTGGCCTCCAGCGTCTCGTGCGCCATCTCCGAGTTGTAGGACGTCCAGAACGCCCAGCCCGAGCTGGGCCCCTTGCCCGTCGAACCAAGATCCCAGTTGAACGGCGGCGTCAGAACCTGCCAGCCGACCGTCAACGTGCCGTCCTTGGGATCGACCCTGAGTCCGCTCACCATGCCGCTGTACTCGGTCTCGTAGCTCGACACCGAGGCGAAGCGTCCCTTCGGCAGCGGCACGGAGAACCGTGTCGCGACCAGCACGTACTCCGAGTTCTCGGTGAGGAACGACGAGCCGTGGGTGCCGCTGGAGTTGGGAATCGGTCCGAAGATCTGCTTCGTCTTGAAGTCGCGGAGATCGATGCGCGCGACGCGGTTGTTCGCATTGTCGTTCACGAAGAGCCAGCGGCCGTCGTACAGGCCGTCGGTCTGGGAGAGGCCCGGGTGGTGCATGTCACCCCAGGTGAACTCGCCGAGCATGGCCTTCGTTTCCTCGTCGAATCCGTATCCGGTCGCCGGATAAGGCGCGAACACGGGAATCGTGGCGATGTGCCGCATAGAGGGAATGCCGGCCACGTACACCTGGCCCGAATGCCCGCCCGAATAGAAGAGGTAGAACTCGTCCATCGCGCCGGGGGCGACGAACGTGCGGCCGGCCGCCGAGGCATCGGTACCCGCCGCCGGGGCGCGGCCCGGCGAGCCGCAGCCCACCGCGAGCCCTCCGACGACAAGGACGGCACCGATCGAGAGATGGAATCGCGTCAACATGGCGTGGGTCTCCAAGGGGGAACGGTTACTCGACAATCAGCACGCCCTGCATGCCGACCTGGAAGTGCCCGGGGAACGAACAGAGGAAGACGTACCGGCCCGGCGCCGTCGGCGCGGTGAACGTCACCGTGTCCTGTTCGGCCGGGCCGAGCAGCTTCGTGGCGGCCAGAATGTCGGCCTTCCGCGCCGCCGGTACGTAGTCGGTCGTGGGCGACTCGGCCGCCGTGCTGACGAAGGCCAGCGCATCGACTCCAGCGGCCAGCAGGACCCAGTTGTGCCCCATCGAGAACTTGGGCGTCTGTCCCTTGTTGATCAGGGTGACGCTCAGCCGTTCGCCCGGCGTGGCGCGAATCTCGGTGAGGTTGAACTTGATGGTGTCGTCGCCGGTGATCTCGACCTGGCGGCCGTCATGCGCGGCCGGCGCGCCGGCCGGGCCCGGTGCTCCAACCGGGGCGACCGCCGGCGGCGCGGCCGTGCCCGGCGACTCCGGCGAACCGCACGCCGCGACGGCCACGGCCAGCAGCAGTATCAACGGCAGATAGGTAGCGGTCATCGGAGTCCTTCGAATCATCAATGTCTCCTGTGCGCGGTCGCGTGTTGTCGCCGAGTGCGTTCGGTGCAACCAAGGCAAGGCACGTGCCGGCGCCGCCTCTCCACCCGCCGCATCTGGCATGTCCTCTCCGAGGTGGCGGCCCGGCGGACTGCGCGTAACCCCGCAGAACTGGGAACTATCGCCCGTGCGTCCAGCCGATCACCAGACTCGCGCGTGGAGGAATATCGTGCGGAACATCCCGCAAGACGTGCAGAGGCCACGTCCCGCAGTCTCACATCAGGGGAGAGGACGCCCTATGACGGGGGTCATAAGGGCACGGGGAGTAGTCGGCTGGGTCACCTGCGGCAGCGCCGCCAGGCGAAACGCCCTGGCGACCCCGATCAGGTGGATGAGCCCGTGAACGGCCAGAACGATGGCGACGATCAGTCGCGCGGACCGGATCCGGTGAAGCTAGAGCAGGCCCCAGACTGGCGGAAACGTCGCGACGAGACCGATGGCCACCAACAGGAGCGTCCAGCCGAGGATGCCCGGGGCGCTGACGTCGCGTCCGCGCCATCGCGCGTGCAGCACGCCCCACGCGACAAGCCAGACCAGCACGGCTAACGTCGAACGGCCGGACAGTCCGCCTGCGGGCGCGTAGAACGATGGCGCGACGAACAGGCCCGCCTCGTTGGCGAGCACGAACGCGCCCATCGCAAACGAACCGATGCCGGCGGCCAGCACGGCAGCGAGCCCTGAACCATTCGGAGGATGTGCGGCGGGTCGCATCTGGTGGGTCACGGTTCCTCCTCTACTGGAGCGGGGCGACTTTGTTGACGAACACGCCGAGGAGTGCCACGAAGGCGACGATAGCGAAGGCGATCAAGGTCAGCGCCGACGCCGCCCGCCGCATCGGGGCATCCGCCAGCAGCGTGGCGCGGTACCGCACGGCGATGTACGCCACAGCGGTGGTCAGCATCGCCGCGATCCAGGGCATGTGCTCCTTGATCTCCATGCCAAAGGCATGCAGCCAGCGCGTCTCACCGCTCGCCATCAACATCGCGCGCGGATAGGCGGCCAGCGAGGTCAACCCTTCGGGTGGCGTCGCTCGATACAGTGGGAATACCTTGTAGGTGCCCATGAGCACGGAGAACCAGAGCAACACGGTCATGGACACGGCGAGCCAGGCCAGGGCGCTCGACGTGCGCCGAGGCGCGGAAACGCCGCCAGGGGCCGCCATCGCCGTCAGGGCGAAGAGCACCGCGGCCATGGCCATCATCGCGCCGCCGCTCAGCATCAGCCCGTGCACCATCGTCCAGATACTGCGGTCGCTGAACAACAACATCGGTACCTCCAGTTCGCCGTGTGCAACGGCGATGCCAGACCAGACCCTTGGTGCCGGTGACCGTTTGGCGGGCACGGGCGGGCGGCGACGGGTTTCTCCGCAGCCAGCGGGGAAAATAGCGCCGGTGGTGGGGGCCGGCGACGTGTCATGGCCCATGTGATTGAGCCGGCGCCGAGCGGACGAGCGAAATGCCGGGGATGCGGTGCGGTCATCGCGCGCGACACGCTTCGATTCGGCGACCGGCTGCCCAATCCGTTTGCGGACGAGGGGGGCGAGATGACGCACTGGTTCCATCTGCCCTGCGCGGCGTTCCGCCGGCCGGAACCGTTCCTCCAGGCGCTGGCGGCCACTGACCTTCCGATCGGCGACCGCGAGCGGCTCGCACACGACGCGAGGCTCGGCGTGGCGCACCGCCGGCTGCCGCGCGTGAACACCGCGGAGCGCGCGCCGTCAGGCCGCGCGGCCTGTCGTGCGTGCCGGTCCCCCATCGACAAGGGCGCCTGGCGCCTCTCGCTCGTGTATTACGAGGACGGCCGCTTCGTCCCCTCCGGAACCATTCACGTGGCGTGTGCCGCCGAGTACCTGGAGACGACGGAGGTCATGTCGCGGCTGAGGCACTTCACGCCGACCCTCACGGAGGTCGACCTTGAAGAGATTCAGTTGGCGTTGGTTTCTGACTTCTGACTTCTGACTTCTAACCTTTAACCTTTAACCTTTAACCTCGCGATTCGCCGAAGGCGAATCGCGCGCCTAGCCTCCCGCCATCGCGCCGACAATCAGAAACGGCTCGGCGCCGCGCGCCACGGCGTCGGGCACCGGCGTGTCAGGCGGGGCATGAGACAGGTCGTCTTCGCAGGCGAAGAAGCGCACGAGCGGACGTCGCTGGTGCGTGGTGTGATCGCGAATCGTGCCGCGCAGCACCGGGTATCGCGCCTCGAGCGCATCGAGGATCGCACGATGCGTCACGGTGCCCTCGACGTCCAGGGCGACTTCGCCGGCGACGCGCGCGAGCGTCCGCAGATGCGCCGGCAACACGACGCGGACCGTCATGATCACATCCTCCGCACTCGAACCTTGGCCTGGGGTCGTGGGTCAGTTTGGATAGAGCCCATCGGCTTTGTGCAGTCGGCTCGCCCCTCAGTCTGTAGCAAGATCGTACCATGCCAAGACGCTCAAGCACCGCGAAACCGAAGCGGAAAGGCATCGACCACGCCTTCGCGGTCAACGCCTTCAGGGTGGTCGAACAGGCCATAGGCGAGAAGATGGATGGTTCGCCACTACCGGACCCCAATGAAGGCAAGACCCCCGCACGCGGTAGCCCTAGGGAGGCTCGGAGGGGCCAAGGGCGGCCGGGCTAGGGCTGAGGCTCTGACTCCGGCGAAGCGGAAGGCGATTGCTCGGCTAGCGGCTAGGACTCGCTGGAAGGCTTAGGTTCCTCAAACGGAATTTCTAGCGACGGGCTTCCTGTGTTCGATACGGCGCGGGCTATCATCCGCTTCACCTCTGAGTTTGCGTTTATGGCGACAAGTTCGACTTCAGGGTGTGCGAATTGACAAACGCGGAAGACCTCATCAGCAAAGGCCTGGCCAATCGTCGGGACGTTCTCAAAGTTCAATAGAACTTTCTTGAACAGTTCAACCCTTGCCATAACTCGCTTCGCTTGGGAGCGAGAAATCAGCTTGTCGTTTCCATACTGCGCCAATTTGATGGGAACGACAGTTTTTGTGAAACCGTAATCGTCGCTTTCAGACGAATACTGGTCGAAGATCTTTTTCGTGGTTCTAGCTGTGTGATTGTCCAGCTTTAGCAATACCGTCGTCCCTAATTTCGGAATCTCCCGTTCCATCAGCCAATCTTCGTCCTTGCCAAATTCGTGGGAGAAGAAGACGCCTCCGGCCAGAATGTCAAAAGCGTCGAACACTCTGGAGGTAAAGAAAATCCCTTCGCCGCTGTGCTTCGCGGGGTCCGTCGTCAGCTTGCCTTTGGACAACTCGAAAATCGCGTGGCGTTCGTCCATCAGACCTAGGGCCTGTTGAATCTTTCTGAAGATTCCGACTCCGTTGTCCATGATTGACATCTCGGTTGTGACGGCCGTCCTCTGGAGCGACACGAAGACCGTTGAACCGGCTGAGTGGTCTCTGGCGTTGTTGAGCATCTCTGTAAAGCCATACGCCCAGATGTCGCGGACGTTTTCTGGCAGTTTCCCGAGCGCCGGTCCGACGTCCTCTCGCCAGACCACGTCCTCCTCCAAGTCAGGACCAAGCTGATAGAGGTGGCTCCATTCGAAGATCGGGGCGAGTTGATAGGCCCTGTTTCTGGTCTGGCCCTTAACAGTTAGCGCGCCTTGCTGCGCCAGCTTCTTCATGTGCTGGTTGACGGCCTGTCTGGTGATCCCGAACTTCTCGGCTGCTAACTTACTTATCTTGTTTGAGTTGCCCTGAACGTTCTTCAGAATGAACTGCCGAATCTCCTCGCCACGCGCCCTGACTCTGACCATGCGTGCATTGTAAATCCAAGCGGTTGTTATTGTCAATGTTTAGCGCTGACATTGGCAGTACTAAGGCTTCTTGTTGTCAATGTTAGCGGAGACATTGTCAATGAATCGCTTGAGAACAGTTCCAGCGGGTCGCGGTGGTCACCGCCGTCAAGGCTCCGGTGGTCCGCCGGAGCTCCAACGAAGCGGAAAGGTCGGCTCCATCGTTCAGATCGTTTGCACCTCGACCGACAGCACCGGCGGCAGGTCCCGTGCGATCGCCGACCAGTGATCGCCGCCGTCTGCTGAGGCGTAGACCTGCCCGCCCGTGGTGCCGAAGTAGATCCCGCACGTGACGAGTGAATCCACGGCCATCGCGTCGCGCAACACGTTGACGTAGCAGTCCTGCTGCGGGAGGCCGTTCGTCAGGGGCTCCCACTCATTCCCGCCGGTGCGGCTGCGATAGACGCGAAGCTTGCCGTCGGGAGGATAGTGCTCCGAGTCGCTCTTGATGGGCACGACGTAGATCGTGTCCGGCTCATGGGCATGCACATCGATGGGAAACCCGAAGTCGCTGGGCAGGTTGCCACTGACCTCTTCCCAGGAGTCGCCAGCGTTGTCCGTGCGCATGACGTCCCAGTGCTTCTGCATGAACAGCACGTGGGGCCGCGATCGATGCATGGCGATGCGGTGGACGCAGTGGCCGGCCTCGGCGTTGGGGTTGGGAATGCCCTCGGACTTCAGACCGCGGTTGATCGCCTGCCATGACACGGCGCCGTCGTCGGACCGGAAAACGCCGGCCGCGGAGATCGCGACGAACATCCGATTCGGGTTGCCAGGCTCCACAAGAATGGTGTGGAGGCACAGGCCCCCGGCGCCCGGCGCCCACTTCGAGGCCGTGTGGTGCGTGCGCAAGCCGGAAAGCTCTTCCCACGTCTGGCCGCCGTTGGTCGAGCGGAACAGCGCGGCGTCCTCGACGCCGGCGTAGATCGTGTCGGGATCGGTCGGTGAGGGCTCGATGTGCCAGACGCGCTTGAACTCCCAGGGGTGCGGCGTGCCGTCGTACCACTGGTGCTGGCCGGTCTCACCCTGGTAGGCGAACTGGTTCCCCACCGGATTCCACGACGTCCCGCCATCGTCGGAGCGCTGGATGATCTGGCCGAACCACCCGCTCGACTGCGAGGCATACAGCCGGTTCGGATCGGCCGGCGAAGCCTTCAGGTGATAGATCTCCCAGCCGCCGAAATGCGGCCCGCTGATATCCCAGCGATCCCGCTGGCCGTCGGCCGTCATGATGAATGCGCCCTTGCGCGTGCCTACCAGAACCCGGACTCCGCTCATGGCTGTCGTCTCCCGAATGTCAATGGGGATTCTACGGCAGTCCAGGATGGAGGGGCCGCCCTTCCGCCTTCGCTCGAACCACGGCGGACCACCGGAGCCTCGGCGACGGTGGTCAGGTCGGCCCGGATCTACGGGTCCGGCGATTGATCGAGCAGCAGCTCCGCCTCCATCCACCAGCGCGGCCTGAACACGATGCGGACGGGCACATCGCGGATCGGACCCGACGTGCCGTATGCCATCTGCAGGCTCGTCGTGCCGCCCGTCGCGTGGTTGCGGAGCTCGAACCGTGCGTTGACGACCTGCGGGTAGGCGCCGGCCTTGGTGCGCAGCTGTGCTTCGAAGGAGCACGATTTCAGTCGGAGGTCGTAGAGCGACTGCTTGTAGAGGTACACGATCGGCTCCACGTCCGACCCACGGCCCTGCCGACACGCGGCGGTGCTCCCGGCCATCATCGACGTCATCGCGATGAGGAAGCCTTCCCTCGCCCCAGCGGGCAATTGAATCGTCGTGTGTTGGTCGGCGACCGAGGGCATGAGACCGAGCAGCTCGTCGAGGTGACGATAGGTAAAACCCGGCGGCGCACGAAACGTCAGTGAACCGGTGACGGCGCGGTTACCGGTGACCGTCGTTCGCACGGCCTTGAACGTGCTCGCCGTGCCCGGCTGCTGATCCGCGTCGGCGTTGGCGGCCGCGGCGTCCAGCGTTTCTTCGTTGGACCCCTTCATGAAGCCGAGGACTTCGGCGCGGCCGTCATGGATCTCCTCGGCGATGAACCCCCAGCGATTGATCTGCCGGGGTGTCCGGGCTGGGTCGGACCCAACCAGCAACTGGTACGCGCGTCGGCCGCTCGGGTCCTCTCGCCAGGTGAACCGGGCATCCCCCACATCGTCGCGGCCGATCCAGAAGAGCGCGAGCGGGCGGATGCGCGCGTTGACGACGTAGCGCGCCTCGCGGACGATTGGCAGGTGCGCGCCGGGCGCACCTCCCGAAAACGCCTGCTGGTCCGACACACTCGACGCGACCGTCGCCAGCGGGAGGCTGACGAGGGCGACCAGCCCCGCAATGAGCCCCCGCCTCGCCGGGGTGCCGTGCAAGCCACTGGGCATGACGTTGCCCAGTATTGCAAAACACGAGCCCCCTTGCAGTCGGCCAGGACCGCAGGAGCGGCCCGGATTGCCGGCCCGAGGTCGCGCAGATCGCCTACGTTGCCTCGGCTGGGTGATATTCCGCGCCGCGGCGCTCCCACGAGCGCCCTTCGCGACGGGGGCGCGACAGGGTCGACGCGTCAGCTGCCCCCGAAGGTCTGCGTCCAGTAGTGCCGGTAGGTCGCCGCGGGATCGTTCGCGTAGCCAACGCCGATGACCGGCGACATGATGTTCGCGCAGTGGCCGGGACTCGACATCCAGAGGCTCACCGCGCCCTGCGCACTCGCCGGACCTCCGGCAATGTTTTCACCGAGGGGGGACGAGCCCGTGTAACCAGCCTGACGGATTCGCTGATCAAACGTCCGGCCGTTGCCGGGGATGCCGCCTGGCCATCCCCAGATGTATCGGCGGAAGGCGACACGGGCTGTGTGCTTATGACTCCGACGCGGCCTTCGGCCTGGCCACCGCCAACGTCGCCAGATGTCGCAGCATCCGGCGGCGATGCGCGGCGAGGCGCGGCGACGGTCCGAGCGAACCGGGATGCACCGCCACGCGGACGGCATCGGCGTTTGGCGTTCGAGGAGCCGCACGGAGTGCCCGATATTCCGCCAGGTCGATCGCGTCGCCTTTCGTCGCCATGTCACGACGATGCCGCAGGGGTGTGACAGGCGTGGTCACGGCGCACCCGCGTTCACGGCTCGAACGATGCCATGATGCGTGAAGCAAGGGAGTCTGCCATGGCCATCGACGGGGAGATCGATCGCCTCTATCAGGCGCCGCTGTCGGAGTTCACCGCGGCGCGCAACACGCTCGCGGCGCGGGCGGGCGGCCGGGCCGCCGAGATCCGCCGCCTGCCGAAGCCCCACATCGCGGCCTGGGCCGTGAATCAGATCTACTGGCATCGATCGAAGACGCGCGACCGGCTCGACACGGCGTCCAGGCGGCTGCGCGAGGCGCATGCGCAGCAGCTCGCCGGCAGGAAGGCCGACGTGGCGGTCGCCGAGGCCGCGCACCGCGCGGCCGTGACATCAGCGGTCGCGGATGCCCGCGAACTGCTGGCGCGGGCTGGAGACGGCGCCACCGCGGCGACGCTCCAGGCCGTCTCCGAAACGTTCGAGACCGTGGTGTGGCGGGCGCTGGACGGCCGGCTGAGCCGACCACTGAA
>CAZFAT010000061.1:0-9351 GCA_964517075.1 uncultured Solibacteraceae bacterium
CGGTTCGGCTACTCTCCCGTGCATCGCCGCACCTTCAGGCCGCCCTCGCTGTTTGATACGATCCCGGACTGAGTGTCGTGATTCATCTCCTTGGCGCGTATTTCATCGGAGCCGGACTGCTGCTCTCGGTGGCGCCCTGGACCACCTGGTGGGAGCACAATCTCTTTGCGAGCCTGCTGCCCGGCCTCTCGCTCTGGATGAGCAACACGCTGGTACGCGCGGCGGTTTCGGCCGTCGGCTTTCTCACCGTCGCGACCGGCCTGGTGGATCTGCGGGCCGCGCGACGGGGCCGCGCCCGTCGGCCTCAGTCATCGGCGGCCGCCGCGCCGCCCTCGCCGGCCCCCCCTGAGTCGTGACGGCGCTTCCGCGCCCTTGTGTCTATCTGATCACCGACCGGCGGCGGCTCGCGCCCCGCGCACGGACGGGCCGGGACGAGCTGACGGCGCTCGAGCGCTTCCTCGACGAGGCGATCGACGCCGCCGTGGACGCGATTCAGGTCCGTGAGCGCGACCTGGGCACACGCGCGCTCGCGGACCTCCTCGCCCGCGTGCACGCGCGCGCCCGCGGCGCGGGCACGCGCGTACTCGTCAACGATCGCGCTGACGTCGCCCTGGCCGCCGGCGCCGACGGGGTGCATCTGCCAGGCGACGGCCTGCCCGCCAGCCGGGTGCGGACGCTGAGGGCGGACTGGATCATCGGGAGGTCGGTGCATCCTGGCGACGATCTGTCTGACGTCGCCGAGGTGGACTACCTGCTGTTCGGGACCGTGTTTCCGACGGCCTCGAAGCCGGCGACCTGGCGGGTCGCCGGCCTCGAGGCGTTCGGCGCGATGGCGGCAGCGATCCGGACGCCGGTGATCGCGATTGGGGGCGTGACGCCAGCGCGCGTCAGCGCGGTGGCGGCCGCCGGCGGCGCCGGAGTCGCCGGCATCGGCATCTTCCTGCCGCCGCCGCTCGGACTCGGCGTCAGGGCGGCGGTCGGGGCGTTGCGCGACGCCTTCGCCGCCGCGCAACGCTAGGCAGTTCTGTGAACTGACAGGATCGCAACGCGTCAGTGACGACAGGGCCACGAGGCCGTCCATCATCACTCTCCAAATTGTCCATCGTCATTCAATCGTCGATCGTCCGATCACCAAATCGCCATGGCAGGTCTTTGGACTAATCGCCGTGTCCTGCTAGAGTACGCGCCTGTTGACTGATGGAGGATCTGGGTCACCAGCTCAAGCGCGCGCGAGAGGCCCGAGGGGTTTCGCTGCGCGAGATCGCCACGCGGACCAAGATCTCGATCACCGCGCTCGAAGCGCTCGAACGCAGTGAGTTTCACCGGCTGCCGGGCGGCATCTTCAGCCGCGCGGTCGTGCGCGCCTACGCCACGGAAGTCGGGCTCGATCCCGACATCACGGTCGAGAACTTCCTGACGCACGCCCGCCGGCACGAGCGGGAGATCGCCGAACGGGTGGCCGCCGCGATGCCGGGCGTGACGCGCGACGATCGCGAGTTCCTGGACCGGCAGAAGCGCGCGCTGCGCATCCTGCAGGTGGTCGCCGTACTGCTTGCGGCCGGAGCTCTGGCGTTGCTGGTCTGGCAGGTACGCCGGATGTGGGCGCCGGACGCGCCGGAGGCAGCACCGGAACCGGCGGTGTCGCTGGCGCCGCCGCCCCCACCGCCACCACCCGCGACGATTCCCGAGCCCGCCACGACGCTGCCGCCAACGACCACATCGTCTCCTGTGCCTGAGTCGCCTGGCGCTGGCCGCTCTGGAAGCGCCGGGACACTTGGTGATCGGGCGGGGGCGCCAGCCGATCCGGCGCCCACAGGTCCGGCCGTTCAGCCGGAGATCGCCGCTGCCCCCGTTGCCACGCCCGTGGCGACCTCGCTGGTGGTGGAACTGACGGCCGCGGCGGACTGTCAGATCACCAGCGCCCGTGACGGCGGCCCGGCCGAGACGTACCTGCTGCGCGCCGGCACGCGGTACCGTCTGGAGGCTGCCCGCGACCTGGTACTCACGGTGGCCGATGCGGGCGCGGTCTCGTGGACCATCAACGGCAGACGCGCCCAGCCGCTCGGCAAGCCGGGTGCCGAGGTCAGGGTGCGCGTGACGCCCGCCAACGCCGCGGAGTTTCTGCCTTGAAGAGAACGACGTCGGGCGTAATTTCGTTGTGAACTACGCCCGGCGTCGGTTTCCTTTCCCCTCTGGACCCTGGCCGCCCCATTCAGAGCGCATGGCGGCCAGTCCGTCCATGAACACATGGGCACGGGACCGTTCCTCCTCGGTCGGCATGGACTTCAGCAGGTCGAGCGCGCGCGCGAAGTCGCGCTGGATCGTCGCGCGGGTCGTGCTGAAGTAGAGTCGGCGGATTTCGTCGAGCGGATCCATGCGGGTCCTCACCGCCGATGGACGGTGAGCCCTTCGCGTTCGATGGTGAAGGGCAGGAGCGACGCGCCCCCCGACGTCAGCGCCGCGGAGACCTCGACCCGGCGGTCCGGATCAATCAAGCACACGATGCCGCCGCCACCGCCGGCGCCGCAGGCCTTGCCCGCCAGCGCGCCGGCGAACCGCGCGCGCTCCAGCAGGTAATCGATCTCGAGCGTCGACACGGTTGGCACCAGCCGCTTACGGGCTTGCCACTCGGCGGCCATCGCCGCGGCCGCCGCAGGCCAGGCGTGCTGCTCCAGGGCCTCGCGCAGGGCCGTGGCGGCCGCGCACACCTGGTTCAGGGCGTCCGTGACGAGCACGTCGCCCGCCAGTCGCCGGGTCAGGACATCCCAGGAGTCCAGTCCCGGCCCGGCCGGGCCGAGGTAGGCGAGGACGAGGCGGCGTTCCAGTTCGCCGACATCGACGCTGAGCGCCACGCGTCGCACGCACGCGACTCCCATTTCGACCGCCGAGACCCCGCCGTAGAAAGCGGCGCGCACGTCGTGCACGCCCGTCGGCCGCTGCCGGACCTGGGCTTCGGTGTTGACCGCTATCGTCAGGAGGTGGTGATCGTCGACGGGGCGGCCCGTCCAGGCGGCCAGGGCGCCAATCAACGCCACGTTCATGGCTGACGATCCGCCCAGCCCGCTGCCAGCCGGCGTCCCGGCATACGTGCGCACTTCCACGCCGCGTGCGCCGAAGTGGCGGACCAGCCGCGCCGCGAGCGGCAATCGATCCGTGCCGAGCGACTGCGGGTCGTCCGCGTCGACCTGCAGCCCGGTGTCTTCCGAGGTGATGACGACGCGGTAGTCGCGTCGGGAGGTGAGGGTACAGTGGGCCCGCAGGCTGACGGCGGCACTGACGGTCTGCGCGCGCTCGTGGAAGAGATACAACGGCCAGATGTCCAACGTGCCGCCCGCGAGATCGAGGCGGGTCGGCGCTGAGGAGTCGATGCGCACCGGGCGCCCATTATAATGGCGGCTTCATGTCGGTCCGGCAGCTGCGACGTCACGTTGGCCGTCTGGCCATCGTCGGCTTCGGCGGCCACAGCGTTCCGGACGACCTCCGCGCGCTCATCGCCGAGTTCGATCTGGGCGGCGTCATCTACTTCGCGAGGAACGTCGCGGAGCCGCGGCAGCTCGCCGAACTCTCCCGCGAAGTGGCGGCGCTCGCCCGCGACTGGCCGCTCTGGATCAGCGTGGATCAGGAAGGCGGGCGCGTGTTGCGCCTGAAGGCGCCCTTCACCGAGTGGCCGCCGGCCAGCACGCTCGGCCGGTGCGGCGAGGCCGGCCTGGCCCGCCGGTTCGCTGCCGCGCTGGCCGCCGAGCTGTGCGCCGTGGGCATCAATCTGGACTACGCCCCGGTGCTGGACGTCCTGACCAACCCCCGCAATCCCGCCATTGGCGATCGCGCGATCTCGAACCGATCCGACGAAGTCGCGAGGCTGGGCGCCGTGTTGATTGAGACGCTGCAATCGTCCGGGGTCGCGGCCTGTGGCAAGCATTTTCCCGGCCACGGTGACACCAGCGAGGACTCGCATCACCAACTGCCCGTGCTGGATCACGACCGTCGGCGGCTCGATGCCATCGAGCTGCCGCCGTTCCGGCAGGCGATCGCGGCCGATGTCGCCGCGATCATGGTCGCGCATCTCTCACTGCCGGCGATCGATCCCGAGCGGCCGGCCTCGCTCGCGCCCGCCATTATTCAGACGCTGCTGAAGGAAACGCTTCGATTCCCCGGAATGGTCCTGAGCGATGACCTCGGTATGCAGGCGGTAACCGGATCCCGGCCGTTGGACGTGGCGGCCGTGGACGCCCTTGTGGCCGGCTGTGATGCGGTGCTGCTGTGCAATGTGAGCGTCGACGAGCAGGCGCGCGCCCTGGAAGCCGTCATCCGGGCCGCCGAAGCGAACCAGCTCACGCGCACCCGGATCGACGACGCGATGGCGCGCCAGCATCGAGAGAAGGCGCGCTTCCTCGCAGGTCGTCGCCCGGTGCCCGACCTGGCGCTGGTGGGCTGCGAGGCGCACCAGGCCGTGGCGCGGGAGATGGCCGCATGGCAGTGACGCCACGCACCCGGGCCGGGCTGATCAAATTCAGGCCCGCGGGGCCCGGCAGCCGCCTCGCGCTCGTGGCGCCGGCCAGCCCGTTCGATCGCGCCGAGTTCGACCGGGGCGTGACCCGGCTGATCGAACTGGGCTTCGAGGTCGTGTACGACGACGACGTGTTCGCGGGCGGACCGATCGTGGCCGGCCGGGCGGCCGATCGGGCGGCCGCGCTGGCCCGCGCCTGCGCTCGAGGCGACGTCGACGTCGTCCTGGCCGTCCGCGGTGGCTACGGCAGCGCGGAGACGCTGCCGTGGCTGGACCAGGCGGCCCTGAGGCGCACGCGGACGGCCTTCGTCGGCTATAGCGACGTCACGTCGGTCCACGCGTTCCTCAACTGCCACGTCCGCCTGACGTCCGTCCACGGGGCGATGATTATCGGGCGCATTGCGTCGGGTCCAGAGGCGTTCGACCGCGCGTCCTGGCTCGGCAGCCTGGCGTCCACGCCGCTCGGCGAACTGGCGCCGGACGGCATCGAGGTGCTCCGGCCTGGCGAAGCGGTCGGGCCGCTTTTCGGCGGCACGCTCACGCAGATCACCGCGTCGCTCGGCACGCCGTACGAGTTCCTCGCCCCGCCCGGCCATGTCCTTTTTCTCGAAGAGATCAACGAGCGGCCGTATCGGTTACGAAAGTCGCTCACGCAGTTGCGGCAGAGCGGCCGGCTGAGCAGCGTGGCGGCCATCGTCTTCGGCCAGTTGCCGGGCTGCGACGAGCCGGGCGGCGCCGTCACGGCGCGGCAGGTCGTCGCCGAGGTGTTCGCGGATTTTCCCGGCCCGATTCTGTTCGGCTTTCCCTCGGGCCACACGACGACGCCCCTGATTAGCCTGCCGCTCGGCGTGGACACCCGCGTCGTCGCGCGGGATCGACCGCGGCTGGTGGTCGAGGAAGCCGCGGCGGGATAGTGACTGAACGCGTTCACTTCATCGGGATCTGCGGCACCGCCATGGCCACGCTCGCGGCCATGCTGCAGGCGCGCGGCCTGGACGTCCAGGGATCCGACCGCGGGATCTATCCGCCGATGAGCGACTTCCTCGCCCGCGAGCGCATCCGCGTGTTCGACGGGTATCGGCCCGAGAACATCCCGGCCGACATCGACGTCGTGGTCGTCGGCAACGCCATTTCGCGCGGCAATCCGGAGCTCGAGCACGTCCTCGATCGCAAGATGCACTTCGTGTCGCTGCCGGAAGCTCTGCGCGACCGGTTTCTCTGGACGTCCCGGTCGATCGTGATCGCCGGCACGCACGGCAAGACCACCACGACCGCGCTGACGGGTTGGCTGCTGACGTCGGCTGGGCGCGACCCGAGCGTACTGGTCGGCGGCATCGCCCGTAACTTCGGCGGCAGCTACCGGCTGGGCGCCGGACGCGACTTCGTAATCGAAGGGGACGAGTACGACAGCGCGTTTTTCGACAAGACCGCGAAATTCCTGAAGTATCTGCCCGACGTGGCCGTCATCGGCAATCTCGAGTACGACCACGCGGACATCTATCCGGACATGGGGTCGCTCCGGACCGCCTTCAGGCGGCTCCTCCAACTGGTCCCGCGGCGGGGACGCATTCTGGTGGGCGCCGACAGCGAGGAGGCGGTACAGGTGGCGGTGGGCGCCGCAACTGAGGTCGAGACGTTCGGCCTCGCGGCCGGTGCCGACTGGCAGGCGTCCGCGATCACCCCGGAAGGGGGCCGGCTTCGATTCGATGTGTCGCACCGGGGCCGGCCGGTCGGAAAGTTCGACCTGCCGCTCTTCGGCGCGCACAACGTGAAGAACGCCCTGGCGGCGCTGGCCGTGGCCCACGGCGAGGGCGTGCCGGTCGATGAGCTCCAGCGAGGGCTGGCGGGGTTTCTGGGGGTCAGCCGGCGGATGGAGCTTCGCGGGACGGTGCGTGGCGTGTCCGTGTACGACGACTTCGCGCATCATCCCACGGCCATCCGCGAGACGCTGCAGGCGGCGCGGGCGTCCCATCCGGACCGGCGCATCTGGGGGGTGTTCGAGCCGAGGTCGGCCACCTCGTGCCGGAGGATCTTCCAGGAGGACTTCGCGCGAGCCTTCGCGGACTCCGGGGCGGACGAGATCGTGCTGGCGGCGGTCTTCCGTTCATCGCTGCCTGAGGACGAACGGCTGTCGGTGGATGATCTGGTGCGCGATGTCGGCCGGGCCGGACGCCGCGTCCGTTCCATCCCCGCCGTGGACGCGATTGTCTCGACCATCGCGCGGGAGGCCGGCGAGGGCGACTTGGTGGTCATCATGTCGAACGGCGGATTTGACGGGATTCACGAGAAACTGCTGGCCGCGCTTGGGCGGCCGGCGGTCTGACCAGCGATGCGTCACGACGAGTTCGGGGCGCGCGCCGGCCGGCTGCTGGGAGACAGGCTCGGCCGGGACGTGCCGCTCGCGCCGCTGACTACGCTGAAGGTCGGCGGATCGGCGGACTGGCTGGCCGAGGTGCGGAGTGCCGCGGAGCTGACGGAACTGCTGGCCGTGGCGCGCGAGTTGGCCATCCCGGTGACGCTGCTGGGCGGAGGATCCAATGTCGTCGTGTCCGACGTCGGCGTCCGGGGTCTGGTGGTGCGGCTGCGCCTGGCCGGTGTGACTCAGGAGGGGCCCGACTCTGTGCGCGCCGAGGCCGGCCTGACGATCAACGGGTTGGTGCGCTGGACGGTCTCGCGCGGCCTGGCGGGACTGGAAGAGTGGGCGGGCACGCCTGGGACGGTGGGTGGCGCCATGCATGGCAATGCGCACTGGGCCAGGCGCAACGTCGGCGATCTGGTCACGCGCGTGCGGCTCGTTTCCCGGTCGGGTGAGGTGCTGGACGTGCCCCAGGCCGAGATGGAATTCGCCTACGACACGAGTCGGCTGCAGCGCACGGCCGAGATTGTCGTGTGGGCCGATTTTCGTGTCGGCCCCGGCGACCCGGACGCGCTTCGCGCGCGCGCGCGGGCCTCGCTGGCCTACCGCAAGCGCACGCAGCCGCTGGCGCAGCCGAGCGCCGGGTGCATGTTCCAGAATCCCGATCCGGCGCGCGAACGGCTGCCGGCGGGGATGCCGGCCTCGGCCGGTGCGCTGATCGACCGCGCGGGCCTGAAAGGGCGGCGCGCGGGCGGGGCGCGGATTTCTGAGACGCACGCGAACTTCGTCGTCAACACCGGTGCGGCCACCGCCCGCGACATTCGCACGCTCGTGGAGGCCGCGCGCACGGCCGTGCACGATCAGTTCGGCATCGTCCTGCGCGACGAGGTCGTTTACCTGGGAGTGTTTTGACGTGGCTGAACTCGTGATTCATGGCGGCCGCCGGCTGTCGGGCCGCATCGCGGTCGAGGGTAACAAGAACGCGGCGCTCCCACTCCTGGCCGCCTGCCTGCTCACCAGCGAAACCTGCGAGCTGCGCAACGTACCGCACATCCGCGACGTCGCCGTGATGATCGAGCTGCTGCGATCGCTGGGCGCGACGGTGGACGGGGAGGGGACCGCCACGCTGCGTGTGACGTGCCGCGACGTGCGCACGTCGGAGCCGGATGCCCGGCTCGTCGGACGGCTCCGCGGGTCGGTGCTGCTGCTGGGCGCCCTCGTGGGCCGCACCGGACAGGCGACCATCGCACCGCCAGGGGGTGATTTTCCGGCGCGCCGCACGATAGGGACACACCTGCGGGCGCTCGAAGCCCTGGGCGTGCGACGCGTGGATTCGGTGAGCGGCGGCCATCGCATCGAGGCGTCCGACGGCCTGCACGGCGCGTCGATGTACCTGCTGGAAGCCTCCGTCACCGGGACGGAGACGGTGCTGCTGGCCGCGGCGCAGGCCGACGGCCTCACCGAGATTCGCAACGCCGCCTGCGAGCCGCACGTGGCGGAGCTCTGTGCGTTCCTGGCGGCCATGGGGGCCGACGTCGGGGGGATCGGGACGTCCACGATTCGCATTCGACCGTCCGGGCCGCTGCGGGGCACGACGCACACCCTCCGCGGCGACTACATCGAGGCCGCATCCTGGGGCGTCGTGGGCGCGATTACCGGCGGCGACGTCGAGGTCACCGGCGTCCACGCGCGGGACCTCGAGCCGATCACGGCGGTGCTCCACGAGATGCGGCTCGATTTCGATCTCGAGGACATGCGGTTTGCCGTGCGTCCGTCGTCGCTCGTGGGCGCCCGGCGGATCACCACGGGACTCTGGCCGGGCTTCCCCAGTGACATCGTCAGTCTCGTCACGGTGCTGGCGACGCAGGCGAAGGGCAGCACGCTCGTGCACGACTGGATGTACGAGCTGCGGCTGTTCGCACTCGAGCAGTTGAGCGCGATGCGCGCGGACCTGTTTCTCTGCGATCCGCACCGCATCATCGTCAACGGGCCGGTGCGGCTGCGCGGGCGCACGCTGGACAGCCGCGACATTCGCTCCGGCATGGCGCTCGTGGCGGCCGCGCTGGCCGCCGAAGGAGAGAGCACGGTGCTCGAAATCGAGACCGTCGAGCGTGGCTATGAGGATCTGACGGAGCGGCTGCAGTCGCTGGGAGCCGACGTGACGAGGCGGGCGTGACGTCGTCTTACTACTTCTTGATCACAACCCCGCGCGGCACCTGGAAGAGGAACTCGCGGTCCGGGACGCCGACGTTCTCGCGCAGATTGCTGAAGCGGTAGTGGTTGGTCGTGCGCTGCGTGTTCACGACCGTCAGGCCCCGCAGTTGCAGCGACTTCCGGTCCACCTGAAGCGTCAGCGATGCGAAGTCCGCCTGGGGCTGCCGCGGCGTGAGGAGCAGGTGCCACTCGTCCGGTGGCTGAGCGTCGGCCAGCCGGGCGTTGAAGTCCTGCGCGAGATCCCCCCGGCCCGAGAGGAAGCTCAACCAGGTCG
>CAZFAT010000062.1:0-48643 GCA_964517075.1 uncultured Solibacteraceae bacterium
CAGCCACTGCGGAATCTGCGTGTGCGTCTTCACCGCGCGGTCCATGCGGACGAGGCTCTCGTCGTTGGCGAGCATCTGCGACGTCTCGAGTTCGCTTGCGTGCCAGCCCGGCGTCTCGTCCGCCGGATTCTCCATCAGGCCCTGGAGCAGGCCGACGTAACGCTCCATGTACGGCACGCAGAAGCCGACCATCGCGCCCGTGTCGTAGCGGATCTTTCTCAGAATCGGATCGACGACCTTGACGTTCGACCCGTGTCCGTTGATGAACACGATCTTGTTGAACCCGTGATGGATCAGGCTCCGGGAGACGTCGTACATCAGCGCCTGGAGCGTGGACGCGCGCACCGTGATGGTGCCGCGCCCCTCGCCCGGGGCCGCCATGTGTTGCGGCGAGTAGCCGGTCCAGATGGGCGGCGTGTGCAGCATGTTGTTGAGGGCCGCGACGCGCGAGGCGACCTGCACCGCGGTGACCGTATCGGTCGAGAGCGGCAGGTGCGGGCCGTGCTGCTCCGTGCTGGCCATCGGCACGAGCACCAGGTCGCAGACCTTCAGGTAGGCCTGGATGTCGGGATAAGCCAGGTCGGCCATGTTGTGAGACGGCAGTTCGACGGGAATCGGCACGGTCATGAGTTCGGTCCTCGGTGGTCGACGAGCGCGACGAAACGGTCGGCGACCGCCCGTGCGAACTCGGGATCATTGATGTGGTGGTCGTGAGTGGACACCGGGATGTCCCGGCGGAGATCGGCCCGCAGCGCGGCGAGAAACCCGGCGTCGGCGTCGGGATCCCAGAACTCGCCGCCGGGCACGCTGGGAATGGACAAGCCGCGCGTCGGGACCATCACCGCGACGGGGCCCGTCGCCTCGTTCAACCGCTCGGCGAAAATGCCGCCGAGCTGGCGCATTTCGTCCGGGCGCGTGCGCACGAGCGTGAACTCGGGATTGTGCAGGTACATCGGCCGGCCGGCGAGCCTCGCCGGGACGGCCTCGGGCCGGCCGTGCACCGAGAAATCAATGCAGCCGGGCACGACCACCTGCGGCAGGCCGAGCTGGCCGATGCGGCGCAACCGTGTCGGGCTGGCGGCGTGAAATCCGCCGACCAGCTCGTCGGTCAGTTCGTCGGTCGTGTAGTCGATGACACCGGCAAACAACCCGGCCTCGGCCAGTTCTTCCATCGCCGGCCCGCCCACGCCGTTCGAGTGAAAGATCACGGCCTCGAAGCCCCGCTCGTGCAGCCGGTCGCGGATCATCATCACGGCCTTCGTCGTATTGCCGAGCATCGTGATGGCGACGCGCCGCTGATCACCCGTCAGCCGCATGGGTCCGCCATGCGTGACCATGCCGGCCAGCGCGGCCGCCACGTTGTCGAAGACAGCCGTGCTGATCGGATTCAGGCCGAGGATGTCGACCACCGAGTGCACGACCATCACGTCCTTCGTGCCGATGAGCGGCCCGAACCGCCGATGGCCGGACGCGATGGGCGTGACGATGATCTTCGGAACGCCAATCGGCAGTCCCATCATCGCGCTCGCGCCCAGCACGGCGCCCTCGGCGCCGCCGAGCGCGGCCGCGCCATCCAAACGCCCTTCCTGGTACAGATTCATCGCGAGCGTCCGCAGCCCCGCCAGCATGCCATGCACGGCCTTGCCGCGGCTGCCTGCCTGCTGCAACGCCTCGATCGTGGTCCCACCCAGCCTGGCGACCTCGGCGTGCGAGACGTCGGGGACGATGTCGAGCGGCTCGCCGAGGATGCCGGAGTCGGCGACGATGGTGCCGACACCAAGCGCCCGCAGGCGGTCGCGGACGTACGCGATCTCGGGCCCCTTCGTGTCGAGTGTACCGATGAGCAGGACGGTTTTCATGCGGAAGGGCGCAAGGACATTCGGGCCGACCTGAAGGTCGTCCCCTCCATCGCGGACCTGTCTACATGCTCTTCCTGAGCGTCTTGATCGTCTCGTCCACGAGCCAGGTGTAGAACTCGTTCGACAGATCGCCGGTGCCGTGATCGATCATGAACTTGCGCTCTTCGGGCGTCATGTCGGCCGTCTCGGCCGCGAGCATGTTCGTGTACGGGTTGGCGGGCGTGCGATCGAGCGGCGCGACGAACTCCACGGTCAGCGCTCCATCGTAGCCGACCGACTTGAGCGTGTCGATGATGCGCTTCCAGTCGAGCGCGCCCATGCCGCAGGCCATCCGGTTGTTGTCGGCGACGTGGAAGTCGTTCAGGCGGGACCCGGTGGCCTTGATCGCCGCGAACATGTCCTGCTCCTCGATGTTCATATGAAAACAGTCGAGGCAGACGCCGCACGTGGGGCCGACCTGCTCGGCGAGGAGCACGGCCTGGTCGTGTCGATTCAGGAAGTAGGTCTCGAAACGATTCAGCGGTTCGATGGCGAGTCGGACGCCTTCCTTCATCCCGTGCTCGTAACACTCCTTCAGGCTGGCGACCGCCCACTTCCACTCCTCGTCGGGCGACGCCTCGGGCACGAGCTTGCCGACCGTGCAGGGGACGATGGTCACTTCCTGCCCGCCGAGCTCCTTCACCATCGTGATGGTGTCCTTGACGTACTTCACCGACATGGCGCGCGAGGCGGGCTGTGACGCCAGCAGGTTGCGCTCGCCGAGCATCAGCGTGACCGAGCCCCAGCACGTGATGCCGTGCTCGCTCATCAGCGTCCGGACGTGCTTCGTGTCGTACTTCTCCGGCTCGCCGCTGATCTCGATGGCGTCGTACCCACTCTTGCCCAGCCGGGCAATCGTCACCTCAATCGGCTCGGCTCGCATCCAGTTGTGCATCGCGACGTGCATCGGTCCTCCTGAAAATTCGGTAGTTCTCGGTGCTCGGTTCTCGGTTCTGGCTCCCGGTTGCCGACCACCGAAAACCGATGACCGAAAACCAACGTGTCTTACAACCCCTTCAGCCAGATATTCCTGAACTCCACCTTCATCGGCGGCCCCGAGTGCAGTTGCAGGCCGATCAGGCCCTTCATCGACCGGTTCGCCGCGTCATCGTCCACGAAGGCGGCCATGACGCGGCCGTTGAGGATGTGGATCAGCACCGTACCGCGCGCGATGACGTGGAACTGGTTCCAGTCGTTCTGCTTGATGTGCGCCTGGAGCGCCGCGCCGTCCTCGAGGGCGGCGAGCTGGCCGCGCGGACCAGGCGCCGGCGCACCCGCGGCCGGCGGCGTCTGGCCGCGCTGTCCCGCCGGCGGCTGGTTCAGGCCGACGTAGCCGAGCGTGCCGCGCGGCGCGAGGAACGCGCGCCCGCGCTCCTCATAGAGCATCCCCGTGTATTGATTGTTGAAGTCGATGTCCGCCTGGTACCCCTTCAACACCCACTTGGCGACCTCGGGCATCTCGACGCTTCGGTACTGCACGCCCGTGTTGCCGCCGCTGATCCGGAACTCGACCTTCAGCTCGAAGTCCGCCGGCTCGCCGCCACGCCAGACGATGAAGGTGTTGGGCTTGACGACCTTCTCCGGCGTGCTCTCACCGGTGATGGCGCCGTTCTCCACGCGCCAGAACTGGGGATCGCCATCCCAGCCGGCGAGCGTCTTGCCATTGAAGATGGGCTTGAAGCCGCTCTGGTCGGTGAAGGGAATCGGCGCGCCGCCGCGGCCGCCGCCCCCGTCCCCGCCGCCGCGACGGCCTCCCCGGGCGCCTCGACCCGCGTCCTGATCCTGCCCGGCGGCCGATGCCGGAGCCGCGCCCTGATCCGGCGCGGCCGCGGCCGACGCCTCGTCAGTACTCAGGAGCGAGCCCGACCACCCGGCCGTCAGCCCGACGGCAACGGCTGCCCCGATCGCAAGTCGACGAGTGCGCGGTAAGTGCCCCATGGCTGCTTCCTCCGAAGTCAGCCGCGGACGCGGCTGGAATGGGCCGGAAATGTGCCGGAGAGCATAACATGCGGGTTGCGTGTCCTCGACCACACCCGTTGCCCGGCCCACTCGCGTCCAGCTGCTGGTCACGTGCCTCGTCGATCGGCTCTACCCGGACACGGGCATCGCCGTGGCGACCGTGCTCGAACGGCTCGGCCTCGAGGTCCACTGCCCGCCGGCGCAGACCTGCTGCGGCCAGCCGGCGTTCAACGCCGGTTTCACCGACGAAGCCCGGGCCCTCGCCCGCCACACCATCGACGTGCTCTCCGAACGCGACGATCCGATCGTCATTCCGTCCGGATCCTGCGGCGACATGGTGATCCACCAGTACGAAGCGCTCCTGGCCGACGAGCCGGCCTACGCCGAGCGCGCCCGCGCGGTGGCGCACCGGACCCACGAGTTCACGCAGTTCCTGGTGAACGTGCTGGGCGTGATGGACGTCGGCGCCTTCTCGCGCGGCACCATCGCATATCACGCCTGCTGTCACGGGCTGCGCGGTCTTGGGGTCAAGGACGAGCCGGTGGCGCTGCTCAGTCACGTCCAGGGCGCCACCCTCTGCCCGCTCGCGGAGAGCGACGTCTGCTGCGGTTTCGGCGGATTGTTCGCCATCAAGATGGCGAACATTTCGTCGGCCATGCTCGCGCGAAAGCTTGCCAGCATCCAGCAGGCGCAGCCTGGCGCCGTGGCGGTGACCGACGTCAGCTGTCTCATGCACATGGCGGGCGGACTCCGCCGGGCCGGCAGCCCGGTCGAGGTGCGTCATATCGCCGACATCCTCGCCGACTCGCTCCCACCGGCATGATCGCCCCCGTGTCGTTCCACCGGCGCGCGGAAGAGGCGCTGGGCAACGCCCGGCTGCGCGGCGCGCTCCGAAGCGTCAGCTCGCGCGTGCTGGCCTCGCGGGCCGCGGCGCTCGAGGAACTGCCGTCGGCCGATGGCTGGCGCGATCACGCCCGGCGCATCCGGGCCCACACACTGGCGCGCCTCGACACCTACCTCGACCAGTTCATCGTCGCGGTCGAGGCCCGGGGCGGCCACGTCCACTACGCGCGGACGGCCGACGATGCCGTGCGGTACGTGTGCGACCTCGCGCGGGCGCGCGGGTTGCGGCTGGCGGTGAAGTCGAAGTCGATGATCAGCGAGGAGATCCTGCTGAACCATCACCTCGAACAGGCGGGCGTCCGCGTCGTCGAAACCGATCTCGGCGAGTTCGTGGTCCAGCTCGCCGGCGAGCATCCGTCGCACATCGTGATGCCGATCATCCACAAGACGAAGGACGACGTGGCGGAGCTGTTCCGGCGCCAACTGGGCGCCACCGCCGAGGACCTGGCGGACGTCGAACGCATGACGCAGTTCGCGCGCCGCATCCTCCGCACCGAGTTCCTGCACGCCGACCTCGGCGTCAGCGGCGTCAATTTCGGCGTCGCCGAGACCGGCAGCCTCTGCATCGCGACGAACGAGGGCAACGGCCGGCTGGTGACATCGCTGCCGCGCGTGCACGTGGCGATGATGGGCATCGAGCGGCTGGTGCCGACGCTGCCCGACCTGGCCGTGATGCTGCAGGTGCTGGCCCGGAGCGCCACCGGCCAGCGCCTCACGGTCTACACGAACATCATCAACGGCCCGAGGCCCCGCGGCGAAGCCGACGGCCCGGAGGAACTGCACGTCGTCCTGCTCGACAACGGCCGATCGCGCGTCCTCGGATCCGAACTGGCGGAGATTCTGTACTGCATCCGGTGCGGCGCGTGCCTGACCGCGTGTCCCGTCTATCAGCAGATTGGCGGGCACGCCTACGGCAGCATCTACTCCGGCCCCGTCGGCGCCGTGCTGACGCCCGCGCTGAAGGGTGTCGCCGACGCGGTCGACCTGCCGCACGCGAGCAGCCTGTGCGGCGCGTGCCGCGAGGTCTGCCCCGTGCGGATCGACATCCCGCGCATGCTGCTGGCGCTGCGCGCGGACCCGGCGTCCGTCACGGCCACGCCCCGCTGGATCCGCCTCGGCATGCGCCTGTACGCGTGGCTGGGCACACGGCCGAGGCTGTTCCGGACAGCCGGCCGCGTGGCGGCGGCCGCGACGAGACTCACGGCGCGCGACGGCTGGATCCGCCGGCTCCCCGGCCCCTTGCGCGGATGGACGACGACGCGGGACTTTCCCGCGATGGCAGGTCGGTCCTTTCAGCAGCGTTGGGCCGATCGGACACCCAGGCGGTCGGCGTCGGGCATGGCGGAGCCGCCGACGGATGCCGGGCGGCGCGAATGACGGAAGACGAACGCGCGCGCGTGCGCCAGCTCCTGCGCGCGGCCGTCGCACAGGCGCGCCTGCCCGACGCGCTGTTCGAACATCCGGGCTCCGTGCCCGTGCCGGCCGGCACGACGGGCCACATGGTGGAACGCTTCTCGGGGCAGCTCACCGCCCTGGGCGGCGCCGTGCACGAAGCGGACACGCCGGAAGCGATCGCGCTGCTCGTCGCGTCCATGGCACGACGTGAGGCGGCCCGGCAGCCATCAACCGGCGCGCCTGGCGTGCTGCTGTGGAACGAGGACCGCCTGCCCGTGCCCGGACTGGGCACCGCCCTGAGAGGTCTCGGTCTGCGGATGCTGTTTCAGTCCGACACGGACCTCTCATCGACGGCACGGCGCGCCGAACTGGCCGGCGCGCTCGTGGGCATCACGAGCGCGGCGGCCGCTCTCGCGGAAACCGGATCGCTCGTGCTGGCCTCGGGCCCCGGTCGCGGCCGGCTGGCGTCGCTGCTGCCGCCGATTCACGTCGCGCTCCTCGAACGCCGGCTCATCGTCGAGTCCCTGCCGGACTTGATCGCCCAGCGACCGGAGGTCATGACGTCAGGAGCCAATGTGGTCTGCATCACGGGACCGAGCCGCACGGCCGACATCGAACACACGCTCACCCGGGGGGTGCATGGGCCAAGGGAAGTTCATGTGGTGCTCGTGAATTGACGATTGAATCCATGTCCAAGCCGCGCGTCGTCGTTCTCGCCGTAGTCCTCGGCGTGCTGGTCGCGCAGGCCGACGGCAGGTCCCAGGGGCTCCTCCGAAACCAGCTCGCCGGCATGGTCGACCAGACGGTCGCCGGCGTCCGATTCCGCACGCAGCCGGGCTTCGTCATCGAGCGGGTGACGCCGGCCACCAGGATTGACAGCTACATCGTCATCACGTTCGACAGCCGTGGACGGCTGGTCGTGTCGAAGGAGAACGACACGCCGCGCATGCTGCTCGACCACGACGGCGACGGCGTCTACGAAGTCGACGCCAGCATCACGGAGCGGGTACGCAACTGCCAGGGCCTGTGGTTCGACGGTCCGACGCTGTACGGCGCCTGCGCGGAAGCGCCTGCGCCTGCGGCTCCTGGTGCCGCCGTGCCGCAGGGCCGCGGCAACCAGGCCACGGCGCCCGCCGGCATCTTCCGGATGACCGACACGAACGGCGACGACGTCACCGACACGTTCGAGATGCTGGCGCGGCTGGGGCGGATTCAGGAGCACGGGCCGCACGCCATTCGCCGCGCGCCCGACGGCGGCGTCATGGTGCTGGTCGGCAACAACGAGACCATCCCGGATGCGGCCCTGGATCTGACGTCGCCGGTCCTGCGGGACCGTGACGGCCAGTTCCTGCCCCCCCTGCCGGGTCAGGGCGCGAGCCGTCGCGAAGGCGCGCACAGCGCGCTCTTCGCGTGGCACGAAACGACCAGAAGGTTCGCGGTGTTCTCGGGCGGGAACCGCAACGCGTACGACTTCGCGTTCAACCTCTCGGGCGAGGCGTTTCTGTTCGACAGCGACAACGAAGCGGACATCGGCACGCCGTGGTACCGCGAAGTGCGGACGGTCCATCAGATCCCGAATGGCAACTACGGCTACCGCAACAGCTCCGGCAAGTATCCGGCCTACTACCTGGACTCGCTGCCGCCCGTGCGCGACATCGGACGCGGATCGCCGGTCGGTGTCGAAACCTACTCGAGCTATACGTACCCACGCGAGTACTTCGAGACCCTGTTTGAAGCGGACTGGTCACGCGGCCGACTGCTCTTCACGACGCTCACGCCGAGTGGCGCGACGTTCCGCGCGAGGCCGGATCCCGCTGAGTTCGTTCATGGCGAACCGCTAAACATCACGGACGTGGAAGTCGGGCCGGACGGTCTCCTCTATTTCACGACGGGAGGACGCACCACGGAGGGCGGTGTCTGGCGCGTCCGCTACACGGGACGCACGCCAGCCCGTCCCGAACCGACGGGCATCCTCGCCGTCGTCAGGCAGCCGCAGCCGTTGTCGAGCTGGGGCTGGCAGGCGATCGAAGACGTGAAGAGGGCGATGACCGCCGCGAGCTTCGGCGCGCACCTGGAACGGCTCGCTCGGGACACGTCGGCCGACGGCATGGACCGGGCGCGCGCCGTCTACGAGCTGCAGCGGCACGGCCCGGCGCCCTCGACCGCGCTCCTCCGCGCGCTCGTCAGCGACCGTGACGCCGCCGTCCGCGCGGCCGTGATGTACGTCGCTGGCGTTCAGGGCGAGACCGCCGCGGCGGACGCGGCCGCCATTGCTGCTGCCGGACTGCGGGATCGCGATCCGGTGGTGAAGCGCCGCGCCGCCGAGGCGCTCGTTGGCCTGGGACAGGCGCCGGATCGCCCGAGCCTCGCCCCCGTCGCCGACGTCCTCGCACTCCTGAACCATCCGGACCGGTTCGTCCGCTGGTCCGGACGGATTCTCGTCGAGCAGACACCGCGCGCGGACTGGACGAATCGCGTGCTGGCGGAGACGAACCCGCTCGGCGCGATCGACGGCATGCTGGCCTGGGTTCGCACGGCCGGAGCCGAGAGCCTCGATCCCGTCCTCGAGACGCAGCTCGCTCTGCTGGCGCGGACCGGCCTGTCAGTGACCAACCGGCTCCGGCTCTACCGCGCGTTCATGTACACGACGACTGAGATACCTGGCGGCCTGTCAGCGGTGCATCGCCGCCGGCTCCACGACCTGATCGCGGGCCAGTTCCCGGCGACGGACGAACGGCTGAACCGCGAGCTTGCACTGATGCTGGCGTATGCCGGACAGACCGACGGCATCGACGAGGTACTCGCGGCGATGCCCGCGGGCAATGACAACCAGCCCCTGCAGCTCCACTATCTGTACGCACTGCGCACGGTTCGGCAGGGCTGGACGACGGCGCAGAAGACCGCGGTTGCCGATGTGCTCGGCCGGGGCAGCCGCTGGCGCGGCGGATCCCGGTTCGCGGACTTCCTGGCGGCGATCTACGACCCGCTGGCGGAACTGTACGCCACCGATGCCGAGCGGCAGATCCTGCACGCCCGCGCGCCCGACTTCGCGCCGCTCGCGCCGCGCGAGGCCACGACCGTCCCGGCGGGCGGCCGCGGCCGGGCCGGCAACCCCATCGTGGCGCGCACGCAGGGCCGCGTCCTGAACAAGGGAGAGATCTTCGACGATGTGATCTACACGCCGCGCACGGAGCGCCCGGCCCCGGAGTCGGGCCGGACGATCTTCCAGGCGCACTGCGCGTCGTGCCATCGCATGGGCAGCGTCGGGACGGATCACGGCGTGGCAGCCTTGAATCTGACCTCGCTCGCGCCAGCCCTCGAGCGCCGTGCGCTGCTCGAGTCGATCATGTTCCCGTCGCGGCGCGTGGGCACGGGCCAGGAGTCAACCGTGGTCGTCGCCAGCGACGGGCGGACCAGCACCGGCCTGGTCATCCGGGACGACGCCGGCGCGGTCACCCTGCTCACGGCTGACGGCACGACGGTCGACATCACGAAGCCGGTCCGTTCCCGGCGCCGGGTCGGGACGACGATCATGACCGACGCCCTCACAGATGCGATGACCCAGGCGGACCTGTCGGCCTTGCTGGCCTTCCTGCGGGCGCAATGACCAGGCGGCCGGCCGGGCCGCGCCCCCTTGGCCAGGCCCCGGCGGCGCCGGGGGCTATAATGATGGACGTGACTGACCGCTCTGACCTCCGCTGTTGTCGGTGCTTCACGGGCCGCCATCGGAGGCACGCGTCTACGAGCCAGGGTTAGTCGCAGGCCGCAGGTGCTTTCCGGGCCCGGAACGGCTGTTCGTTCCGGGCTCTTTTCTTTTCCGTCCAGGGACATCGACATGTCGACGACTGTGTTCATCCCCACCCCGCTCCGGCCGTTCACCGACCAGCAGCCGACGGTCCAGGTCGCCGGGGCCACCGTGGGCGAGGTCCTGAAGAACCTCGTCTCGGTGCACGGCGATTTGCGCAACCATCTCTACGCGGCCGATGGCAAGCTCCGCAGCTTCGTGAATGTGTACGTCAACGACGAGGACATCCGGTACCTGCAGAAGGAGCAAACGCCGGTCAACGCCGGCGACACGCTCAGCATCGTGCCGTCGGTGGCCGGCGGATCCACGGCCGTGGACGCGCCCGCGGCCCTCCCGACACTGACGAACGATGAAGTGCGCCGCTACAGCCGCCATCTGATCATGCCGGAGGTCGGCGTGGACGGGCAGCGCCGCCTCAAGGCCGCGCGCGTGCTGTGCGTCGGCGCCGGCGGGCTCGGGTCCCCCGCGTCCCTCTACCTCGCGGCCGCCGGCGTCGGCACGCTGGGTCTCATCGACTTCGACGTCGTGGACTTCAGCAACCTGCAGCGCCAGATCCTGTACAGCACGGACGACGTGGGACGGCCGAAGCTGCGCGCGGCAACCGATCGGCTGCGCGGACTCAATCCCAACATCCGTGTCATCGGCCACGAAACGAGGCTGAACTCGTCGAACGCGCTGGAGATCTTCCGCGACTACGACGTGATCGTGGACGGCGCCGATAACTTTCCGACCCGCTATCTCGTCAACGACGCGTGCGTCCTCTCGGGCAAACCCAACGTGTACGGCAGCATCTTCCGGTTCGACGGGCAGGTCTCCATCTTTGCGGCGAAGCACGGCCCGTGCTACCGCTGCCTCTATCCCGAACCGCCGCCGCCGGGCCTCGTGCCGAGCTGCGCCGAGGGCGGCGTGCTCGGCGTGCTGCCGGGCGTGGTCGGCACGATTCAGGCGACCGAAGCGCTCAAACTGATCATCGGCGCCGGCGAGTCGCTCGTCGGACGCCTGCTGCTGTTCGACGCCCTGCAGATGAAATTCCGCACGCTCAAGCTGCAGCGCGATCCCGACTGCCCGGTGTGCGGCACTCACCCGACCGTCACCAAGCTCATCGACTACGAGCTGTTCTGCGGCATCACGCCGGCCGTCAAGGCCGCGGATCGCGGCGAGCTCGAGCCGGAGTTCGAAACGTCGGTCGTGGATTTGAAGGAGCGGCTGGACCAGGGCTCGGTCTGGCTGCTCGACGTCCGCGAGCCGCGCGAGGTCGAGATCTGCCGCATTCCCGGCGCGACGCTCATCCCGCTCGGCGAACTTCCCAAGCGGCTCGACGAGATCCCGACAGGGGCCGACGCGCCGGACATCGTCGTCTACTGCAAGTCGGGCATCCGCAGCGCCCGGGCCGTCACCCTGCTGCGCGACAAGGGCTACAAGCGCGTCCAGAACCTCAAGGGCGGGATCATCGACTGGATCGCGAGGATTGATCCGAGTCAGAACACCTACTAGCCTCCGTCTCCTTTCGTCGTCCGCGCCGGGTACGACCCGAAGATCTTCAGTGACAACGTCAGGCCGCTGATCTCGTCGAGCGCCCGCTGAACGTTGGGGTCGGTGACGTTGCCCTCGAAATCCACGTAGAACAGGTACTCGAACGGCCGGCCGGGGCGTGGTCGCGATTCCAGCTTCGTCAGGTTGAGGCCGTGCCCGGCGAGCACGTTCAGGCACGCCAGCAGCGCGCCGCGCTCGTGCGGCGTCACGAACATCACCGACGTCTTGCAGGGAACGCGCGCGTCCCAGGGCTCGACCTCGCGCGCAATCACCAGGAACCGGGTGTAGTTCTCGCGGTGGTTCGCGATGTCGCGCCGCAGCACGTGCAGGCCGTGCAGCGCGGCGGCCTCGGCGCTCGCAATCGACGCGTGCGTCGGGTTGTTCTCCGCCTTGACCCGCTCGACGCTCATCGCCGTGTCGGTGAAGGACTCGATCGTGCAATGGGGCAGCGAGGCCAGAAACGCGGTGCACTGCGAGAGCGCCTGCGGGTGCGAGTAGATCTTGCGCAGATCCTCGAGCGGTACGTCCGCCACGCCGACGAGGCACATCTCGATGCGCAGGACCTCCTCACCGACAATCGCCAGATCGGTGTGCGACAGCGCGTCGTAGGCGTCGTGCACCGAACCCGACGTCGTGTTCTCGATCGGCAGCATCGCGTAGTCGGCCGCGCCGGCGCGAACCTCCTCGAGAATCCCCCGGAACGTCGGCAGGCCCCGGTAGGTGACCGGCCCCTGCCGCGGCGCGAAGAACCGCCGCCCGGCGATATGGCTGAACGCGCCCTCCGATCCCTGGAAGACCACCGTGATGGGGCGATGACCGTCGCCGCCGCGCACGTTCATGCCGAGGTGGGCCTCCTGGGTCCGGACGGAGAAATCGACAATCTCCCGGAAGATGCGGACGACGAAGAGCTCGTCGAGTCCCAGGGCACGGGCCCGCTCAGCCAGCCGCGCCACCTGGCGCGACTCGCGCAGCACGTCGCGCAGCGGCACGTTCGTCCGCGATTTGACGGCCGCCACCCGCTCGACCGCCTTCGATCGGCGCGCGAGCAGGTCCACGAGCTCGCCATCGATCTGGTCGAGTTCCTGTCGCAGGGTTTCGAGCCGGTCGCCGTCCATGCGTATCCTCTCCGGCCGGCGGGACCACCGCGATCCTGCCGCCGACCCCCGCCACCCGGGCGGGAGGCATCAACATAGCGCGCCCCGGCGGGTTCGGCCAGCGTGGCGCCGCTCAGCCAATCCATTGACGATAAACATTAGTGATTCAGATTTAAACATTATTCGATTGTCAAATAGCAGGCCCGACCGATATAAGTGTCAGGTCGGGTGGCTGAGGAACACCCCGGAAGCATGAGCGAACGACAACCTACTCCGCCGGCCCGAGGCTCGAACCGGTCCCGGCTGGTCGAGGGACCCCAGCGGGCGCCGGCGCGTGCCATGCTCAAGGCCGTCGGCTATACCGACCGGGATCTCGAGCGCCCCCTCATCGGCGTGGCGAACACCTGGATCGAGATCGGCCCTTGCAATTACCACCTCCGCGAGCTCGCCGGTCCCGTGCGTGAAGGCATCCGCGCGGCCGGGGGCACTCCCATGGAGTTCAACACGGTCTCGATTTCCGACGGGATCACGATGGGCACCTCGGGCATGCGGATGTCGCTGGTCAGCCGCGAGCTGATTGCGGACTCCATCGAGATGGTCGTGGACGGCAACCAGCTCGACGGCGTCATTGCGCTCGTGGGGTGCGACAAGACCATTCCGGGGGCGGTCATGGCGCTGGCCCGCATCAACGTCCCGGGCCTCGTGCTGTACGGCGGGTCCATTGCGCCGGGCCGGTTCGCCGGGCACGACGTGACGATTCAGGACGTGTTCGAGGCGGTGGGCGCGCACGCGGCGGGCCGCATGACCGGCGTGGAGCTCACCGCGCTCGAGAATGTCGCGTGTCCGGGCGCCGGGGCGTGCGGCGGGCAGTTCACCGCCAACACGATGTCTGGTGTCTGCGAGTTCCTGGGCATCTCGGCCATGGGCAGCAATAACGTGCCCGCGCGTGACGGCGCCAAGGCCGGCATCGCGCGCGCGGCCGGCGCCCTCGTCGTGGACCTCGTGAAGCGTGGGGTCAGACCGCGGCAGATCCTGACGCCGGCCGCATTCGAGAACGCCATCGCGTCGGTCGCGGCCACGGGCGGCTCGACGAATGCCGTCCTGCACCTGCTGGCCATCGCCCGCGAGGCGGGCGTCGCGCTGGACCTCGGCCTCTTCGATCGCATCAGCGCGTCGGTGCCCTGGCTGGCCGACCTCAAGCCCGCCGGCCGGTTCGTCGCGACGGACCTGTATCGCGCCGGCGGTACGGCTCTCGTCGCGCGGCGGCTCGCGGAGCACGGCATGCTGAACACGGACGCGGTCACCGTGACCGGAAAGACGATCGGCGAGGAAGCCGCGGCGGCCACGGAAGCCGCCGGGCAGCAGGTCGTCCGCCCGCTCGCCTCGCCCCTCTCGCCGACCGGGGGGCTGGTCATCCTGCGCGGCAGCCTGGCGCCTGACGGCTGCGTCCTGAAGGTGGCCGGCCACACGCGGCACAGCCATCGCGGCCCGGCCCGGGTCTTCGACGGCGAGGAGGCTACGTTCGCGGCCGTTCAGACGGGACAGATCGTTCCGGGCGACGTCATCGTCATTCGCTACGAAGGCCCGCGGGGCGGCCCGGGCATGCGCGAAATGCTCGGGGTCACGGGCGCCATCGTCGGCGCCGGCCTGGGCGAATCGGTCGCGCTCGTCACCGACGGCCGCTTCTCGGGCGCCACGCACGGGTTCATGGTCGGACATGTCGCGCCGGAAGCCGCCTCGGGCGGCCCGATCGCCGTCGTGCGGAATGGCGACATCGTGTCGATCGACGTCGAGGCGCGCCGGATTGATCTCGAGGTGCCCGCGGCCGAGCTGGCGTCGCGGCTGAAGGCCTGGTCGGCGCCCCCGCCGCGCGCGACCGGCGGTGTGCTCCCGAAGTACGCGAAGCTCGTGTCGTCGGCCTCCGAGGGGGCGGTTACGGGATAAGGACGGACATTGACGATTGGTTGATTGGGAGATTGAGGATTGGATTGACGATTGACTCATTGCCGATCGATGCCGGTTTCAATCGTCAATCGCACAAATCCAATCCTCAATCACCGAATCAGCAAATCGTCAATGAACCGTTCTTGACGGTGTCAGTGAGGAGTCATTTATGCGTCTGACAGGTGCGGAAATTCTCTGGGACTGTCTGGTCCGCGAAGGGGTGACCGACGTGTTCGGCTATCCCGGCGGCGCGATTCTCCCGGCCTACGACGCGATGCTGAAGTACCCGATCCGCCACGTGCTCGTACGCCACGAGCAGGGCGCGACGCACATGGCCGACGGCTACGCGCGCGCGAGCGGCCGCGTGGGCGTGGCCGTCGCCACGAGCGGGCCCGGCGCCACCAACATGGTCACCGGCATCGCCACCGCCATGATGGACTCCTCGCCGATCGTCTGCATCACCGGCCAGGTCGGCAGCCGGCTCATCGGGTCGGACGCGTTCCAGGAGACGGACATCACCGGCATCACGCTGCCGGTGACCAAGCACAACTACCTGGTGACGCGCGCGGACGAAGTCGCGTCGCCAGTGCGCGAGGCCTTTCTCGTCGCGAAATCCGGTCGGCCCGGCCCGGTCCTGATCGACATCACCAAGGACGCCCAGCAGTCGTCGTGCGCCTTCGACTGGGACGCGGCCGCTCCGGACGACAGCGTGAACCGGAAATCGCCACCGATGAACGACGAGAACATGCGGCAGGCCATCGCGCTCATCGCGTCGGCCCGGCGACCGCTGATTCTGGCCGGCCACGGCATCCTCCTCGCCAACGCCACCGAGGATCTGCGCGCGTTCGTGACCGCGACCGGGATTCCGGTCGCGGTCACCCTCCTCGGCATCGGCTGTCTGCCCGCCTCGCATCCACTGAATCTGGGCATGATGGGCATGCACGGCGAGGCCTGGGTGAACACCGCCATCCAGGAGGCCGACCTGCTCATCGCGCTCGGCATGCGCTTCGACGATCGGGTGACCGGCAACCTGAAGACCTACGCGCAGGAAGCCCGCAAGATTCACGTGGACATCGACCCGGCCGAGATCGGCAAGAACGTCCCGACCGACGTCGGCATCGTCGCCGACGTCCGCGACGCCCTGCGGGCGTGGGGGCCGGCGCTCGAGCGGCTGGACGTGTCCGACTGGGTGGCCCGCATCGACGCGTTGAAGGGCGATTCGGCCGTGCGCGATATCCAGAACCTGCCCGATGACGGACATCTGTACGCGGCCCACGTGATCAACGACCTCTGGCGCGCGACGCACGGTCAGGCCGTGGTCGTGACCGACGTCGGCCAGCATCAGATGTGGGAAGCGCAGTACTACCACCACGAGCTGCCGCGAACGCTGATTACGTCGGGCGGGCTCGGCACGATGGGCTTCGCGCTTCCGGCCGCCATCGGCGCCAAGATGGCCTGCCCCGATGCCGAGGTCTGGGCGATTGTCGGCGACGGCGGTTTCCAGATGACGATGTGCGAGCTGGCGACGATTCAGCAGGAGCGGCTGAAGGTCAATATCGCGATCATCAACAACGGCTATCTCGGCATGGTGCGCCAGTGGCAGGAGTTCTTCTACGAGCGCCGCTACGCCGCCACGCCGCTCTTGAGCCCCGACTTCGTCAAACTCGCGGGGGCCTACGGCATCGAGTCGTGCGGCGTGACCTCGCGCAAGGACGTGATCCCGGCCGTCGAGTCGGCGCGCGCCCACACCGGCGCGGTGCTGCTGGACTTCAAGGTCGAGCAGGAAGACTCGGTGTTCCCGATGGTGCCGGCCGGCGCGGATCTCCACAAGATGATCCGTCGCCCGACGCCGCTCGCGGAGACGGGCGCGGACCGGTAGTGACGTCGTTGCCGGGAACAGCAGAGCAACGTTTCAGGAGACCGAGATGTCCATCACCTTCGTCGTCTACGTCGCCGACAAGCCGGGGGCGCTCAATCGCGTCGCTTCGCTGGTGCGCCGGCGCGGGTACAACATCGAATCGCTGACGGTGGGCCACACCGGCACGCCGGGCCTCTCGCGCATGACGGTCGTCGTCGACGCGACGGCCGACGCGGCGGCCCGCATCGAGGCCAACCTCTACAAGCTCGTGCACGTGCAGCGCGTCGAGAACGTCACGGCCGTTCCCGCCGTGTACCGCTATCTCGCGCTGATCAAGGTGGCCGCCACCGCCGAGTCGCGCAGCCAGGTCATGCAGCTCGTGGACGGGTTCCGCGCGCGGGTGGTGGACGTCGCGCCCGATTCGCTGATCATCGAGATCACCGGCGCCGACGAGAAGATCGACGGCCTGCTCGAAATTCTGCGGCCGTTCGGCGTGCTCGAAGTAGCGCGCACCGGATGCCTGGCGATGGCGCGCGGCGTGTCCGGCCGGACGCCGGCACAGGCCGCGGGTTCATCCACCGATCACCTCGACGCCACCGTCTCGTTTTCCGTCTAATCGGCCGCGCGGGCGGCGCCGCCCGCGCGTGTCAGTGCCCTTTTCTTTCCCAGCGAGGAGTTCCATGGCCACGATCTACTCCGCCCGCGATGCCGACCTGTCCCTGATCCGCGCGAAGCGCGTGGCCGTGCTCGGCTACGGGTCGCAGGGACACGCGCACGCCCTCAACCTGCGCGACAGCGGCGTCACGGTGAAGGTCGGCCTCCCACCGGCCAGCCGCTCGCGGGCGGCCGCGCAGAAAGACGGCCTCGAGGTGGTCACGCCCGGCGACGCCGCGCAGTGGGCCGACGTGATCATGGTACTGGTCCCCGATACGAGCCAGGCGGCGCTCTATCGCGACGCCATCGCGCCCGCGCTCACGGCCGGCAAGATGCTCATGTTCGCTCACGGCTTCAACATCCGCTTCGGCACCATCGTCCCGCCGGCCAACGTGGACGTGGCGATGATCGCGCCGAAGTCGCCGGGCCATCGGGTGCGCGAGCTGTATGTCGAGGGCGGCGGCACGCCGGCGCTCATCGCGGTGCACCAGGACGCCACGGGGAAGGCCAAGGCGCTCGCGCTCTCCTACGGGTCCGCCATTGGCGTCGGCCGCGCCGGGATCGTCGAAACCACGTTTGCCGAGGAGACGGAAACCGACCTGTTCGGGGAGCAGGCAGTGCTCTGCGGCGGCGTCAGCGCGCTCGTCAAGGCCGGGTTCGAGACGCTCGTCGAGGCCGGCTACCAGCCTGAGATCGCCTACTTCGAGTGCCTGCACGAGCTGAAGCTCATCGTCGACCTGATGTACCGCGGCGGTCTGAACTACATGCGGTACTCGGTCAGCGACACGGCCGAGCACGGCGACTACACGGGCGGTCCACGCATCGTCACCGACGAGACGCGCCGCGAGATGCGGAAGATGCTGACGGAGATCCAGGAGGGCGTCTACGCGAAGAAGTGGGTCGCCGAGCACGAGGCCGGTCGCCCCTGGTTCAATGCGACCCGGGCGCGCGAGCGGGAGCAGCTCCTCGAGCGCGTCGGCGCCGACCTGCGCCGGATGATGCCCTTCGTCAACCCGGTGGTGGCGCCCGACCAGACGGCCCTGCAGACGCGATAAGTCGCCGCGAGTTCAGTTCGGGGGTCTCGACAGCTACCGGAGACCGAAGACCGGCGACCGAAAACCGCCTCCTTCCCTTTCTCTCCTGAAACGGGACATGATCGGATGTTCGCTCGCGTCCCCCGCGAGCCACAGGAGACGTCTCTCGTGTTCAAAGTGCTCACACTCAACAACATCGCGAAGGTCGGGCTGTCCCGCCTTCCCTCCGACGCCTATCAGATTGGCAACGACATCAAGGACCCTGACGCCGTGCTCGTGCGCTCGGCGAGCATGCATGCGAGCCCGATTCCGCCGAGCCTGAAGGCTGTGGGGCGGGCCGGCGCCGGCGTGAACAACATTCCGGTGGCCCGGCTCAGCGAGAAGGGGATTCCCGTCTTCAACGCCCCGGGCGCCAACTCGAACGCCGTCAAGGAGCTGGTGGTCGCCGGCCTCGTGCTGGCCTGCCGCCAGATCTGCGAGGCCTGGGACTTCGCCCGGACGCTCGAGGGCTCGGACGACGAGCTGGCGAAGGCGGTGGAGGCCGGCAAGAAGAACTTCGCGGGCTTCGAGCTGCCCGGCCGGACGCTGGGCGTCATCGGCCTGGGCGCCATTGGCCGGCTCGTCGCAAATGCCGGCGTGGGCCTCAGCATGCAGGTCATCGGGTTCGACCCCGGCCTGACGGTCGAAGGCGCCTGGCACCTCTCGTCCTCGGTCAAGAAGGCCCGATCGATTGAAGAAGTGCTGCGCGAGGCGGACTTCCTGACGGTGCACGTCCCGCTGAACGACGCGACCCGCCATCTCGTCAACGCCGACCGGATCAAGACGATGAAGAAGGGCGTGGTCCTGCTGAACTTCGCGCGTGAGGGCATCATGGACGACCAGGCCATCGTGGACGCCATCGACGCCGGGCGCGTGCACGCCTACATCAGCGATTTTCCGACGAACCTGACGAAGAACCACCGTCGGTGCGTGACGCTGCCGCACCTGGGCGCGTCGACCGCCGAGGCCGAAGACAACTGCGCCATCATGGTGGCCGATCAGGTGCGGGACTTCCTGGAGAACGGCAACGTCCGCAACGCGGTCAACTTCCCGGAAGTCGTCGTGCCGCGCCGGACGGCCCACCGGCTGATCTGCGCGAACGCCAACGTGCCGAACATGCTCGGCCAGATCTCCGAGGCCTTCGGCCAGGCCGGCCTGAACATCCACGACATGGTCAACTCGTCGAAGGGCGACCTCGCCTACACGGTCGTCGACCTGGACGTGCCGGTTCCTCCGACGGTCTTCAAGCAAGTGTCCTCGATCAAAGGCGTGCTGATGGCGCGGTTGATGGATCAACCGAAGTAGCCATCTGCCTATCGGCTATTGGCTATTGGCTATCGCGATTGAGTTATTGGGCTATTGAACGGTTATTGGGCTATTGATTGGGTTATTGGAGGATTGGGTTATTGGACAATTTGGCTATTGATGGGCGAGTCGCTGATTCGCGACTGCGCGCTTCAGCGACTACCAATAACCCGATCAATAGCCCAATAACTCAATCGCGATAGCCAATAACCAATAGCCGATAGCTAGATGCGACCGATAGCCGCCATCAGTTCCTCGACATCCGGCTGTTCGGGGATGTCATACAGCCGGATCCATTTGATGGTCCCTTCCTTGTCTATGACAAAGATGGCTCTTTCCGCGATGCCGTCGTCGCGCATCACTCCGTAGCTCGCGGCGGCCTGGCCGCGGGGGTGGAAGTCGCTCAGCAGATCGAACGAGATGCCGCCGAGGGCGTCGGCCCAGGCGCGCTTCGCGGGTGAGGCGTCGGTGCTGATCGCCAGCACGTGCGTGTCCAGCGCCGCGAACCGGGGCTGCTCGCGCTCGTACGTCTGCATCTGCACCGCACAGACCGGCGTGAACGCCAGCACGTGAAACGCCAGCACTACCGTCTTCTTCCCACGGAAGTCCGTGAGGCGGACCGTGTGTCCCTGGTGGCTGAGCAGCGCAAAGTCAGGAGCGGCCGTTCCGACCGGCAGCATCGAAGACACCGTTACTTCTTCTCCAGAATGACGTGGTGATACAGCAGGCCGGCGACGACGCCGCCGGCGATCGGAGCGATCCAGTAGAAGAGGTGCCAGTCCCAAAACTGATGGACCAGGGCCGGGCCGAATGACCGGGCCGGGTTCATGGACGCACCCGTCACCGCGCCGGCCGCCAGAATGTCGAAGGCCACCGTCAGCCCGACGCCGAAACCGCCAATCTTCAGGGCCGCCCCCCGCGGGTCCACACACGTGCCGAAGATGGCGATGACGAGCAGGAACGTGAGGACGAACTCGACCGTCACCAGGACGCCGGGGGTCACCCAGGGCGCGGGCAGCGGGATCCCGAGACTGGCTTCGGTCACGGCGGCTTCAGGGAAGACCGAACAGCAGATCGCCGCGGCCAGCGTGGCGCCGATGAGCTGGCAGACGACATAGGTGCCGGCCCAGGACGGCGTGATCCGCCCGGTCGCCAGCATCGCGGCCGTGACGGCTGGGTTGAAGTGCGCGCCGGACACGCCGCCGAACGCGTTGACGGCCACCGAGAGCGCCAGGCCATGGGCGAGCGCGACCGCGACCAGACCGCCGCCGCCGCCCACCACGCTCGTGCCGCTGAGAATCGCGGCAATGCCCGCGAAGCACAGGAAAAAGGTGCCCAGCGCTTCCGCCAGCGGTGCACTCCATTTCGTCATCGGCAGCTCTCCCCCGCCCCGTGGCGGCCGTACTGTGTACCACACCCTCCGCGGACCCGCATGATAAGGTTGTTCGCACCGAGGATGTCACGATGAGATTGCGCGGCCTCCCAGGCCTGTTGATCCTGGCGATGGTGCTGCTGTTCGTGGTGCCGTCCGCCGTCGCGTTCTACACCGACTGGCTCTGGTTCCAGGAACTGGGCTACCAGCGGATCTTCCTGCGATCGCTGAACGCCCAGGGCGCCGCGTTCGTGGTGACGTTCCTGGCGGTGTTCCTCTTCCTCCACACCAACCTGCGGTTCGCGCGGCGGCGCACGTTCGATCGCCCGCGCGTGGTGCTCGGTACGGGCGCCGACGGGCGGACCATCTCGGTGGAAGGCCGGCGGCTGGCCGGCCTGGCGCTGCCGCTCTCGCTCGCCGTGGCCTTCGGCGTGGGCATGATGGGCGCGGCCATGTGGATGTCGTGGCTGACGTTCTTCAACGCCGTGCCGTTCGGCGACACGGACCCGCTGTTCGGCCGCGAAATCGGCTTCTACGTCTACCGACTGCCCGTCTACCAGGCGGTCCGCCACCAGGCGCTGCTCGTCTCCGTGGTCGCGCTCATCGGCTGCGCCCTGTACTACGTGCTCTCGGGCAGCTTCGTGGTCGAGGCACGGCCGGGCGTGCCATGGCCGCGCGTCCGGCTGATCCAGGCGGCGCGCCGGCACCTCTCCCTGCTCGTGGCCGTGATTCTGGGCCTGCTGGCCTGGGGCGCCTGGCTGGAAGTGCCGAACACGCTGCTGACGCCGACGCCGGCCAGCGTCGCCTTTGGCGCCTCGTACGCCGACGTCTACGCCCGCATCCCGTTCCTGTGGCTGACGATGGCGACGCTGGTGCTGAGCGCGGTGCTGGCGGCATGGCACGGGTTCGGCCGGCGGAGCTGGATGCTGCCGCTGGCCGTGGCGTTGTACTTCGCGGTGTCGCTGGGCGGCGGGCTGTACGCCAGCTTCGTCCAGCGCTTCGTCGTCACGCCCGACGAGCAGAACAAAGAGCAGCCGTACATCGTGCACAACATCGCGGCGACGCGGAAGGCCTACGGGCTGGACCGGGTCGTCGAGCGTGAGCTGTCAGGCGATGCCGAGCTGACCGCGACCGACATCATCGACAACGCCGGCACGATCGAGAACGTCCGCCTCTGGGATCACGACGTCCTGCTCCAGACGTTCGGCCAGCTCCAGGAGATACGCACCTACTACGACTTCCTGGCGGTCGACAACGACCGGTACCGGATTGGCGGGAAGTCCCGCCAGGTCATGCTCTCGGCGCGCGAGCTGAACACGAGCAGCATGCAGAACCGATCCTGGGTGAACGAACGCCTCACGTTCACGCATGGCTACGGCATCACGCTCGGCCCGGTGAACCAGGTGACGACCGAAGGGCTGCCGGTGTTGTTCATCCGTGACCTGCCGCCCGTCTCGACGGTCGACCTGCGCGTGGACCAGCCGAGCATCTACTACGGCGAGCTGCAGAACATGTATGCGCTCGTCAAGACCAACACGGCCGAGTTCCATTACCCCCGCGGCGACGACAACGTCACGACGACCTACGACGGCACCGGGGGGGTGCCCATCGGATCGCTGTGGCGCCGGCTACTGTTCGCGATCCGGTTCGCCAGCACCGACATCCTCGTGTCGCCCATGCTCACCAGCGAGAGCCGGATCATGTTCCATCGCCAGATCCGGGAGCGGGTCGAGCGTCTCGCGCCGTTCCTGATGCTGGATTTCGACCCGTACCTCGTCGTCAGCGAGGGGCGGCTGTTCTGGATGCAGGACGCCTACACGACGACGGCGAACTATCCCTACTCGACCCCGCGATCTTCCGCGACCCAGCCGTCGCTGAACTACATCCGGAACTCGGTGAAGATCGTCATCGACGCCTACCACGGCGACGTGACGTTCTACCTCGCGGATCCGGCGGATCCCATCGTGCGCACGCTGGCGAACGTCTTTCCGTCACTGCTGCGGCCGCTGGCCGAGATGCCGGCGGACCTGCGCAGCCACATCCGGTATCCGGAACAGCTCTTCCGCACGCAGTCGGCGATTTACACGACCTACCACATGACCAATCCGCTGGTCTTCTACAACAAGGAGGATCAATGGGACGTACCCGCGCTCGACAGCGGCCAGTCGACGCCGAGCGCCGCGGCCGCCGCGGCGGCGGGTGGCGGATCGGCGGCGATGTTGCCCTACTACACGATGATGCGGCTGCCGGGTGAAGAGGAGACCGAGTTCATCCAGATGCTGCCGTTCACGCCGCGCGCCAAAGCGAACCTCGCCGCCTGGATGGTCGCCCGGAGCGACGCCGAGTACTACGGCCAGCTCGTCGTATTTCAGTTCCCCAAGAACCAGATCGTCTACGGCCCGCGCCAGATCGTCGGCCGGATCAATCAGGACCAGGTCATCTCGCCGCAGATCACGCTCTGGAGCCAGCAGGGATCGCGCGTCATCTGGGGGACGCTGCTCGTCATCCCGGTCAACGAGTCGCTGATTTACGTGCGCCCGCTGTACCTGCTCTCGCCCGAGGGGCGCATTCCGGAGCTCAAGCGCGTCGTCGTCGCCTACAAGGATCGGATCGTGATGCGCGAGACGCTGACCCTCGGCCTCGTGGACATCTTCGGCCCGAAGATCATGACGGCGCTCGAGCCCGATCGCCTGCAGGGGGCCGGAACGACACTGCCGCTGACGCCGGCACCCGACGGCGTCTCGACGATGCCAGCGGCGCCGGCGGCGGCGACGGCCCCCGCCGTCGATTCCGGCGTGGAGACGCTCATCGCGGAGCTCCTGGCTCACCGCGATCGCGAGACGGCCGCGCTCAAAGCCGGCGACTGGACCCGAGCCGCCGAGGAACGGAAAGCGCAGGACGCCGTGGCTGAGAAGCTGCGGGCCGCGATGCGGCGCAACTAGCGCCTGTATGACTCGCACGAGCGACGCCGTCAAGGAGCGCACGGACACCCGCCAGCAGGAGCCGACGCTCTACAAGGTGGTGTTGCTCAACGACGACTACACCACCATGGAGTTCGTGCTGCAGGTGCTCGAGACGCTCTTCCAGAAGTCGCCGGCCGAGGCCTACCAGATCATGATGCACGTGCACGTGAACGGCAGCGGCATCGCGGGGATCTACCCATGGGAAGTCGCTGAGACCAAGGCCGCCAGCGTGATTGCCATGGCCCGAGAGGCCGGGTTCCCGCTCAAGGCGGTCACGGAAGAAGCGTAGTTCTATAATCAATCTGTCCGGCCGTGACGGCCGGGCCAGACAGGATTGTCAGGTGTTCTCGGCATCCCTGGAAATTGTCCTCACCATCGCCTATCGCGAGGCCGTCTCGCGCCGGCACGCCTACCTCACGCTGGAGCACCTGCTCTACGCGCTCGCGCACGATCCCGAAGGCGAGCGGATCCTCAAGGGCTGCGGTGCGGATCTGGCGCGGCTGCGCCGCGATCTGAGCGACTACTTCGACCAGACGCTCGAGGCCGTCCGCCGGGGCCAGGAGCGTGAGCCCGAACAGACCGCCGCGTTCCGTCGCGTACTGCAGACCGCCGTGCTGCACGTGCAGAGCGCGCAGCGCGCCGAAGTGAACGCCGGCGATATCCTCGCGGCTATTCTCCAGCAGCCCAAATCGCACGCGGCCCGGCTCCTCGAGGGCCAGGGGATCACGCGGCTGGACATCCTCGAGTTCATCTCGCACGGGGTGTCGAAGACGCCGCTGCTGCCGGACGTGCCGCCCGGGCGCGGCGCCGAGGCCCCGATGGGCACCGGCGACGACACCGCCTCGACATCCGGCGATCCGCTCTCCGCCTACTGCCTGAATCTGACCGAACGCGCGCGCCAGGGTCTGCTCGATCCGCTCATCGGCCGCGGCACGGAGCTCCAGCGGACGATCGAGGTCCTCTGCCGGCGCCGGAAGAACAACCCCGTGTTCGTCGGCGACGCGGGCGTCGGCAAGACGGCGATGGCCGAAGGCCTCGCGGCGCGTCTGGTGTCCGACGACGTGCCCGAGCTGCTGCGCGAGGCGGAGGTGTTCTCGCTCGACACGAGCGCGCTCCTGGCGGGCACCAGGTTCCGCGGCGACTTCGAGGAGCGCTTCAAGGCCGTGATCCGGGCCCTCAGCAGCCGGCCGAATGCGATCCTGTTCATCGACGAGATCCACGCGACCGTGGGCGCGGGCGCGACCTCGGGCGGCACGCTCGACCTCGCGACGATGATCAAGCCGATCCTCACCGCGGGCGGCCTGCGCGTCATCGGCTCCACGACGTTCGAAGAGTTCAAACAGATCGAGAAGGACCGCGCGCTCGCGCGCCGTCTGCAGCGGATCACCATCGACGAACCGTCCATCGAGGAAGCCGTCCGGATTCTCAGCGGCCTGCGCAGCCGCTATCAGGACCACCATCGGGTGACCTATACGGACGCGGCCCTCGAGGCGGCGGCCAGGCTGGCGGCGCGTCATCTGCGCGACTACCGCCTGCCGGACAGCGCCATCGACGTCATCGACGAAGCCGGGGCCGTGGCGAGGCTGAACGCCGCGGCCGAGGCCAAGGTCGCCGCCGACGCGAAGGCCGGCGCCGAGGCGACGGCCAGGGCTGGCGACGCGGCGACCAGCCGAGCGGTCACCGGCGATCAGGCGGCGAAAGCCGAGGCCTGGCCGATCGTGGACGCGCCCGCCATTGAAGCCGTCGTGGCGCGCATGGCCCGCATCCCGCCGCGCCAGGCCTCGTCGTCCGATCGCGAGCGCCTGCGGGATCTCGAAGCGTCGCTGGAGCGCGTGGTGTTCGGCCAGCCGGAGGCGGTGCGGCTGGTGGCCCAGTCCATCAAGCGGTCCCGCGCGGGTCTCGGACTGCCCGACCACCCGGCCGGCTGCTTCCTGTTCACGGGCCCCACGGGCGTCGGCAAGACCGAGCTCGCGAAACAGCTCGCGATTCAGCTGGGCAACGAGTTCATCCGCTTCGACATGAGCGAGTACATGGAGAAGCACGCGGTCGCCCGGCTGATCGGCGCGCCACCGGGCTATGTGGGATTCGAACAAGGCGGCCAGCTCGTGGACGCCGTCCGCACGCATCCCTACAGCGTCGTGCTCCTCGACGAGATCGAGAAGGCGCACGCCGACATCTTCAACATCCTGCTGCAGGTGATGGACCACGCGACGCTCACGGACAACTCCGGCCGGAAGGCCGATTTCCGCAATGTCGTACTGATCCTCACGTCGAATGCCGGGTCGAGGGAAATGAGCGCGAAGAACATCGGCTTTTCCGAGGGGGCCGCGAGTGTGAACCAGGACGAGGCCCTGCGCCGCGTGGCGGCCGGCAAGTCGCGCGCGGCCATCGAGCGCGTCTTCACCCCCGAGTTCCGCAACCGGCTGGACGCCATCGTGACGTTCAAGAGCCTCAGCCCTGACGTCATGGAAACCATCGTGGAGAAGTTCGTGCTGCAGCTCGAGGCGCAGCTCGCCGAACGGCACGTCGCGATCCAGCTCACGCCCGAAGCCCGGGCCTGGCTGGCGGTCAAGGGGTACGACCCGGTCTTCGGCGCGCGCCCGCTCGCGCGCGTCGTGCAGCGCGAAGTGCGCGATCCGCTCACCGAGGAGCTGCTCTTCGGCAAGCTTGAACACGGCGGCACGGTGACGATCGGCGCGACTGACGCCGGCCTGACGTTCGACTACGCACCCAGAACCGTACCGGCGCCGGCCTCCGCCCCGGCACCGTCAGTGTGATTCCGCCAATCGTCAATCGACCAATCATCAATCGTCAATTCAAATCATCAATGAATCGATCGCCAATCATCAATTCCGTTTGCCTTCCATGTCTGATCTGAAAGTCACCGACCGCCGCTGGTGGGCGCGGAACGACGAGGGCCCCGTCGCCGCCGACGAGGAACCCAAGCTGAAGCCCACGTACATCGAGGAGCTCGAACAGCGGCTCGCGGCGAAAGACGCCGAGCTGCAGCAACTGCTCGCGAAATACCGCGGCGCGTCCGAGGAGTTCGACCAGGCGCGGGCGCGGCTCCGGAAGGAAGTCACCAAGGACGTGGAGCGCGGTCGCCGGGCGATGCTCGTGCCGTTCCTGGAGATTCTCGACAATCTCGACCGCGCCCTGGTCGCGGCCTGCGACCGGCGCGAGGACCCTTTCGTGGACGGCATTTCACTCGTCCGGCAGCAGTTCCTGCAGGCGCTGTCGGCCCTGGGCGTGGTTCCGGTCAATCCGCTGGGCGCGATGTTCGACCCGGCGCAGCACGAGGCCGTGGCGACGACGCCAGGCAGCGCCGGTACGCCCGAAGGCCAGATCGTCGGCGTGGTCCGGCCCGGCTATCTGATTGGCGACGAGGTGCTGCGGCCGGCGATGGTGGCCGTCGCCGGCCCTGAGCCCGAGGGCACCCGGCCGACCTGAAGATCGGCCCGGCGCCGGTCAGCCCTGCGGATCCACCGACCCGGATCGCGTCGCGATCCGTGCGCGCGCCGGATGACCCGCTGGCGGCGTCCACTTCGCGTAACGCAGGATGGTCCAGATCGCCTGGAAACCGTCCTTCACGCCAATCTTCTTTCCCTCGGCGTACGTCCGCCCGTTATAGGAAATGGGGACCTCGTAGATCCGCAGTCCGAGGCGGCTGACCTTGCACGTCAGCTCCGGCTCAATGCCGAACCGCTGGGACCGCAGGTCGATGATCGTCGCCACGTCACGCGTCATGGCCTTGTAGCAGCTCTCCATGTCGGTGAGGTTGAGGTCCGTGAAGGCGTTCGAGAACAGCGTGAGCAGCCGATTGCCGACCGAGTGCCAGAAGTAGAGGACGCGATGCCCGCGCGGGGTGCCGAGGAATCGCGATCCGAACACGACGTCGGCCCGCCCGTCGAGAATCGGCTGCAGCATGACGGGATACTCGGCCGGGTCGTACTCGAGATCGGCGTCCTGAATCAGCACGAGATCGCCGATGGCTTCCTTGATCCCGCGCGCCACGGCCGCCCCTTTGCCGAAGTTTCGCGGCTGCAGGAACACGCGAATGTCCGGACGCGCCTCGAACTCGCGAAGGATGTCCCGCGTGCCGTCCGTGGAGCCGTCGTCGACGATGACCAGTTCCTTCTCGATGCCCGCGAGCGGGACGGCGAACACCCGCGCGACAATCTCGCGAATGGTATGCCGCTCGTTGTAGGCGGGCATGATGACGGACAGCTTCACGGCCGGTTATGGTACCCCAGGACGCTTGCGTTATCGCCCAATCACCCTCAGCCCCGCGACCGACCAGAGTTGTCCACCCTGCGACGTGGTCAACGTCAGTGTCACGCGATCGCCGACCACGCCGTCAGGCAGCGGGACGAGGACCGGCGCGCGCCGCAGATCCAGGAGGATGCCGCGCGCCGCGAAGCCGGCGGTGTCGCCCTCCCAGACGATCGTCTTGCCACCCCCGGCGTCACCGACCGCCACCTGCAGGCGCTTCGGGTAATCGTAGGTGTACGGACCGAGGTCCAGCTCGAGGCGCGTCAGTGGTCCGGAGGCTTGAAGCACGAGATCGAGGCGCGCCCCCGCGGCCGGCGTGCCGGAGTGCCACCGCGTGTCGGGCCGGCCGTCGGTGATCAGCGGCAGGAGGTCGCGGCTGGCGTTCGCGCTGATCGCGGCGATCGGCACCGGGGTCCCCTCCAGCGGCGGCAGCGGCCGCTCCGGCAGCCTGTACATCGGACCGTCGTCGGTCGCGCCCATCCGCTCGGCGCCGGGCTGTTCGGCGATGAACGCTTCCGTGGTCCCGGAGGGATCCCGTCCGCGGTGCACGAACACGAGCACACCGCCGTACTGGCGCAGCACGTCGAGGGCCACGCGATCGTGGCTGGCGAGGGCGTTCCGCAGAGGAAAGTAGTGCGGCGGCGCGTAGCCGCTGAAGCCGTTCACGAGCGGCACGCGGTGGCCCACGGCACGCAGCATCGCCGCGGTTTCAGCAAAGACGTCCGCCATCGGCAGTTCGAGCACGGCGGTGGATCCGGCACGCGCGCTGGCGGACAGATCGAGCGGCGCCGGCACCGACGCGGTCGGCATCCGCGGCACCCAGCCTTCGAGGGTAATCACCACCGCGAGCACGGCGACAATCGGCGCGAGTCCGGCCCGGCCGTTCGAGAGCCGGGCGAAGGCAAGGGCGGCGAACTGCGACAGGCAGAGCACGAACAGCATGGCGAACCGGGCGGGGACGCGAAGCGCGCGGCCGCCGGGCAGGTCCATGACCCAGAGGTACGGCGCGCGCGGCCAGAAGACTTCGCCGAAGGCCCGCGCCACGGGACCCAGCGCGAGGATGAGCATGACGATGGCGGCCGCCCCGTAGAAGAGGAAAACGGATCGTCGGCGCCAGCCCTGACGGGTGCGCGGATCGGCCAACCACGCCACCGCCAAGAGGCACACGACGATGAACAACGGTTTTCCCGCCCGTGTCATCGACACGGGGACGCCGAAGGGCGACGCGTGCCAGGGGCCGAGCCACATGGTCAGGAGCACGGCCTCGGCGAGGTACGCGCCGACAAGGGCCACCCCGATGCGCCAGCGTGACCAGCGTGTGCGGCCAGCGGCCCGCCAGGCCATGAATCCGCCGGCCAGCGATAACGCCATGATCACCAGGCCCGGATACAGCTCACCCTCTTGCCTGGGCGTCAGGGTCCAGAACGCGGGCAGCCAGGCGGTGCGCGACACCCACAGGCCGCTCAGGTCCGCGGCAAACTGGCTGATTTCACCGGGATCGCGCGCGAGACCGAGCGCGCCCTGACGCTGGATGTAGCCGATCAGGACCGGCGCCATGGCGAGCGACGCCACGGCCAGGACGCCGCTGATGGCGATCCAGAGCCGCCACGACCGGGCGAACCACAGCATCCACAACCCGACGAGCACGCCGAAGTACATCAGGAAATAGCCGCTCGTCAGGCCGTTGAGCAGCCAGCACACGCCCGCCAGCGCGAGGAATCGCGCGCGCGGCGACTCCAGGTAGCGGTGCAGGCCGAGCAGGCAGAGCGGCATCCAGCAGGACCACAGCACCTGCAGGTGGGGCAACTGCGCCGCGCGATACGGGTTGAAGCCGAACGCGAGCCCGGCCAGCAGCGCCGCGTCATGGCGTCCGGTGAGCCGGTGCGCCAACGCATGCGCGGCCAGAGCGGCGGCCGGAAACGACGCGAGAAATGCCACGTTGTAAGCCACGACGTGGCTCGCGCCCGCCCACTGGAGCGGCGTGGTGAGCGGCGTCAACGCCAGGAGCGTTTCCGACAGAGCAAACGCCCCGGGCGTGGGAAAGAAAATCGGCGCGTTCCACCAGGCCGGCGTGAGCGGAACCGCGTGGGCGTTCCACCAGAAGATCCACGCGTTCAGAGCGGGATCGCCCGCGTCGAACGGGAGCCGCGTGCCCAGGGCGCCGAGGAGCGGCCAGCCGTAGACCAGCGCGAGAACGACGTACAGGGCCGAGACCCGCGTCCAGGGCGATCGAATCCACTGACGAGAGCGAGCCCGCGTCTGGTCCGCTCCGGCGTCCATCAGTTCGTCCCCGGCTGGAAGACGAGCGTCGGCGCTGGCTCGGGCGGCACGGCGCGCAGACCATCGTCGACGCCCGTGACGATGACCGCCGGGTTCGGAGGTGGATCGCGCAGGTCGTACAGGAACAGATGGCCGGGCTCGTCGTAGACCGCGAGCGGCGGTCCTTCCAGCTTCGAGACGGTTCCAGAACCGTCGAACCGGCGCACGACCTCGGGAAGCTCCCACGGCTCGACGAGGAGGTAAGGGTGCGCGCCGTGGCTGTCGAGCCACGCCACGGCCCGGTCGAGCCACCCGGGGTCCAGTTGGTCGTACCGCAGGGTCATCCGGCTGCCGTAGTAGCGGACCGTCCCGCTGTGCTGCATGGAGATGATGACGCTGTTGGGCGGCGTCAGGCGCTCGACCATCCGGGCGGCCGTGATGTAGCGCCGTTCCCCGCGCCATTGATCGAACACCGGCACATCCGCGACGACACCGGCCTGAAAGAGTAGCTGCAGCACGACACCGGCCACCACGGCGGCGCGCGCGAAGCGGCCGCCCGGCTGCCAGATGCCCATCGCGACGATGCCGGCACCGACCATCATGAACGGCCAGGCCGTCAGGAGGAATCGGAGATACCACCAGGCGTCGAAGACGAGATACGCGACGTATTGCGCCCAGGTCGAGAAGACGAACAGGGCCGCGATGACCACGCGGCGCCGTTCGCGAAGGTCCGGCCAGAGCCAGGAGAACGGCAGGGCCAGCGCGATGAGGCCGGCCACCGCCACCGGCGAGTGCGTCTGCACCAGCCAGATGAGATAGCGCCGGACGTTGGGACGGATGTGTTCCCACGCGAAGAGGTCGCTCAACCGACCGTAGCCTGACAGGAAGGGCGATCCGTACAAGTCGTTGTTGATCGCGCCGACCGCGATGACACCTGGCAGCACGCCGAGGAAGAACAGCACGGCGAGCCGGAACGCACGGCCGCGCGACTCGCGCCTGAAGAGATCGGGCAGGTAGTAACACCCCGCAAAAGCGGCGAGTGGCACGAGGTTGGGCCGGATCATCACCGCGACGCCGCTCAGCACACCGGCGGCGAGGGCGCTTCTCGCGCCCGGGCCCGTCAGAAGGTAGAAAGCCGCCGCCCACATGGCCGCCACGGGCACGTCGGTCATGGGCGGCATCAGCATGAACAGCACGGCCGGACTCGTGGCGACGAGCGCCGCGCCGATCAGTCCAGCGCCGGGTGAGCCCAGCCGGCAGCCGATGCCGTAGGTGGCCAGCACGAGCAGGGCGCCGAGGAGCGGCACGACGTAGAACAGCGCGTCGTGGCCGCCGATGGCCTTGAAGACCGCGAAGATCAGCGGCAATCCCGGTGAGTAGATCGGCACGATCGACGGGATGTCGTCACGAAACGTCGCCTTGTAGCCGAGCGGCATGAACGTGTCGCGGCCGCGCGGCCACGGCACCTCGCCGGCAAACGGCTGCGCGATCGCCAGCCGGCCCTCGAGCCACAGGTCGGCCTGGCTCACGTAGCCGTAGGCGTCCGCGCCGCCCGCGCTCTTCGTCGCGAAAATGGCGCCCAGCAGGAAGACGCCGGCTGCCATGGCGATGGTGGCGGTCCGCGGCGACGGCAGCCATCGGGCCACGCCGCGGTCCCATGCGCGAAGGAGCCGTTCGAACGAGTGGAGGAAATTGCGCCAGGCCGGGAGAGGTCGCCCGCCGAGGGCGACAAACGCGATGGCGCCGGCCGCGACGACCCACAGGGCGCGCAGCGGCCGATGTGCGCGGATCTCGACGCCGGAGATTCGCACCTCGAAACCGCCGGTCACGTAGAGCAGCGGCACTGCGGCGAGGCCGATCAGGACCAGCGTGAACGCCGCGTGCCGCAGCACGCGGCGCGTGCGGCCTTCAGGCCGGCTGGCCGGCAGGTCCAAGGGCGTCATGGGGCAAACACCAGCGTCGGCGCCGGCACCGGCAAAGCGGCGCGGAGGCGGTCCGTGAAACGTTCCGTCACAACCACCGGGGGCGCGATCAGGCCGCCGGCCGGCTCCGGGGCCGACAGATCGTACAGGCGGATCGTCTCGTGGCTGCGGTACTCGAGCATCGGGGGCCTGCCGATCCGCTGCGCACGGCGTTCGCCGGAGAACCGCGCCGCAAAGGGCTCGATCTCCCATTCCTCGAGCACCGCGTATACCGGCACGCCCCGCGCGGTGAGCCACTCGACGCCCCGGTCAAGCCAGCCCTCGTCGAGGATGTCATACCGAATCGTCATGCGGCCGCTGTAGTACCGGAGGCTGCCGCTGTGAATCATCGCGAGCACGGCGCTGTTAGGCGGCGTCGCGTCGCGCACGAGCCGGGCCACGGCAGCGAACCGCCGGTCGCTCTGCCACGCCCTGAACGCGCCCTCCTGCGCGGCCTGGCGCCAGCACGTGATGCCCAGTGCCAGCACGAAACCTGCGGTGACGAGGGTCAGCGACGGCCGATCGCGCCGGGTCAACCCCACCGCCACCACACCCACGCCAAGCATCACGAAGGGCCAGGTTGGGAGGAGGAACCGAAGGTAGCGGAAGTTGTCGAACACGAGATACGCGAAATACTGCACCCAGGTCACGACCACGAACGCGGCAATCATCGCGAGGGCGCGACGGTCCGCGATGTGGGGCCAGACGCGGCGAAGCGGGACCAGGACGACCGAAAGTCCCACGAGTCCGATCACGGTTTGCGTGTCCACGAACCACGAGAAGTAGTTGCGGATGTTCGGCAGGATGTTCGCCCAAGCGAACTGATCGGAGAACCGTCCGTAACCCGAGACGAACGGCGAGCCGTACAGCGACTGGTAGATGGCGGCAATCGCCAGACCGGACGCGACGAGAGGCACACCGAACGCGAGACCGGAGGCGATGCGATGACGCCGGCCGGCGCCGGGAGGAACCTGCCGACAGACGGCGTAGAGGCCCGTGACCGCGGCGACCAGGAAGAGGTTGGGCCGGATCAGCATCGCAACGCCAGCCGCGATGCCGGCCGCCGCGGTCGCGGGGACGCCCCCCACGAGCAGGAAGTAGATCGCCACCGTCCAGGCGCCGGCCGTGGCGACGTCGCTCATCGGCACGACGAGGTGCAGCAGGAACACCGGGCTGGTCGCCACGAGCCAGGCGGCGATCAGGCCGGCCCGCGACGAGCCCAGGCGGCGACCGATGCTCCAGGTGGCCAGCACCATCAGGCCGCCGAACAGCGGCACGACCGCGAACAGCGCCTCCTGCCCGCCCACGGCCTTCGCCGCCGCCATGAGCAGCGGGAGGCCCGGCGAGTAGGTCGGGACGTTCGCCCACCGGCCCTCCTCCTCCACGGGGCGGTAGCCGAGGGGCGCGAAGCTCCATCGCTTCGAGGGCCAGGGCACGTGCTCGGCCCAGGGCTGCGGCACGTGCAGGTTGCCGTCCAGCCACAGGTCCGCCTGGCTGACGTAGCCGTACTGATCCGGCCCGTTTGCGGCGGTGGTGTTGTAAGCGATGCCGGCCGCAACGACGGCGCCCGACATCGCAAGGACCAGGCCGCGATCGCCCAACGGGGCGACGGCCCGGGTCCAGAGCCGCTCGGATCGCTCGACGCCGTTGGCGACCACGAAGACGGTCAGCGCCAGCGCGGCGAGGATCAGGGGCCGGAGCGGCTCGTAAGAGGTGACGGTGGACCCGAAGAGTTGGAACTCGAACCCGCCGTGGAAGGCGATGACGAAGGCCCAGACCAGGGCGGCGACGGCCAGCGCCAGGGCCGCCACGCTGATCGAGCGTCTTGATGTCACGGAGAAACGACGTCGGGTGTATTTTCGAAAACACGCCCGACGTAATTTCGGAACCTACCGCTCACTGGATTCTTCCAGGTAGGTGTAGCCGTGCAGGCCGTCCTCGTAGAAGCGCAGCAGGCGGCCGGACTCCTCGAGGTCCATTCGGTTGTTCCGGACGGCTGCCTCGACCGCGTCACGCAGCTTGCGCACGAGCATGTCCGCGTCGAATTCGACGTAGTCGAGCACCTCGCGCACCGTGTCGCCCTTGATGACCGACTCGAGCACCACGTTGCCCCCGGGGTCCAGGCTCACATGGACGGCGTGCGTGTCGCCGAAGAGGTTGTGCAGGTCGCCCAGGATCTCCTGGTAGGCGCCGACCAGGAAGACGCCGAGGTAGTACGGCTCGCCGGTGAACGGATGCAGGGCAAGCGTCCGCTTGACATCGCGGCGATCGATGAACTGGTCCAGCTTCCCGTCCGAGTCGCAGGTGATGTCACCCAGCACGGCCTGGCGCGTGGGTGTCTCGTTCAGCCGGTGAATGGGCATGACCGGGAAGAGCTGCTTGATCGCCCACGAATCCGGGATCGACTGGAACAGCGAGAAATTGCAGAAGTACGTATCGGCGAGCGTGTCGTCGAGGCCCTGGAGATCCTCAGGCACGTCCTCCATCTGCTGGACGAGCTTGCGCAGCTTCGCGCAAATCGCCCAGAACAGCGTCTCGGCCAGGCTCCGCTGGCCGAGCGGCAGATACCCGCCGTTGAACAGATTGAGGGCCATGTCGAGCGCCTGCTGCGCGTCGTGATAGCTCTCGAGCGCGTTGCGCGCCGTCAGGTTCTGGTAGGTCTCCTTGAGGTCGATGATCGGCTGCTCGAGGTCGCCTTCGCCGTTGCCGTTCTGCGGCAACTCCGACTCGCCGAAGCCGGACACGCCCAGCACGTTGAACACCAGCACGCTGTGGTAGGCGACGATGGCCCGGCCGCTCTCCGACACGATCGTCGGGTGCTTCACGCCGGCGTCATCACACACCGTCTGGATGTGGTAGACGACGTCGTTGGCGTATTCCTCGAGGGTGTAGTTGACGCTCGACTCGAAGTTCGTCTGCGACCCATCGTAGTCCACGCCGAGCCCGCCGCCGACGTCGAGATACTCCAGGCCGGCGCCGTCCTTGACCAGCTCGGTGTACACGCGCGCGGCCTCGTTCAGCGCGCCCTTGACGATGCGGATGTTGGGGATCTGGCTGCCGAGGTGGAAATGCAGGAGCTTGAAACAGTCCTGCATGCCGAAGGACTTCAGCTCGTCGAGTCCTTGGCGCACTTCGGCGACGGTGAGGCCGAACTTGGACCGGTAGCCCCCCGAGGACTGCCAGCGGCCGCCTCCCCGGGCAGCCAGCTTGACCCGCATGCCGAAGTTCGGCCGGACGCCCACCTTGCGCGCGTACTCGAGGATCAGCCCGAGCTCGGTGTACTTCTCGACGACGGGAATGATCCGCCGGCCCATCTTCTGGGCCAGCATCGCCATCTCGATGAACTCGGCGTCCTTGAACCCATTGCAGATGATCGGGGTCTCGTTGCTGGCCATCGCCACCACGGCGAGCAGCTCGGGCTTGGACCCGGCCTCCAGGCCGAAGTCGTACGGCCGGCCGAAATCCAGCACTTCCTCCACGACCTGCCGCTGCTGGTTGACCTTGATCGGGTAGACGCAGAAGTAGCGCCCCTCGTACTGGTGCTGCGCGATGGCACCTTGGAAGGCGCCATGGATGTCAGCCAGCCGCTGGCGGAGAATGTCCCGAAACCGGATGAGGATGGGCAGCCCGATGCCGCGCAGTTGCAGGTGATCGACGAGCTGCTTCAGGTCGATGGCGCGCTCGGGATCCCTCGTCGCGTGAACGCGCACGTGGCCGTTCGCACCAATCGAGAAGTACCCCTTGCCCCACCGTTCGATCTCGTACAGCTCGGTCGCATCGACGACCGTCCAGGGATCACCTTGGCGCCAGCCCCGCTGGGCGCGGCTCGTCGTGCTCACAGCGCAACATCATAAGACATCGGCCGCGTGTTTTCTTGGGCAGGCGGAAAAAATCACCGGCTCAGTCCGGCGCCGAAGGTGACGCGCGTGCCGGCGCCGCGACCGTGCGCGACCGTCAGCCCCATCCGGAACACGGTCGCGGCGAGCCAGACGCTCGCGCCGCCGCCCACCCGCAGTGGCTGGTCGCGAAAGGCCTGGCCATGGTCGTACGCAGTGCCGGCGTCGACAAAGACGCTCACCCCGACCTTGCCGGCCGACAGGGCTGCCGACAGCGGCACGCGCAGCTCGAGCGAGCCGGCCACCAGAATGTCACCCGCAAACGCCCCCGGCTCGAACCCGCGAAGGTTGGTGTCGCCGCCGAGCAGGAACGTGAGATACGGCGGCAGCGATCGATTCGCCTGATCTCGCCGGGCGCTGGCGACCAAAACCGACTGTCCGAGCAGGCCGACATACGCGCGCCCGTCGACAGTCGACAGCGTGGCGGGCAGACCGCCTGAGGCGAAATGCACGCGCTCCACCGCGGCCCGGGCGAACACCGCGTTTCGCGGCAGGGCCGGATCGAGGCGCGTGTCCAGCGTGGCCTCGGCCTGGATGGAGCGAAGCCGGTCCGCTTCCCCGGCAAACAAGACCCGCTGCCAGGCAGCGCCCCCGTCGACTCGAAGCGGACCCACAGCCCGCCCAGCCCGCGCCCACAGCCGCCGGCGATCGTCGTTCTCGTCGAACGCTGGATGGCGCCGGCGATCGATCGAGACGCCGGCCTCCACCCGGCTGAGCAGCCCGGCGACGAACGTCCGGTCGAACTCCACCGCCGCCTGCTTGAAGCCGCCCCAGGTGAGCGGGAACGACACGCGGCTGCGCCTGCCAGCCATCCCGACGTACGCCATCCGCACGCCGTAGGTCGCGCCGTAGCCATCCTCGATGTGGAACACCGGCAGGACGAGCAGGTTCGTCAGCGCCCGCCGCCGCACCACTCTCGCCGGCCCGCCCTCGTCCGGCACCTCGATGTCGACCGGACCTTCGTTGACGATGATGACAAGGACGATGCGCGAAGGATCGGCGATGGAGGCGAAGCGCTTGAGCACCTGGACGTCCTGGAAGCGCCCGGTTCGTCGCAGCCGATCGGCGACCTCGTCCAGCGTGGTGGCCGTGAACGGCGCGCCAACGGCCACGCCGGCGAGCCGCAGCAGCTCATCGTCAGGCGTGATCTGATTGCCGTGCAGGCGGACCTCGGCGATGACCTCGGCGGTCGGCGGAGGCGACGGCGGCGCTCCCGCCTGCGCGGCGCCTCCCGCCTCCGCCAGCCTGACGACGCCGGCCAGGACGCCGACGAGGGCCAGCGCCGCCGCGAGGCGGCTCACGGCACCACCACGGACTTGATGCGTCCGCTCGTGGCCGCTTCGCGGTAGTCGGAGTAGTCGATGCGGTAGCGCGCGGTCACGGAACCCGCGGCCATCGTCGCGCCAAACTGCATCTCGAGGTCGCGCGGCAGCCACACATCCGTGAACGGCTGGCTCATCGTCATCGTGGCGCGCAGGTCGTCGAGCCGGACGAGCCAGGCGGCGGGCAGGAAATCGAGGTGAAGGTTGTCGAAGGTGTATTTGACGATCTGGTGCGTCGCCGGCTCCACCCAGATGGTGATGAGCGCAACTTTGTTCATCAGCCGTCCGACGGCGGCGCCCGCCGCGTCCTCGCGGCTCCGCTTCCCCTCGCGCGCGTCGTTGTCTACAGGGTCCCCAGGGTCCCCGGGCTCGTGCTCTTTGGCGAACATGCGCGTCGGGTAGTACTCGATGCGCAGCACCTCGCGGTTCTCGAAGGTCTCACGGCCGACGAGGGCGTACTTGCCCGCCTCGAACTTGAACTTCAGGAAGTAGGCGGAGTCGATGAACTGCGGCCGGCGAGTCTGCGAGAGGAACGCTTCCATGTCGGCCGGCGCCTCCACCTCGGCCTGCCGTTCAGGCGTCCGCTCACCGGCCTGTCCGACACCCCGCTTGGTGGCTTCCTGGTCGCGTCCCTTCGCGCGGCGCAGGAACTCGTCTTCGTACTTCCGGCGTTCGTCCTCGGGCACGGTGACGCCGTTGGCCGTGCGCGGGCTGCGCACGAAGAACCCCTCGCGGATGTACCAGGTGTACTCGCGCCGCTGGCCCCAGATAGGCACGCTCAGGAGTCCGCGCAGCTCGAACTGCTCGCGCTCGTCGAGAATGTACTGGTGGAGGCGTTTCCAGTTCTCGTCGCGCCGGGCGAGCACGCGCTCCATGAACTGGTCCAGGTCGGACTGAGCGGGTCGGCCGGCGGCAACCACCGCGCCACCAGCGGCGAGGGCGGCGAACAGGAAGAGCCTGCCTGCGAGCGGTCGTATTGACACCGGACTGTCCCCGTCTCAGGCTGGCGCGACCGTCCCGTGCAAGGCGGCACCATGATTAGACGTCAGACCTGACGGGCAGGTTGCAGGACCCTCTGGCTTCCAACTTCCAACCTGCCCGCGTCAGTTCCCTTAGAGCGGCCCCTTCCCCCACGGCCCCGTGATCGCCACGGTGATGCCCGGCGACTGGATGTTCACGAACAGCCATCGCCCCTCCGGGCTGTAGCAGACGCCGCACAGCTCGCTCTGGCGGTAGTCGCGCGCCGGCACGCGATCGTTGTACGCGGTCGTCAGGTTGACGTTGTTAATCGCGAAGATGAAGCTCTGTCCCTCGAGCGTGAGGCCGACGAGCCGCTCGCCCTCGGCCACGGCATTGCCGTCCTCGGCGAGGACGAGGCCGCCGCGCGGGGTGACCGCCATGTTGTCGGGGTTGTTGCATTCGATTGCCGCCGGCGAGTCGTAGATGAGCTTCAGCGTCTCGTTGTCCGGGTCGTACTCGAACACCTGGCCCTCGGCCACTTGGCCGCCGCTCGTGGAGAGGAAGTAGCCCGTGCGATCGCCCCACCAGGCGCCTTCCAGCCGATGGAACTGCGCGGCGCCAGCGGCGCGGCCCTGTACGAAGGGCGACTGGGTGGCCGCGTGCGGATCCGGCACCCGCACCCAGGTCACCGGCCAGGTCGTGCCCAGCGGATAGGCCAGACCGAGATTGATGTCCGGCCGGCCCTTGACGCCGAGCATGAACAGCTCGCCGCCTTCCTTGAGCTTTCCCTTCTCGTTCGGCACGAAGCGGTAGAAGCCGCTCGTCACGCCCGCGTCCTCGGTCTCGTACACGTTGCCGCTCCGCGGGTCGACCATGACCGCTTCGTGCGAGAACCGGCCCATGTCCTTGAGCGGCGTCGGATCGCCCTGCTCCTTGCCGACATCGAAACACCAGCCGAGATCGGGGTCGGTCGTTTCCTCGCACGTGATCCAGGTGCCCCAGGGCGTCACGCCGCCGGCGCAGTTGCGCCGCGTGCCCGTCAAGGACGCCCACGCGCGCTTCCAGGTGCCGGTCGTCGTGTCGAAGAGCAGGTTCGTCGTGCCGCCACCGCTCACATCCGAGGCCTTGAACGACCCGTCCGCGACGAACGGCGGCCCGGCACCGATTTCGTGATTGCGGACGAGAACCACGTGTCCGGCCTCGTCACCGCGATCGACGACGGCCATGCCGTCGTGAGAGGCAGGACAGCGCAGCCCTTCGGCAATGAGATCGCCCGTCCAGGCGAACGAGCGGTACCGAAAGCCGTCGGGCAGTTGCAGCAGCGGCAGTCCGGTGGTCTCGTCGAGCTTCGGGCTGACCGGGCCGTACGGTCCCTGCACCCGCGGCGACTCGACCGCGCGCCGCGCCAGCAGTTCCTCGAGCGAGAACATCCACAAGGCCCCGGCGCCCATGGCGCCGCGGCGAAGGAACGTCCGCCGGTCGTGGTTCACGAGTTCCGCCATCGCATCCTCCTTTCGTCCACCCTGCGGCCTGCCCGAACCGACTAGTACAACCCGCCTTCTTTGGTCTGAGAGATCACGACGAGCATCGCGACAACTCCGCCACCAATCACGTACGGCCATGGCGTTTTCCAGAAAGACCTGCTTCCGGTCGCTTGCGCCGCGACCGGCGCGGCTCGGCGCAGGTCCGGGCGCTTCGAGGTCTTGGCCATCTCGGCGATCCCGGCGGATCTGGCGGAGAAGTCGTATTCGATCGTCGCCGGTGCCGCGGGCGGTACCGGCGCTGGCGATTTGGCTTCGGCACCCGCCGCGAACGCAGGGCGCGCCCCGAGCCACGTGACGAGGACGACGAACAGCACCACACGCTTCATGACCTGCTCCCTTCGGGTGAGCCCTGAGCGGCGACCTGTTTCTACCACGAGACGGGACGGCCGCGCTCCAGCCGGCGGGTTGCGCCGGCATCGGCCGGGCCGAAGCCCCGCGTTATGATCGACGGGCTCACTCAAGGAGTCCTTATGCGCGCGATTCGGTCCACCCTGACGCTGTTTCTGCTCCTCATGCTCCCGGTCATGGCCTCCGCCGCCATTCAGACGAGAGAGATCGAATTGAAGCAGGGCGGCACGGTCCTGAGAGGATTCATCGCGTGGGACGATGCGTTCACCGAGCCCCGGCCGGGGGTACTCGTCGTTCACGAGTGGTGGGGGCATGAAGAGCACGCCCGCGCGCAGGCGCGCCGGCTGGCCGAAGCCGGGTATGTCGGATTCGCGCTCGACCTCTACGGCGGCGGCAAGGTCGCCGCGCACCCCGCCGATGCCGAGAAGTTCATGATGGAAGCGGTGAAGGATCCCGCCGCGATCCGCGCGCGGTTCGATGCCGCGCTGGCGGCGCTCAAGGCCGACTCGCACGTGGACCCGGCACGCATCGCCGCCATTGGCTACTGCTTTGGCGGGGGCGTCGTGCTCAACATGGCCCGCGCGGGCCATCCGGATCTCGATGCCGTCGTGAGCTTCCACGGCGTCCTGGCCACACAGACGCCGGCACAGAAAGGCGCCGTCCACGCGCGCGTGCTCGTTCTGCACGGCGCGGACGACCCGATGGCGCCCGCGGCTGACGTCGAGGCGCTCCGCAAGGAACTGGACGCCGCCGGCGCCACCTATGCCATCGTCACCTACCCGGGCGCGAAGCATGCCTTCACCAACCCCAAAGCCGACAGCCACGGCATGGCCGCGCTGAGCTACAACGCCGACGCGGACAAGCGATCGTGGGCGGCGATGCTTGGACTGTTGAAGGACATCTGGCGCTGACGGTGGCTCGAGGTTTGTTCTCGGTTCTCGCTTCTCGGTTCCGGGAGCATGTCAGTACCGAAAACCCGGAACCGAAAACCGACAACGCCGCACGCTACAGCAGCAGCGCCTCCACCCGATGCGCCTGCACCATGTCCTCATCGCCGGACCACTTGAAGATCGTGAAGCGGCCGTCCTGGGAAGCGACGAGGGCGGTGGCGTCCGGTTGATCCTGGACGAACTGCGCAGCGGAGAAGTGGCGCGTGCCGCCAAGCTGGTAGGGATTGACGACTGTCACGACGGCGCCTTCGACCGGCTCGCTCAGCAGCACGCGCTCGACCGGCGGACGCCCGCGGCGGCGGGTAATCTTCGCGCCAAAGGCCATCAACTGGTAGCGCTCGGTCAGAAGCGTGGCGCCGTCCACGGCCGTCAGGCCGGCCAGGGCGTCGACCGCGCGCCGTAAATCCTCCTGCCATTCGTGCGAGGCCTCGACCCGGCCGGGAGCCTCAATGAGCGCGGACAATTCCGAGTACGGCGGCGAGACCGCGTACGTCACCGGGTGGACGATGGACTCGGGCCACTCGCGGTTGTCGGAGGGAATCACCAGCAGCGCGCCGCCGCGCTGGTGCGCGCGCATCGAGGCCGCAATCTGGACGAGCACATTCATCGAGTCCGGCACGAGTCCAGGCAGATCGACACCCAGCAGTGAGGCGACAACGCCCGGGCAATCCGGCCGGCGGGCGCGCCCCTCGTCCACGACCTTGATGGCGTTGCCTTCGAGCACGACCATGTTGACGAACTTGCCGAACGACTCGCTGCGATGTTTGATGACCAGCAGTCCGGAGGTCACGACTTCGAGCACGAAGCACAGCGCCGGCAGGCGGCGCGTCGTCCCCCAGACCCGCAGCTCGCCGCCGAAGTCACGCCAGACGCCCAGATGGATGCCCGGACGCTCGACCGCGGGCGCGAGCTTCGCGAGGGCCGGGGCCGAGAGCGGGAGCGGACGCTCGAACGTCAGGGGACTGCCGGCCGGATCGGGCGGCACGAAGGCCAGCGAGATGCGCGGCAGCACCCCCTCCTCGCGCCGGAGGCTGGCCCAGAACGCCGCGTCCACGATGGCCTCGATGGCGTCGGCATCCGGCTCGGGCGCCAGATCCTGCCGTCCCTGGGCCCGCGCCGCCTCCAGGTGACGCGCGAAGTGCTCGCGCGCACGGAGCGCCACCGCGTGCGCCGCCGGGTACGGTGGGGTGACGGGCGTCGTGGACACGGGGTCTCAGGATCTTAGATTAGTTTGAGTTCTGAGTCGTGAGTTCAGAGTTCCCGACTGCGACCAGAGCCTCAAGACTCATGACTCAAAACTCAGAACTACCGCGAAGCCCCTCAGGCCACAATAACGCCGTGACCGATGCCGGCTCCATCGACGCGGAGTACCGCCGGCGGCTCGAGGCCCGTCGCGCGGCCCTGGCCACCGAGGAGCGCACGCACGCGCGCTTCAGTTACGTGCGCCTGCTCATTGCCGCGAGTGTGCCCGTATTACTCGCCCTGCTGGGCTGGACTCCGTGGCTGTTCGTCCCTCCCCTGGCATTTGCCGTCGTGGCGCTGCTGCACGGCCGGCTGCTGAACGCGCGGGATCGAACGGCATCCGCCGTCGCCCATTACGAACGCGGACTCGCCAGGCTGGCGAATGACTGGATCGGCCGCGGCCGGCCCGGGGAGGCGTTCCTTCCGGCCGACCATCTCTACGCCGCCGACCTGGACCTGTTCGGACGAGGCAGCCTCTTCGAATTGCTGGCCACGATGCGTACGCAGATGGGCGAGGAGATCCTGGCGCGCTGGCTGCTCGAGCCGGCGCCGCCTGATGTCATCCGCCAGCGGCAGGCGGCCGTCGCCGAGTTGGTGCCGCGAATCGACCTGCGCGAGACCGTGGCGGTGATGGGTGATCCCCTCCGCGTGAGCGTGGACGCCAGCCTGCTTCGACGGTGGGCCACTTCACGCATCGTCCTCAGCAGCACCGTCGCGCGCCCGATGCTCGCGCTGCTGAGCGCGGCCACGATCGGCGCGCTCGTGACGTGGGTATCGACGGGAGCGTGGGGCGGCGTGGCGGCCGCACTCATCCTCGTCCAGTCGCTCGTCGCCCAGGCGCTCAAGCCCCACGTCCTCGCTGTGATTGACGCCGTCGACGCGCCCGCGCACGACCTGGATCTCGTGGCCGAACTGCTCGCCCTCGTTGAGCGCGAGTCATTCGCGAGTCCGTGCCTGACCGACCTGCAAACCACCATAGCCACAACCGGCCGGACCGCGTCGGCAGAGATCAACCGCCTCTCGAAGCTCGTCGCCATGCTGGCGTCACGGCGCAACGTGATGTTCGCGGTACCGGCGGCCCTGATGCTCTGGGCGACGCAGTGGGCGTTCGCGATCGAAGCCTGGCGCCGCCGCTCCGGGCCGCACGTGCCCCGGTGGCTCGACGCCATCGGCGAGTTCGAGGCGCTCGTCGCGCTCGCAACCTTCGCCGCCGAGCACCCGACCTACGTGTTTCCGGCGCTGACCGACGGGCCGGCCATGGTCGCCGCCACCGCGCTGGCGCATCCCGTGCTGCCGTCCACCGCCGTGACGAACGACGTGGCTCTGCACAGCAGCGGGATGGCGCTGCTCGTCGTCAGCGGATCCAACATGTCAGGCAAGAGCACGCTCCTCCGCACACTCGGCGTGAGCGTCGTTCTCGCACAAATGGGAGCGCCGGTGCGCGCGACGGCGTTCCGGCTGACGCCGCTGGCGGTCGGCGCGGCCATCCGCGTGCAGGATTCACTGACCGATGGCCGGTCACGGTTCTTCGCCGAGATCACCCGCCTGAAACAGATCGTCGATCTCGCCACCCGCTGCCAGGGCGGCGTGCTGTTCCTGCTCGACGAGATTCTGGCCGGCACGAACTCCCACGATCGCCGGCTGGGCGCCGAGGCGGTGCTCGCGGGCCTGATTGACCTTGGCGCCATCGGCCTCGCCACCACGCACGACCTGGCGCTCGGCGAGATTGCCACACGCCTGGCGGGCCGTGCGGAGAACGTTCACTTCGTCGATCACCTGGCGGATGGCGTGCTCACGTTCGACTATCGGCTCCGCGCCGGTATCGTGCAAAGCAGCAACGCGCTGGCACTGATGCGGTCGATCGGATTGAAGGTGTGAGGGATTCCTACCGCGTGTCCTCGAACCGGTCTGCGGCCGCGTTCCACACGAACGAACATCCGGGCGCAGCGTCGGGCCGCACGATGACGCCGAGCGGAGCAAAGGCTTCGGCCGTGCCGTTGCGAAAGAGGTAGGCGCCCGCCACGTGGTCCGGCAGGCCCGTCAGACTCACGATGCCGCACCCGCGGATGCCGCCGTGCACGCTCGCGGCGGCGAGGATGCGATCGCGCCCGGCCGCGGCCGCCACCCAGGGTTCGAGATGCGCGCGGACACCGGCCGCTGAACCAGCCGCCAACACCGCCCCGGCCGCCGCGCCGATGACGCGGACCCTGACCGGCAGGCCGGCCGCCAGTCCTGCAATCAACGCGGCCCAGGCCGGCGCCGCCAGGTAGAGGTACCGCGCCCCCTGCAGGTCCGGCGCAATGAAGAGCATCGGCGCGACGGGGAGCACGGAGATCAGCACCCAGCCCGCGGCGCCTGCTGCGAACCGCGGGCGCATTTCCCCAGTCGTGACGAAGAAGACGCTCAGCAGGCTGATGACGACCAACGCCGCCACAATCGCCGCCCAGGGCGCCGCGGCCAACCAGTTCTCGTGCCATGGCACGGCGAGACTGCCGTAACTCTCGAACACCACGCGCTGCGCCAGGTAGCGGCTCATCGCCGGCGCGTCGGCCCCGAACGCACCGAGTAGACGAGCGCCGGCGAAGACCGCGGCGAGACCAGTGACCAGAGCCAGATCCCGCAGGAGAGCCGGCCGGATTGCACGACGGACCCAGGCATCGATGAGCACGAGCACGCCGGCGACAACGGCCGTCTCCTTGGCCGCCATGGCGAGGATCGCGGTGAGGAGAAAGGCCGCCCGCGCCGCCCGCGTGGGTGCCCGGTCCCAGGCACGGGCGAACGTCACGGCCAGCAGGACGAGCAGCGTGGCCGACACGTCGAAGATTCCTGATGCCCACGCCACCGCCTCAACCGCCAGCGGCGCCGCCAGCATCAGCCCTCCAGCCAGGACGGGCCAGCGGCCCGGCATCCAGCCTTCCGCAAGCTTCATCGTCAGAAAGGCGTTGACGCCGTGCAGCACGACGTTGAGGGCGTGCCATACGGCGGGCGGTGCCTGCAGGGCGCTGAGCATTGCCCAGACGACGAGCGGCAGCGGACGAAAGAGCATGGGTGTGACCTCGCCGATCTCCCAGCGTGTGGCGCGCGCCAGCAACCCGAAATCATCCGACAGAAAGCCGATGGTCAACACCGGCCAGTACAACGCGAGACTGCCGGCGACACACAGGAGGAGCGCCCATACGGGAGTCGAGCGGGCAGACCGGCTGGCATTCGTCCCGCACGGCCCGGCTGACAAGCGGAACACGAGGCCGGCCACGACGAACAGGGTGACCGCAGCCTCAACGTGATACCGGCGAGTGGCGCCGTCGAGCAGGTAGTCGACGACCAGGAACGCCGCGCGCGTGCCGAGCATGACAACGACAAGAGCGCCGGCGACGCGCCAGCGCGATCGAACGTTCGGCGTCCATCGGGCCGACCTCGAGGTCGGTCCCTCCATCTACGGCTCCTGCGCCACGAGCCGCACGCGCGTGCCCCAGGGATCGGCGACCGTCCATGCCGTGTCGCGTCCGCTGGGCGTGTGCCCCGCGGCGGCCAGGCTGCCGACGGCCGCCGCCAGGTCCTCGAGGGTCGGGAGGACGAGGTCCCAGGTCAGCAGGCGCGCCTGATCGTCGGTGGCTGGAGGGCCCGGCGACCAGGTGTTCGTGCCCAGATGGTGATGGTAGCCGCCTGCCGAGAAGAACAGCGCGCCCGGATAACCCCACACGACTTTGTCGAAGCCGAGCGCCTGGTGATAGAACCGCGCCGCCTCGTCCAGATTGCCGACGTGAAGATGCACGTGACCCATCACCGTGCCAGCGGGTGCTCCGGTCCATCGTTCGCCGGCCGCGGCGTCGAGGAGACTCCCGATGTGCAGCGGAGCCGTGGTCATGAACAGTTGCCCGTCCTCCTGGACGCGCCACGTGTACGGCGAACGGTCCGCGTAGACCTCGATGCCCAGGCCGTCCGGATCCGTCAGGTAGACGCTCTCGCTGACGGCGTGATCGGCGGTCCCCACGGCGATGCCCGCCGTCTGCAGGTGGCCGAGGAACCGGCCCAGTGCCGGGCGATCGGGCAGCAGGATGGCGAAATGATAGAGGCCCAGCGCGCCGCGGCGCGGCGTGTGGCGCAGGCCGGGCCGCGCCTCGAGCCGGACGAGCACCCGATCGTCGTCGTGCGGGCCCAGCGCCGCGCTGGACCTCGCGCGCTCGATCACGCGCAGGCCGAGCACGCGCTCGTAGTAGCCAATGGAGTGATCCAGGTCCGCGATCTGCAGGACGACGGGCCCCGGATGGGTCGCGGCGGGGAGTCGATACCCCGGCGGGAGGATGCCAAAGGTCTCACTCATGAACGAACCGAGCCTATCCCGCGCGGCAAGGGCGCGTCCATGTTCCCGGTCCGCCCTCGTGGTCGCGTCCCGCCCCCCCGTCGTGAAACAATGGCGTTCACCCGACCCACAGGCCCCTCCCCTGCCTGTCTGATCGACCCCGGGCTCGCGCCCGGGTCGCCGGATTGCGCATGAAGACCAAAGTGCTCAAGTTCATGCAGGCGACGGGCGCGTTCGCGCCGTTTCGCTTCGCCCACCGCGGCAAGGCCCTGGTGCTGATGTACCACCGCTTCAGCCTCGGCGAGAACGGCCCGGGGCTCCCCGTCCGCGTCTTCCGCGAGCAGCTTGAGTACCTGACGACGCACTACCAGGTCGTGCCGCTGTCCTACCTGGCCATGCTCCTCGCCTCGGGCCGGCCCGTGCCCCCCCGCACCGCGGTCATCACCATCGACGACGCCTACCGCGACGCGTATGGGGTGGCGTTTCCACTGCTCCGCGCACGGCGGATTCCCGCGACGGTCTTCGTCGTCACCGGGTTCACCGACCGGACGGCCTGGATCTGGACCGACAAGCTGCGCTACCTCGTCGCGCAGGCGTCGGCCGACGCGCTCCAGGCTTCGATGGCGGGCGCGCCGGCCGAATGGGGAGCGGGCGGGCATCGGTCACGCGCAGACCTGACGGCGGTCTTCAACACCGGGATGAAGGCGCTCGAGGATCACGCCAAGGACGAAGCGATCGCCGGGATTGCGCGCCGGCTGGGCCTGACCGTGCCGGACGCGCCTCCCGAAGAGTTCGCGCCAATCGACTGGGACCAGGCCCGCGAGATGGACCAGTCGGGAGTCGAGATCGGCTCGCACACGATCACCCATCCCATCCTGACGAACGTGGACGCTGGACGGCTGGAGCGCGAGCTCAGCGGGTCCCGCGCGCGGATCGAGGATGAGCTTGGCCGGCGGGTCGACCTGTTCTGCTACCCGAACGGCAGCCTGAACGCCAAGGTGCGGCAGGCGGTCCGGCGCGCCGGGTACATGTGCGCGGTGACCAGCGCTCCGGGGTTCAACGGCGATCGCAGCGACGTGTTCGCACTGCGGCGAATCAGCACGGAACCCGACCTGCCGCGCTTCATCCAAAGCACGAGCGGCTTCGAGCACGTCAAGATCCGGATGCTGTACGGGGCCGCGGCGGTCCAGCGGCACGCGTAGGTGGATGGGGACCGCCTGGGCCCGCGGGGCTGAAGCCCCGCGGCGACGAGCCCGCGGCGACGGACGGTTCCGCGTCGCGCTGGCGAGCGCCAGCTGCTTCACGGCCCTCAGGTCGGTCTTGCCGGTGCCCAGCGTGGGAATCGCGTCGATGCGCAGCAGGTTGTCGCGCCGGGGAATCCACAGCCGCGGCAGATCGCTCCGGCACAGCCGTTCCCACCGGGTTTCAGGTCGCACGTCCTGACGGGCGTAGAAGGCGACGAGCCGCTCGCCCCTGGCCGCGTCGGGACGGCGGTGACGACCGAGCAGGCGTGCCCGAGGATGTCATTGATGGCCTCCTCGATCCGTGCGTGCGGCACCATCTCGCCGCGCAGGTCCTCGAGGAACACCACGAACCGCCGCAAGATCTCCTGCTGCTCGCGCGCGGGCACCCGCGCGTTCGCTGGATCGCTCGCGCCCGGCCGGCCCAGCGCCGGCGACGGCCGGGCCGTCGGCGTGGTCGACGAGTGCGACGCGATCCCGCCGCGCGTCCGCGCGGGCCGCGGCCTCGTCGAGCCACGTGCGCACGACGGAGGGCGTCACGGCCAGCGCGACCCACTCGCGCCCCTCCATCCGGCTCAGCACGGTCACCGGC
>CAZFAT010000063.1:0-12124 GCA_964517075.1 uncultured Solibacteraceae bacterium
CGCGAGGTCGAGCACGCCGCCGCGCTCGAACCAGCCGGTGACCGACGCGGTCGCGGCGTTGACCGCGTACCCCTCGAAGACGGTCGCCACGGCCTGGCGCACGAGCTCGCGCGCCACGGCCTCGGCGCCCTTCAGCTCGCCTTCGTACTCGAGCTCGATCTTGCCGGTCAGCGACGACAGCGACGCGTAGACGTCGGAGACGCGCGGCACGACCTCGGCCTCCCCGTTGAGGAGCGCCCGCCGCTCCGCGTTCGACACGACGTTCTCGAGCGTCGTGATGGGCAGGCGCTGACTCACACCCGATCGGCGGTCGACCTTCTGATCGGCGCGGGCATGCACGGCGATCTCCTCGACGATCTCCCGGACGAACGCCGGCACGTGCACCGGCGGCGCGCCGGTCGTGGCCGCGCGCGCCTCGATCCACGCTTCCTGCGCGGTGATGGCGAGGCCATCCTGCCGCGAGCGCGGATAGTGGGTGCGGATCTCGGAGCCGATGCGGTCTTTGTGCGGCGTGATGATCTTCCCGCGCGCGGTATAGTCTTCCGGATTGGCGCTGAACACCAGCAGCACGTCGAGCCGCAGCCGCACCGGGTAGCCTTTGATTTGGACGTCGCCTTCCTGGAGGATGTTGAACAAGCCGACCTGCACCTTGCTCGCCAGGTCGGGCAGCTCGTTGACCGCGAAGATCCCGCGGTTGGCGCGCGGCAGCAGGCCGTAGTGCATCGTCAGCTCGTCGCCCAGCTCACGTCCCGTCCGCGCGGCCTTGATGGGATCCACGTCCCCGATGAGGTCGGCAATCGTCACGTCGGGCGTGGCCAGTTTCTCGACATACCGGTCGGTGCGGCCCAGCCAGGAGACGGCCGTGTCGTCGCCCTCGACGGCCACGCGCGCCCGGCAGGCGGCGCACAGAGGCGCCAGCGGGTCGTCGTGCAGCTCGCAGCCGGGCATCACGGGAATCTCGTCATCGAGCAGACTCGTGAGCGCGCGGAGGAGCCGCGTCTTCGCCTGCCCGCGCAGGCCCAGCAGGATGAAGTTGTGCCGCGACAGGATCGCGTTGGTCACCTGCGGCACGACCGTGTCGTCGAACCCGATGATGCCGGGAAAGAGCGGGCGGTGCGCTCGGAGCTGGGCGGCCAGGTTCGCGCGCAGTTCGTCCTTGACGGGTCGGCGCGGTACCTGGCCGGCCTGCACCGCGGCGCGCAGCGCGCCGAGCGATGTCGGAAGAGGCATAAGGCATAGTAGCGCGGCTGGGTGCTGACCGCCTCTCCTTGATGTCCCTCACGCGCCTCCTGTCCCTCTCGACGCCCGTCGCGATCGCGCACCGGGGCGGATCCCGGCTCGCGCCCGAGAACACGCTCCCGGCCTTCGAGCGGGCGGCCGCGCTCGGCGTCGATGCCATCGAGTGCGACGTACATCTCTCGAAGGACGGCGAGGTCGTCGTCATTCACGACGCGACGCTCGACCGGACCACCGACGCCACCGGACCGGTCGCCGAGCGGACGGCCGAGGCCCTGGGCCGCCTCGACGCCGGCTACCGCTTTGGGGCGGCCGACGGCCATCCCTGGCGCGGCCGGGGCGCGGGGGTGCCGAGGCTCGTCGACGTGCTGCGTCGCTTCGCGGCCATGCCCTTCGTGATCGAGATCAAGGGCGATCGTCCGGACGCGGCGCCTCGTGTGCTGGAGGTGATCCGGGCGGCCGGTGCGGAGTCGCGTGTCATCATCGGCGGCTTCAGCCTCCCGGTGCTCCACGCCGTCCGGACACTCGCGCCGGACATCGTGACCAGCGCCTCCCGGCCCGAGGTGCAGGCGGCCGTGCGACGGGCGCTGTTCCGCCTCGCGCCGCGCCGGCCCGCCTTTCGGCTGTTCCAGATGCCGGTCCGCCGCGGGCGGCGGCTGCTCCTCACGCCGGCCTTCGTGCGTGTCGTCACGCGCGCGGGCTTGCCGGCGCACGCCTGGATCGTCGATGACCCGGCGGAGATGCAGCAGTTGCTCGGGCGTGGCGTGACGGGTCTCATCAGCGATCGTCCCGACCTCGCCGTGTCGGTGGTCCGCGCCTGGCCGCTGGCGGCGGGCGAGCCGGACGCGCGGCCCTGATGCGATCGCGCCGACTGCGCGCCATCTCCGCCTCAGATGGCCTCCATGCCCGCGAGGCATCCGGTGCACGGAATGACGCCTCTCAGCTATCCTCTCGCCCGAGCAGGCAGTAAGATGAAACTGCTCCGGACGAATTCAGAAACGAGCCCTCATGAAGAACATGGCACCGATGGACGAGGCGGCTCTCGAAGCGCTCGAGACACGCGAGTGGCTGGAATCGCTCGACTACGTCCTGCACCAGGGGGATGCCGGCCGCACCGTGCGGCTGCTCGAAGCGCTGCGCGCTCGTGCGCGCGTCTCCGGCGTGCGCGTGCCGTTTGTCGCGACCACGCCCTACATCAACACCATCTCGGCGCAGGAGCAGGTGGCCATGCCCGGCGACGGCGCCCTCGAGCGCCGCACCAAGAGTCTGGTCCGGTGGAATGCCGCCGCCATGGTCGTGCAGGCCAACCGCGAGTCGGACGGCATCGGTGGCCACATCTCGACCTACGCCTCGGCGGCCACGCTCTACGAGGTCGGCTTCAATCACTTCTTCCGCGGCAAGGACGCCGGGCACGACGCCGACGTCGTCTTCTACCAGGGCCACGCCTCGCCCGGCATCTACGCCCGCGCGTTCCTCGAAGGGCGCCTGACCGAAGAGCAGCTCCGCAACTTCCGCCGCGAGCTCCGCAAGGGCGGCGGCCTGTCCTCCTATCCGCATCCCTGGCTGATGCCGGACTTCTGGGAGTATCCGACCGTGTCGATGGGCCTCGGGCCCATCATGTCGATCTACCAGGCCCGGTTCATCCGCTATCTGGAGAACCGCGGCCTCAAGGCGCCCTCCGAACAGAAGGTCTGGGCGTTTCTCGGTGACGGCGAAACGGACGAACCCGAATCGCTCGGCGCCATCTCGCTCGCCGCCCGCGAGAAGCTCGACAACCTGATCTTCGTCATCAACTGCAACCTCCAGCGTCTCGACGGTCCCGTCCGCGGCAACGGCCAGATCGTTCAGGAGCTCGAAGCGGTCTTTCGCGGCGCCGGCTGGAACGTGATCAAGGTCCTCTGGGGATCGGAGTGGGACGACCTGCTCGCGCGCGATGTCGATGGCGTCCTGGTCAAGCGCATGGGGGAAGTCGTTGACGGCGAATATCAACGCTACGTCGTCGAGGACGGCGCCTACCTGCGTGAGCACTTCTGGGGCGAGGATCCCCGGCTGCTCGACATGGTCCGGCACCTGTCCGACGAGGATCTGCTGAAGCTGCGCGTCGGCGGCCACGATCCCGTCAAGGTCTACAACGCCTATCGCGCCGCCGTCCGTCACCAGGGCGCGCCGACGGTCATCCTCGCGCGCACCATCAAAGGCTACGGCCTCGGCGAGGCCGGCGAAGGCAAGAACATCACCCATCAGCAGAAGAAGATGAACGAGGCGGACCTGCGGTACTTCCGCGATCGGTTCAGCATCCCCATTCCCGACGATCGCATCGCCGACGCGCCCTTCTTCCGTCCCGACGAGTCGAGCGCCGAGATCCGCTACATGAAGGAACGGCGCATCGCGCTCGGCGGCTTCGTGCCGAAGCGGGAAGTGCGTGTCCAGCCGATTCGTCCCGCCCTGACCGGCATCTTCGACGAGTTCTACAAGGGTACCGAAGGCCGCAAGGCGTCGACGACGATGGTGTTCGTGAAGATGCTGGCGAAGCTCCTCAAGGACCCCGAGATCGGCAAGCTCGTCGTGCCCATCGTGCCCGACGAAGCGCGGACCTTCGGCATGGAGGCGCTCTTCAAGACCGCCGGCATCTACTCGAGCATCGGCCAGCTCTATGAGCCGGTCGACATGGCCACGCTGCTCTACTACAAGGAAGCCAAGGACGGTCAGATCCTCGAGGAGGGCATCACGGAGGCCGGATCGATCTCGTCGTGGATTGCCGCCGGCACGGCCTACGCCACGCACGGCATCAATACCATCCCCTTCTTCATCTACTACTCCATGTTCGGCTTCCAGCGCGTCGGCGACCTCATCTGGGCCGCCGCCGACTCGCGCTGTCGCGGTTTCCTCCTCGGCGGCACGGCCGGCCGGACGACGCTGGCGGGCGAGGGGCTGCAGCACCAGGACGGCAACAGCCACGTGCTGGCGCTGCCCGTGCCCACCTGTCGGGCCTACGACCCCGCCTACGCCTACGAGCTGGCCGTCATCATCAAGGACGGCATCCACCGGATGTACGGCGACGGCGAGGCGGTGTTCTACTATCTGACCGTCATGAACGAGCAGTACGAGATGCCGGCCATGCCCGAGGGGGCCGAGGCCGGCATCATCAAGGGCCTCTACCGCTTCCGCGCGGTGGCCGACGGCAAGGCCAAGGCGCGCGCGCAGCTGCTGGGCAGCGGCGCCATCCTCAATGAAGTCGTGAAAGCTCAGGAACTCCTGGCCGGGTACGGCGTGTCCGCCGACGTCTGGAGCGCGACGAGCTACAACGAGCTCTACCGCGACGCGCACCGTACCGACCGCTGGAACCTGTGGAACCCCGGCAAGCCCCCGCGGGTTCCGTACGTCACCGAGTGCCTCGCGAACACGCCCGGCGTCGTCGTCGCAGCTTCGGACTACCTGAAGAGCCAGCCCGACATGATTTCCCGCTGGGTGGGCCGGCCGATCGTCACGCTCGGCACCGACGGCTTCGGCCGCAGCGAAGATCGCGCGTCCCTCCGGGATCACTTCGAGGTCGATGCCCGCCACGTCGCGGCCGCCGCGCTGTCCGCGCTCGGACGCGATGGGCAGGTCGAGCCGGCGACGGTCGCCAAGGCCTTCAAGGACCTGGATATCAACCCCGACAAGATCGATCCGGCAACCGCGTAGCCGGCGAGGACCGAGTCGATGCCGATTGAAGTCACGCTGCCCGAGCTGGGGGAGAACATCGCGAAGGGCGATGTCGTCCGTGTCCTCGTCAACGTGGGCGACATGGTCGAGAAGGATCAGTCGGTCCTCGAGCTCGAGACCGACAAGGCCACGATCGAAGTCCCGTCGAGCGCCGCCGGCAAGGTCAGCGAGGTGCGCGTCAAGGCCGGCGAGAGCGTGAAGGTTGGCCAGGCGATTGTCGTGCTCGACGAGTCGGGCGCAGCCGCCGGCAAGGCGCCCGCGAAGGCGGCGAAACCCGACGCGAAATCCGATCCGCCCGCGGGCGTCAAGCCCGCGCCCGCCGCGCCGCCGCCCGCCGCGGCGCCGGCGAAGGCGTCACCGGCGGAACCCTCCAGGCCAGCCGCGCAGAAGACCGCGTCGGTCGTGGACATTCACACGGCCCGGCCGCTGCCGCCGCCTCCACGCGTGGACGGCGGTGCGCCCGTGCCCGCCGCGCCGTCGGTCCGCCGCTACGCACGGGAGCTGGGTGTGAACATCGCCGACGTCTCCGGCACGGGACCGGGCGGACGCATCGGCCAGCATGACGTCAAGTCGCGTGTGCAGACGCTGCTGGCCGGCGGCGCCACGGGTCGGCCCTCGGCTCCGCCCCTGCCCGACTTCACCCGGTGGGGCGACGTCGAGGTCACGCCGATGTCCAACATCCGGCGCAAGACGGCCGAGCAGCTGTCCGCCTCCTGGATTGCGCCGCACGTGACGCAGCACGACAAGGCAGACGTGACGACGCTCGAGGAGGTCCGGCGTGCCTACGGCCCGCGGGTCGAAGCGGCCGGCGGCAAGCTGACGGTCACGGCCATCCTCGTCAAGATTGCCGCGCTGGCGATCCAGCGCTACCCGCAGTTCGCCTCGTCGGTCGACATGGCGAACCAGACGGTCATCGTCAAGAAGTACTGCCACATCGGCCTGGCGGTGGACACCCCGAATGGCCTACTCGTGCCGGTCCTGCGCGACGCCGATCGCAAGACGCTAACCGAGATCGCCGTCGAAATGGGCACGCTCTCGAAGAAGGCACGCGACAAGAAACTGAGCCTCGACGAGATGTCCGGCGGAGTCTTCACGATTACCAATCTGGGCGGCATCGGCGGCACGGCGTTCACGCCCATCGTGAACCAGCCCGAAGTCGCCATTCTCGGCGTGTCGCGCGGCGCCATGGAGCCCGTCTGGCGCGACGGCGCGTTCGCGCCGCGCCAGATGCTGCCACTCTCGCTGTCGTACGACCACCGCGTGATCGACGGCGCCGACGGCATCCGGTTCCTGCGCTTCATCGCCGAAGCCCTGGAACAGCCCCTCAGCGTGTATCTGTAATCAGGCTAGAGGTTAGAGGTCAGAGGCAATTAGGGCCTGATGCCGCACACTGAAGAGGCCCCGGCCTTGGAACCTTTGACCTCTCACCTCTAACCTTTAACCCTGACTGCGTCGTGTCCATGTCCTCCACCCAACTTCTCGTCATCGGCGCCGGCCCCGGCGGGTACGCCGCGGCGTTCTATGCGGCCGACCTCGGCCTGTCCGTGGCGCTGGTCGATCCCGAGCCCAACCCGGGCGGCGTCTGTCTCTTCCGCGGATGTATCCCCTCGAAGGCGTTGCTGCACGTCGCGAAGGTCATTGGCGAAGCGAAACACGCGTCGGCCTGGGGCGTCACGTTCGGCGAGCCGAAGATTGACGTCGCCAAGGTGCGGGCGTTCAAGGACCAGGTTGTCGCGAAGCTGACCGGCGGTGTCGGGCAGCTCGCGAAAATGCGGAAGGTCAACTACATCCAGGGCCGGGCCACGTTCGTGGACGCCCGCAACGTGTCCATCGATCTCGTGAAGGGCGGCACCGAGACGCTCACCTTCGAGCACGCGATCATCGCCACCGGATCGCGGCCGGCCGCCGTGCCTGGCCTGTCGATCGACAGCCCGCGCGTGATGGATTCCACTTCGGGGCTGGACCTGCCGGACGTGCCGAAGTCGCTGCTGGTCGTCGGCGGCGGGTACATCGGCCTCGAACTGGGATCGGTCTACGCCGCGCTCGGGTCCCAGGTCACCGTCGTCGAGATGACGCCCGGCCTGCTGCCCGGCGCCGATCGCGATCTCGTGAACGTCCTCGCGAAGCGGCTCGAGACGACGATGCACAAGGTGCGGCTCAACACGCGGGTCGTCGAGATGAAGGACGGCAAGGCTGGTGTGGCCGTGAAGATGGAGGGCGAGAGCCTCGCCGAGGCGGACCGCAGCCAGACGTTCGACCGCGTCCTCGTCTCCGTCGGCCGCAAGCCGAATTCCGCCGTGCCAGGCCTGGACAAGACGAAGGTCAAGGTGGGGCAGCGCGGTTTCATCGAGGTGGACGCGTCGATGCGCACCGCCGAGCCCTCGATCTTCGCCATTGGCGACGTCGTGGGCGAGCCGATGCTCGCGCACAAGGCATCGCACGAAGCCCGCGTGGCGGTCGAGGCCGCGATGGGCCACACCGTGGTCTTCGAGCCGCAGGCCATCCCGGCCGTCGTCTACACGGATCCTGAAGTCGCCTGGTGCGGCCTGACCGAGAACGAGGCCAGGCAGCAGGGCCGACCGGTCGAGATTGCGAAGTTCCCCTGGGCGGCGCTCGGCCGCGCCCTGGCCATCGACCGTCCCGATGGGCTGACGAAACTCGTCATCGAGCCCGACACCGAGCGCATTCTGGGCGTCGGCATCGTCGGATCGGGCGCCGGCGAGCTGATTGCCGAGGGCGTGCTGGCCATCGAGATGGCGGCGCTCGCGACCGACCTCAAGCTCAGCATCCACCCGCATCCCACGCTGTCGGAGACGCTGATGGAGGCCGCCGAGGTATTCTTCGGCCAGGCCACGCACGTCCATCGCCCGAAGCGGAAGTAGCGGGTCCGTCGTTCGTCACCGGGCCGGCCAGCGCGCCGGCCGGCTCGTCCACCAACTCCTGGGGTCGTACATGCTGCTGCGACACGCCGAGCCTGGTCCCCGCCCTGCCCGCCGGCCCTGGTCCGCGCGCGTCGCGCCTGCAGCCCTCGTCGCGGCGTGTCTGGTGCTGCTGGCACCGCCCGGCGTCAGTGGCCAGGGCCAGCGCAGCGCGCCCGCGCCCGTCCGGCTATCGGCCGCCGAGGTGGAACAGCGCGCCCGCGAGGCCCGGCAGACCATTCCGGCCCAGCTCGCCGAAGGCTTCGAGCTGACGCTCTGGGCCCCGACGGAGTTCGTCACCGATTCGATTGGTCTCGACATCGACCGCGATGGGACCGTCTATGTGGTCGGATCGGCGCGATCGGGCATGCCCATGGACATCCGCGAGCATCCCGACTGGGTTCCCGAGGTGCACACCCTCCGCACGGTCGAGGATCTGCGGCAGTTCTTCCGGCGTCACCTGGCGCCCGAGCGCAGCGCGCGGAACACGTGGCTGCCGGACCGCAACGCGGACGGATCGCACGACTGGCGGGACCTCACCACCTACAAGGAGCGCATCTACCGCATCCGTGACACCGACGGCGATGGCCGCGCCGACGAGTCTCTCGTCGTGTTCGAGGGGTTCAACGAGGATGTGGCCAGCGACATCGCGGGAGGCGTGCTCGCGCACCAGGGCGCGCTCTACGTCACGGCGGCGCCGGATCTGTGGCGGCTCCGCGATACCAACGGCGACGGCGTGATGGACGAGAAGACGTCGCTCAGCCACGGCTACTCGATTCATCCGGCCTACGGGGGCCACGACATGTCGGGCGTCATGGCCGGGCCCGACGGGCGCCTCTACTGGAAGGTCGGGGACATCGGGCTGAACGTCGTCGATCAGACGGGACGCCGCTGGGAGTACCCGAACCAGGGCGCGATCCTCCGGTCGAACTTCGACGGCAGCGGGTTCGAGGTGTTCGCGACGGGCCTGCGGAACACGCAGGAGTTCGACTTCGACGACTACGGCAACCTGATCAGCGTGGACAACGACGGCGACCACAAAGGCGAGAGTGAGCGCGTGGTGTACATCACCTACGGCTCGGACGCCGGCTGGCGGTCGACGTGGCAGTACGGCAAGTACACCGACACCGCCAACAACCGCTACAACGTCTGGATGGACGAGGGGTTATACCGGCCGCGTTTCGAGGGGCAGGCGGCCTACATCGTGCCGCCCGTGGCGTCGTATCACTCGGGGCCCTCGGGATTCGTCTACAACCCGGGCGCCGCGCTCGACGAGCGGTGGCGCGGGCACTTCTTCGTCACGAGCTATACGGGGAGCGCAGCCACGGCGCGGGTGTACGCGTTCCGGCTGGCCGAGGCGGGCGCGGGATTCTCGCTGGCATCGGACACCGAGGTCATGCGCGGCGTCCTGGCGCCCGGCATGAAGGTCGGGCCCGATGGCGCGCTCTACCTGTCGGACTGGATGCGCGGGTGGGAAGCGACGGGTGAGGGGCGAGTCTGGAAGCTCGACACGCCCGCGGCCGCGACGAGTCCGCTGCGCGCGGAGGTCCGGTCGTTGATTCAGGCCGACTTCATCACGCGCGACGCCACGGAACTGCGGGCGCTGCTGAGCCACGTGGACCGGCGCATCCGCCAGCGCGCGCAGTTCGAGCTGGCGCGCCGGAACGATGCGGCCGGCCTGGAGGCGGCCGCGCGGACCGGCGAACCGCGGCTCGCGCGCGTGCACGCGCTGTGGGGGCTCGCCCAGATCGCTCGCACCCGGTCCGCGGACGCCGCGCGACTCGCGCCGTTCCTCGAAGACACGGATGCGGAGATTCGCGCACAAGCCGCGCGCCTGATTGGCGACGGCCGGCATTCTGGAGCCGCCGCCGCGCTGGTCGTGCTGCTCGGTGACGCGGCCATGCGACCGCGGTTCTTTGCCGCCGAAGCCCTGGGCCGGCTCCGGCACCGGCCGGCCGTGCCGGCGATCGTCGCGATGCTCGCCGCCAACGACGACCGCGACGTGTACCTGCGGCACGCCGGCAGCCTGGCGCTCGCGTCGATTGGCGATGCCGCCGCGCTGACGTCGCTCGCCGGCCACCCGTCGCGTGCCGTCCGTCTCGCGGCGGTCGTGGCGCTGCGCCGCATGCGCGATGCCGGCCTCGCGCGGTTCCTCCAGGATCAGGACGAGGTCGTCGTGACCGAGGCCGCGCGGGCGATCAATGACGAGGGGGGCGTCACCGCGGCGTTGCCGCCGCTCGCGGCGCTGCTCGACCAGGCACGCTTCACCGCTGAGCCGCTCGTGCGTCGCGCCCTGAACGCCAACCTGCGCGTGGGCACGGCCGAGGCCGCGCGCCGCGTAGGCGCGTTCGCCGCCAGTCCGGCGGCGCCGCAGGCCCTGCGGGTCGAGGCGATTGACGTGCTCGGCGTGTGGGCGGCGCCGTCGCCGCTCGATCGTGTGGACGGCGCGCAACTCGCGCCGCCCGGGCCGCGCAATGCCGAGGCCGCGCGCGCGGCCGTCCTCTCGCTGGTAGACCTGCTCGCCGCCGGCGACACATCGGCCCCGGTGAAGTCGGCCATCATCGACGCCGTCGCGCGGCTGGAGATCAAGGCGGCGACGCCGGCCCTTCTGGCGCGCCTCGAGCACGATGCGACGCCCGCCGTGCGCGTCGCCGCGCTCCGCGCGCTGCAGGCCCTGGGCGCCGGCGAGATCGAGCGTCTGCTGCCCGGCGCGCTCGCGGACGCCGACGCGTCGGTCCGCATGGCGGCGATTGGCGCCATTGGCTCGCTGCCGCTGTCCGACGCCGGGAAGGCGGACTATCTCGCGTCGGTCGTCGGCAAGGCGTCCGTCGGCGAGCAGCAGAGCGCGCTCCAGGCGCTGGGCGCGCTGAAGACGATGGCCGCGGCCGATCGGATTGCCCGGCTGCTGGACCTGGCCGCCGCCGGCACGCTCGCGTCGGAGGTGCAGCTCGACGTGTTCGACGCCGCGCGGGCGAGCGGCGCGGCGCCGCTCGTGGCACGGCTCGACGGGTTGGGCGTGGGCCGCGCGCTCGAGAACCTCGCGGTGACATTTCCCACCGCGCTGACCCGCGGCGGCAGCGTCAATCGCGGGCGCCAGCTCGCGCAGCAGCATCCGGCCGCGCAGTGCGTGCGCTGCCACACGATTGGCAAGCAGGTGTCCACGGTCGGCCCGCCGCTCGACGGCATCGCCTCGCGCCTGGGCCGCGTCGAGCTGCTCGAGGCCCTGATCAACCCGTCGGCGCGCATTGCGCCCGGGTTCGGTGCGGTGGCCGTCACCCTCCGCAACGGTCAGCGCGTCGAGGGCGTCTTACAGGAGGAAACGGAGACGATGGTGACGGTGGAAGATGGGGCCAACGTGCGGCATCGGCTCGAGAAGGTGGCGATCGCCAGCCGGACGAACCTGCCCTCGGCCATGCCGCCGATGGGGGCAATCCTGACGCCGGTCGAGCTCCGCGACGTCATCGAGTACCTGGGCACGCTGAAGTAGCCAAGGGGGTCATGCTGCAGACTGCACGCCTGCGGCGCCGCGTCGACCGGCCTCGAGCCGGCCGGACGCTCCGCCGCCAGAACTCACCATTGCACATCGCCTACGAGCAAGCGGGCATCGCGCCGCCGGCGCTCGTGGCGGTCGCGGCCGCGGACATTCCGCCTCCCTACCACGCGCTGCTCGTCCATGAAGGCGAGATGACGCGGACACTCGAGGAGCACGTGGGTGGGCGCGTCGGCATCCGGGTGCTGTCGACGCGGGCCCGCGCGCGGTTCTACGTGCGCCGCGTGCTGCTCGTCGACGAAGCGTCGGGCCGGCCCGTCGCGATGGGCGCCGTGCGTCTGACGATCACCGCGCTGCCTCGGCCGGTGCGCGCCGAGGTCCTCCGCGGGCGCGTGCCGCTCGGCCGTCTTCTACGCGCCGCGGGACTGGACTTCATGAGCCGGCCGACCGGCTATCTCGCGGTGACCCCCAATCCCGAGCTGATGGGGCTGTTCTGGATGACCTCGGCCGAGACGCTCTTCGGCCGCAAGACCAACGTGCTCCTCGGCGCCCGGAAGATCGGGGAAATCGTCGAGATCCTGCCGCGTGTCTGATCGCGCCATCGCCTGTCCATGACGGCCGCGCCGATCGATGGAGCACCGCGGACAGACAGAACGCGGACTGACGTGATCGCGCTCGAGTGCCTCACGCCGGACGCCCTCGCCGCGCACCAGCTCGAACGGCTCCGCGGGCTCCTCACGGTCATCGCTCGCGGCAACGCGTTCTACGCGGCCAA
>CAZFAT010000064.1:0-8546 GCA_964517075.1 uncultured Solibacteraceae bacterium
GGGTCGCCCAGCGCGTCTTCGGCAAGGCGCCCTTTCTCCTGATCGCGATCTCCGCGCTCCTGCCCGTGCCCTTCTATCCCGTCAAGATTCTTGCGATTGCCACCAACTATCCCTTGCGCCGGTTCATCGCCGCCCTGGTGCTCGGCCGCCTGCCCCGGTTCTGGTTCCTGGCGATGGTCGGCGACCGGCTGCAGGCGTCGAACTCCGCGCTGGGTTCCTTTGGCGCCGCCCTCGCGCTGATTGCGGGCTGGGGCATCTGGCGCACGGTGCGGCGCAATCGAGCGGGCACGGCGAACTCCTCAAAGCTCTCCTAGCGGCCGACCGCGGCCAGGGCAGCCGCGCTGCGGCCTCGTTCTGACTGAAGAAATCAGGACTTTCAGCAAATCCTTCAGGACTCGAGTCCCGGTTCTCGCTACCTTTGGCGGCGGAGGGTCCCGGGAAGCGCGCATCGCTGACCGTAGCAAGATCCCGCTGGTTGGCGGTTCGCGATCGTCGGTGACGGGCATCCAGGACCGGCTGCTGGACCACGCCGTGCGCGAGGCACTGGACGTGACGGCCACCAGCATCGTGGCGGCTGCGCAGCAGGTCGGGCGATAGAAGAGGACCGTCAGGGGGACCACCGGCGCCCGCGACGACAGCGGCCGCGGTATATCATCTGCGGGCGCGGCGTTCCCAGACCGCGGGAGCTGTAGATGGGCGTCGCAAACCTCCTTGAGCGGATCGCGCCACGCGTGCTCTGGCGTCACCGAATCGCCTCATGGCCAATCGACACCGGTGAGGACGAAGCACGTCTGCTGCCGCAGCTCGTCACGCGCTCACAGTTGGCCATTGACATCGGTGCGGCTGAGGGAGCCTACACGGCGTGGCTCGTGCCCCTGGCCGCCCGCGTGGTGGCGTTCGAACCGAGACCGGCAGCGGCTCGACGACTTGCCAGGATGTTCGCGCACACCAGCCTCGTCACCGTTGAAGCCGTGGCGCTGTCCGATGGCGAGGGTTCCGTGGCGCTTCGGGTCGCTCGTGACGGCGAGTTCCTGAGCACCATCGAGCATCGGAACGCGCTCACCGGCCGAGGCGAGATCGACACCGTCCTCGTGGCGAGAAGACCACTCGATTCCTTTGACTATCGCGATGTTGGCTTCATCAAGATCGACGTGGAGGGCCACGAACTCGCCGTCCTGAGGGGCGCGGCGGGAACGATTGCCCGGGACCGCCCGAACCTGTTGATTGAAGCTGAAGACCGCCATTGTCCGGGCGCCGTGGGAAGCGTGCGACGATGGCTGGACGGCCTGAGCTACCGAGGCTTCTTTCTGGTCGCCGGAGTTCCGAAACCGCTCGAAGCGTTCGACACGGTTGTCCATCAGAACGTGGACAATCTCGATGCCGACAGCCATCGCCGTGGCGTGTACATCAACAACTTCATCTTCGTCCCTCGCGAGAGGCGGCCGCCCGCGCCATTCGATCAGGCGACGGACGCCTGACGCGCGGCAGGGTAATCAACGTGCTGTTCAGACCCTCGGTCGCGAGGGCACCAAACGTACAGACACAGGGCGGGTCGACGTGCGACCCGCCCTGCTGGTCGGTGTGTGAGGCGGACGGCGGCCGTCAGTGCGTGACGGTCTCTTCTTCCTTCTTCCGGCTCAACCCCTGAATCTGCAGGCCGGTGGCGATCTCGGGCTTCGCTTCCTGCAGGACAACCTGCCGATAGAGCTCGGCCATCTTCTGGTGTTCCTGCTGGGCCTTGCGGGCGCGGAGCTTCTCCTCGCGCGCGGTCTTCGCGATCCCCTGCTCGTCCAGGTCGGTCTGCTTGCCCTTGGCGACGTCGTCGGCATCGAGGTGGAGGCTGTGCTGAGCCGTCTCGAGCCCGACCGTCTTGCCGCCGGCGAAGATCTCGTGCCGGCCATGCTCCTCGTACCACTTGGTGAGCGTGGCCGTCATGTGCATCTTCTCGATGATGTTCCGCCAGCCGACGCCCGTGTTGTAGGCGCAGAAGCTGATCTCGCCCTCCTGGGTCGCGTACGGGATGATGCAGCGCTCCGTCCGCCGGAAGTCGTAGTTGAACAGGTCCTGGAACCACATGCCGGCGACGAACAGGAAGTTGAACCGGTCGGACCGGCGCTTCTCGATGTCGGCCATCGTGCGGCCCTGGGTCACCTTGCCGTAATCGCGACCGCTCGCACCGAGCGCCTTGTCCACGCGGCGCAGGAGGTCGTACAGCCGGAAATGCGTCGGCGTCTTGAACGGATCGTAGTTGCGCATGAAAGCCAGCGCCATGCCGACGCCCGACAGCACCTTGCCGCGCGCCGCGTCGTTGATCCGCGCGACGTCCTTCCCCAACTGGCTGCCGTTGAGGAATGCCGTCACGGGCACGGCTTCCTTCGTTTCCTTGTCCACCATCAGCGCCATGCCGATGCCGCAATTGGGATGGCAGCCGCACGAGAGCTGCCCCCAATCGGCCTGCGGCCCGTGCACGAGGTCGGCCCAGTCGCTGAACGTGCCCATGAAGGAGATCGGGAACCAGTCGCGGGTCGGCTCCCCGAGGCCGGTCTGCGACTTCACGTCGTGGGCGAGGTGCGACAGCGTGTAGCGCTGCGCCGCCCGGCGCTCGTCGGTGATCTCCTCGTCGCGGCCCGTGAATGACACCGGCTGGAACGACAGGAAGCTGATCTTCTTCGGGTTGTCGATGGCGAACTTGATGATGCGGCCGACCTGCTCGTTGTTCACGCCGTTGACAATCGTCGTCACCGGCACGATATCGACGCCGCCCGCGTGGAGGTTCTCAATCGCGCGGAGCTTGACGTCGAACAGGTTGCCGACCAGCCGGTGGGAATTCGCCGCGTTGCCGATGCCGTCGAACTGCAGATAGGCGTAGCGCAGACCCGCCTCCCCCGCCGCACGGGCGAAGTCCGGGCTCTTGGCGAACTCGATGCCGTTGGTGGCCGCCTGGACGCTGTTGTAGCCGACCTTCTTCGCGTAGCGCACGGCGTCGAGGAAGTAGGGCGACAGCGTCGGCTCACCGCCCGAGAACTGCACGGACATCTGCCGGCGGGGCTTGAGCGTGATCGCGTTGTCGAGGAGCGTCTTGATCTCCTCCCAGCCCAGTTCGTGGACGAAGCCCACCTGGTTCGCGTCCATGAAGCACGGGTCGCACATCATGTTGCAGCGGTTGGTCAGATCGACCGTCAGCACGGACCCGCGGCCATACTTGATGGTCGACGAGCCGTGATTGTGGAGCTTCTCGTCGGCGTGCGATCGGATGTCCGAACCCGGGAAGCTTTCCTCGAGGTGCTTGAAGAACGCCGGATCGATCGCCATGACGTCCTCGAAGTGTCCGTGAATCGGACAATCCTTGATCATCAGGATCTTCCCGTCGCGCTCGATGATCTGTGCCTTGATCTCGCCGATCTTTTCGGTGAGGAGCACCTTGTAGTCGCGCTTGCCGTCGAGGATTTCCTGCCGCGCCTCGCGCACACAGACCGGGCAGAGCGAGTCCGTCTCGCGCGGCCAACCGAGCGGCGGCTTCACCTTCTGCCAGGACTTCAGCAGCGGCTTCTCGGACCACCTAGGGGTGAAGCTCTCGTTCGGACGGATGCCGTTCAGTGTGTCGAAGACCACCCACGCGCCCCTCGCGGCGATCGTCACGGCCTTTTCGACGTACTTGACTGGCTTGTGCATAACCCTCCAAATGGCAACCGGCGCCGCAAACCGCAACGCCGCGCCTCCACGGGGAGGTCCTGGTCAGACCACTCCCACGGTGTGACCGGCAGGATAACTCCGACCCACCGGCTGGCCGTACAGAATTGTCGCTAACGGGCCGTTCCGGGGGCCGACCGGGCCGGTTTGGCGGGTGAACTGGCGGGCCTGTTCCAGTTCAACCCACGCATTTTCAATGGGTTACCGCTACACGAGCCCGCTCGCGACGTGTGCGGACGGCGAAGATGACCCGCAGGCCGAGCAGGATCGCGAGGTAACCCGCCCACCACAACGGCTCGCGAATGTCTGCCTTCTGGCCCCAGACGAAGTGCACCACCCCCGCGATCGCCGCGACATAGACCAGCCGGTGAAGCTGCTGCCAACGGCGTCCCAACCGCCGAATCATCCCGTTGGTGGACGTCGCCGCCAGCGCCGTGAGGATGACCAGCGCGAGCATGCCCACGAAGATGAAGCGCCGCTCGGTGACGTCTGCCCAGATGGCCCTGACGTCGCCCACGTGGTTGAACACCACGTAGATCGTGAAATGAAGCGCGGCGTAGACGAACGACCAGACGCCCAGGAGCCGGCGCACACGCTGCACGCGGTTCCAGCCGGTCAGGCGGCGGATCGGCGTGACCGTGAGCGTGATCAGCAGGATGGTCAACGCGGTGCGGCCGGTCTCGTGCAGCAGCGTCTCCGCCGGATTGACGCCGAGATCCTGCTGGAGCGTTCGCCGGACGAGAATGGCGCCCGGCCACAGGCAGCTCAGGAAGACGAGCAGATAGAAGACGCGTGGCAGCAGGCGGCGGACGGCATGCCACACGGGCGGCATGCGGCTCAGTAGTAGCGCTGCAAATCCAGCCCCGTGTACAGGCTCGCAACCTGGTCGCCGTAGCCGTTGAACATCTGCGTCGGGGTGTCGGCGCGGAAGTCCGGCAGGCGCCGCTCACGAGCCTGGCTCCAGCGCGGATGCGAGACGTTGGGATTCACATTGGCGTAGAACCCGTATTCATGCGGGGCCGAGATCTCCCAGCTCGTTCGGGGTTGATCGCGCAGCAGGCGGATGCGGACGATCGACTTGCCCCCCTTGAAGCCGTACTTCCACGGGCTGTGGACGCGAAGCGGGGCGCCGTTCTGGTTCGGCAGCACCTGGCCGTAGAGTCCGACCACGAGCAAGCTCAGCGGGTGCATCGCCTCGTCCATCCGCAGGCCTTCCACGTACGGCCATTCGAGCGCGCTCGTGCGCTGTCCCGGCATCTCGGCAGGCCGCAGCAGCGTCGTGAACTCCACGAACCGAGCCGACGGCTGCGGTTCGACCTTCCTCAGCGCGTCGGCCAGCGGCACGCCAATCCACGGAATGACCATCGACCAGGCCTCGACGCAGCGCAACCGGTAGATGCGCTCCTCGAGCGCCTTGAAGTTGACGAGGTCCCCGACCGCGTAGTCACCCGGCTTGTTGACCAGCCCTTCGACCTTGACGGTCCACGGCGCGACGCGCAGCCGGCCGGCGTTCCTGGCGGGATCGTCCTTCTCGACCCCGAACTCGTAGAAGTTGTTGTAGCTGGTGATGTGTTCGACGGTGTTGACGCGATCGGGCACGCTGAACTGCGGATTCCGGGTGGCGGCAAGGCCGGCCTGCATCTCGAGGGCGGCGGCCGAGTCGCGGCACCCGAGCGCCGGGCCGATGGCGAGCGAGGCGCCGGCGGCCAGCTGCATGAACTCCCGGCGCGACCGGTACACCGGCTCGGGTGTGACCGCCGAGAACGGCAGATCACAGGATTGTTTGACTTTGAGGATCATCGGCCCCCCTGATTGTGCCCCCTCAATTACACCACAGTCCTGTCGGGTCGCCGGACGCGGGATTCCGGCACACCCCGTGCATAATAGGGGTCGCCGCGCCGGGTTCCTTCCGGCCGAAGACCATGACGCCACCAGCCAGGATCGCCCCCGCTCAGGGTTCCCTCGCCGACACCCTTCACCACAGGCTCACCGATCGCACGGCCCGAGTGGGCGTCGTCGGCCTCGGCTACGTCGGTCTTCCCCTGCTCGTGGAGTTCGCCCGCGGTGGCTTTCACGCCGTCGGCATCGACATCGATCCGCGCAAGATCGCGACGATCAACCGTGGGGAGTCCTACATCCAGGACGTGGCCGCGCGCGATATCGCCGAGATGGCGGCCGCCGGCCGACTGACGGCCACGAGCGACACGTCCGTGATTGGGCAGCTCGACACGATCAACATCTGCGTGCCGACGCCGCTCCGCAAGACCCGGGACCCGGATTTGTCATTCGTGATCTCCGCCGTCGAGCAGATTGCCGAGCACCTGTGCCCGGGCCAGCTGGTCATCCTGGAGTCGACGACCTATCCCGGGACGACTGACGAAGTGGTCCGTCCGATTCTGGAGCGTCGCGGTCTCCGCGCCGGGGAAGACTTTTTTCTCGCTTTCTCGCCCGAACGGGTCGATCCCGGCAACGCCCAGTGGACCACCCGGAACGTACCGAAAGTCGTCGGCGGGTGTTCCTCTACGTGCGCGGCCCTGGCCCGCGATCTCTACGCCGCCTCCATCGATCAGGTGGTGGAAGTCAGCTCCCCGCGCGTCGCCGAGATGGTGAAACTGCTCGAGAACACCTTCCGCGCGGTCAACATCGGTCTGGTCAACGAACTGGCGCTGATGTGCGACCGGCTGGGCATCAGCGTCTGGGAAGTCGTCGACGCCGCGGCGACCAAGCCGTTCGGGTTCATGCCGTTCTATCCCGGCCCCGGGCTCGGCGGGCACTGCATTCCGATCGATCCCTTCTACCTGTCGTGGAAGGTCAAGGAAGTCGGCTTCGAGGCGCGCTTCATCGAACTGGCCGGCCAGGTCAACGGCGCGATGCCGCATCACGTCGTGGACAAGGTGGCGGACGCCCTCAACAGCCATTCCAAGTCCATCCGCGGGTCGTCCATCTTCGCGCTCGGTGTCGCCTACAAGCGCGACATCAACGACTTCCGCGAGTCTCCAGCCCTGGACGTCCTCGCCACGCTCGAGCGCAAGGGCGCCCGGTTGACGTACCACGATCCCTACGTGCCGTCGCTCTCGGCCGGCGAATGGCCCGGTCCGCAGGATCTCGCGTCCATCCCCCTGTCGGTCGAGACGCTGGCCGCCGCCGACTGCGTCGTCATCCTGACCGATCATCGGCTTTTCGATTACGACCTGATTCGAACCCACGCCCCGCTCATCGTGGACTCGCGCAACGCGATCAAGGGCGCCTACCCGCACGTGTTCAAGCTGGGCGCGCCGTCGCGCGTCTAGTCAGTCCGAGAAACCGCTCCACCTCGGGCCAGATGGTGTCCATCGACGCCGTCAACTGGTGGTCATCGTCCAGCAGGCGGAGATCGATCCGGGCCTGCCCTGCCGCCCAACGCTCGACCATCGCCGGATTCACTGATTCGTCGCGGCGCCCCTGGAAGACCAGCCCCGGCACCGGCACGGACATGGCCAGCGCGTCATGGGCCGCCGCGTCCTCGTAAAGGGCGAACCCCACCTCACGCGGCACGCCGTCGCCATGGTGGAAGACCGTGAGGCGTCCGCGTGCGCGCCACTCGGCAATGCCGTGGCCGCCCAGATCGCGAAGCCGGTTGCCGCCGAAGTCCAGGGCTGGCGCCAGCAGGACCAGCCGATCCACGGCACCACTGCGATCGGAGGCCGCCGCCAGGAGCGCGACGAAGGCGCCCAGGCTCGAACCAATGAGCGCCACCGGCGTGGCGGGGGCCGACGCAATCGCCGCGTGCGCCTGATCGATCATGCGCGTGACCGTCAGCGTCTCGAATACGGGCTGATTCAGATCGGGGCACGGCATCTCGATGCCATGCCGGGCCAGGGCGCGGGCGAACCAGCGGGCCTTGGTGGACGCCGGCGACGACGCAAAGCCGTGCAGGTAGATGACGTGGCGGACTGGTGTCAGAGGCGCGTCGGACATCCCGTGCGGCACCGGCATGGAATCACGGCCGCTCCGTCGGTATGGTAATCGTAGGTCAATTCCTCGCCGGCGGCGATATTGCGCGCCGCACAGATCCAGATCGTATGGCCGATCACCCGTGAATAGCAGTTGGGACGGCAGGCGTGATTGATGAACCGCGCCAGATTGCCGCCGACCGACGCGTCGCGCACGTAACGCCGGTTGACCGTGAAACACCAGATGCGCCCGTTCGCGAACTGCCGGCGCTCACGGCGCGCGCTCTCGCCCTGCGTGATCAGCTCGCCGGTGTAGTCGATGATCCGCGTGTTCTGGGTGATGGGCGATCGCGTGTAGACGCCCCAGCCGGAGATCCGGGAGCGGTGACGAACGAGGCGGGACGGATCAAGCATCGGGAGGGATTGTAGAGCGGAACACGGCAACGCTGAATTGACGATCTGGCGATGTCGCTCCGCATCGCCTGCCTGCGCTGAGGGGCGGCCGCGCAGGCTTCCACGCGATTCGTGAGAACGACCAGCATCGACTGGTGGTTTGCTTCGACGGACACGACGCGTACGACGTGCGGTGCACGGACTTCCACTGAAGACCACTCATGCTGCCAACTCATCGTCCGCCGACACATCCAGGCGAACTGCGGCTGAAGGAGTTCCTCGAACCTCTCGGCGTCTCGCGGGCGGAGGCGGTGGAACGGACGCGCATCCCGTTCCAACGGCTCAACGCGATCGTGAGCGGCCGCCGAGGCGTCAGCGCGGACACGGCCCCTGCTCAAGGGCCCTGACCGGGTAATCCGAAGAGCGGAGGGCCGTGGTGATGTGGAAGGGGACGCCGTACGCGCACCTGATGGTCCCCGTCTCGGCGACCGGAGGACCGGTGGTAAAGTAGGGCCGCGGGTTAGGGACACA
>CAZFAT010000065.1:0-22070 GCA_964517075.1 uncultured Solibacteraceae bacterium
GACGCGCAGCTCATCGCGGAATCGGTGGCGATGCAGCTCGAGAAGCGCGTCGCGTTCCGCCGCGCGATGCGCAAGGCCGTCGAATCGGCGCTCCGGTTTGGCGCCCGCGGCATCAAGGTGCGCGTGTCCGGCCGGCTGAACGGCGCCGAGATCGCGCGGTCGGAGTGGTATCTGCACGGCCAGTTGCCGCTGCAGACGCTCCGCGCCGACATCGACTACGGGTTTTCGGAGGCGTTCACCACCTACGGCGCCATTGGCGTCAAGGTGTGGCTCTACAAGGGCGAGCGGTTGACGCCGCGGACCGGACGCGAAGAGGAGTACCGCCAGCCGCGGCGCGCGGCGCGGGGCTAGGCCCTCAGCGTGACGTTTGAAGTGTCGTAGGTGTCCCCATGTTGATGCCGAAGAAAGTCAAGTATCGCAAGCAGCAGCGCGGCCGTCGCCGCGGGCTGGCCTGGCGCGGGTCCACGGTGGCGTTCGGGGACTTCGGGCTGATGGCGCTCGAGCCCTGCTGGCTGACCGACCGGCAGATCGAAGCGGCGCGCGTGGCGCTGACGCGGGGCATCAAGCGTGGCGGCAAGGTCTGGATCCGGGTGTTTCCCGACAAGCCGATCACCAAGAAGCCGCAGGAAACGCGCATGGGCAAGGGCAAGGGCGCGCCCGAGGGCTGGGTGGCGGTCATCAAGCCCGGCCGCGTGCTCTTCGAGATGGAAGGCGTCACGATCCAGGAGGCGCGCGAAGCCGTCCGGCTCGCCGCCGCCAAGCTGCCCATGAAGACGCGGTTCGCCACGCGGGTGGCGTCGGAGAGGGCGCTATGAAGGTGCTGGATCTGCTGTCTGAACTGCGGAGCCTGCCGGCCGAGGATCTCCGGCGGCGGGCCCGCGATCTGGACGATCAGGTGTTCCGTCTCCGGCTGCAGCGGTCCATGGGCCAGGCCGAGGCGGGAAACAAGATTCGTCCGCTGCGCCGGGAGCGCGCACGGGTCAAGACCGTGCTCCGCGAGAAGGGCGTCAAGGACTAGCCATGCCGAAGGCGGAAATCGTCGGGACCGTTGTCAGCAACAAGATGACCAAGAGCGTGGTCGTCACGATTGAGCGGCGTGTCCGCGACGGGTTGTACGGCAAGCAGCAGCGGCTGACGTCGCGCTTCATGGCGCACGACGAGCGGAGCGAGGCGCGCGTCGGCGACCGGGTGGCGCTCGTCGCGTCGCGGCCGCTGTCGCGGCGGAAGCGGTGGGTCGTGACCCGCGTCGTCCAGCGGGCCAAGGAGATCTAGCCATGATTCAGATGCGATCCATCCTGGACGTCGCCGACAACTCCGGCGCGCGCAAGATTGCCGTCATCAATCCGATTGGGGGCTCCACGGGCCGCTACGCGCGGATTGGCGACATCGTCACGGCGTCGGTCAAGGAAGCCACGCCGGATGCCACGGTGAAGAAGGGGCAGGTCGTCCGCGCCGTCATCGTGCGGACCAAGAAGGAGCTGCGGCGCAACGACGGCAGCTACATCCGGTTCGACCGCAATGCCGCCGTGCTGATCAGCACCGAGGGCGAGCCCATCGGCACCCGTGTCTTTGGTCCCGTGGCGCGCGAGCTGCGGGAGCGCCGGTTCATGAAGATCATCTCGCTCGCACCGGAGGTGTTGTAGTCATGGCCCACCCTGCGCCGGCCGTCAAGAAGAACGATCAGGTGGCCGTGCTCGCCGGCCGTGACCGCGGCAAGCGCGGGCGGATCCTGCGGGTGCTGCCGACGAAGGGCCGCGTCATCGTCGAGGGCGTCAACCTGATCAAGCGGCATACCCGGGCGAATCCGCAGCGCAACATCAAGGGCGGCATCGTCGAGCGCGAGGCCTCCATTCATGCGTCCAACGTCCAGCTCGTCTGCCCCGAGTGCGGCGCCGTGAGCCGGACCGGCCGGCGGCAGCTCGACGACGGCACGCGCGTCCGGGTGTGCGTGAAGTGCAAGGGAGTCGTCGACAAATGAGCCGCCTCAAGGAACGCTACGCGACCGATGTCATCCCGGCCCTCCGCAAGGAGTTCGGCTACGCGAACGTGATGGCCGTGCCGCGCATCACCAAGGTCGTCGTGAACATGGGCCTCGGCGAGGGCACGCAGAACGCCAAGATCGTGGACACGGGCGCCGAGGAGCTCGGGCGCATCACCGGCCAGAAGGCCGCCATCACGCGGGCCAAGAAGTCCGTCGCGCAGTTCAAGGTCCGCAAGAGCATGCCGATTGGCGCGATGGTGACGCTCAGGGGCGAGCGGATGTACGAGTTCCTCGATCGCCTGATCGCCATCGCCCTGCCGCGCGTCCGCGACTTCCGCGGCGTGTCGGCGCGCGGGTTCGACGGCCGCGGCAACTACACCCTGGGCCTGCGCGATCAGCTGATGTTCGCCGAGATCGATTACCTCAAGGTGGACAAGGCGCGCGGGATGAACATCTCCGTCGTGACGACGGCGAAAACCGACGAAGAGGCGCGCCGGCTGCTGCAGCTGATGGGCATGCCCTTCCGCACCAACTGACACGGCTGACGAACGAGGAGTCCGCATGGCGACGACGGCAAAGCGCGTCAAGGATCGGGGCGTGGTGAAATTCGGGGTGCGGCGCCGCAACCGCTGCCGCAAGTGCGGCCGCCCGCGGGCCTATCTGCGCAAGTTCGCGCTCTGCCGGCTCTGCTTTCGTGAGCTGGCGCTCCGCGGCGAGGTCGCGGGCGTCATCAAGAGCAGCTGGTGACGGTTTCCGACGTCTGGCTCCTAACTTCCAACTGACAGGGTTCACGAGATGACCGATCCGATCGCAGACATGATCACGCGGATTCGCAATGCGGTGGCCGCGCGCCACCAGCGGGTGGATATTCCCGCGTCGCGATTCAAGGCGGAGATCGCCCGGATCCTCGAGCAGGAGGGCTACATCAACGGGTTCAAGTTGATCGGCGCCGCCGAGGACACTCCCGCGGTGATCCGGATCGCGCTGAAGTACGGCCCGAAGGGGGAGAAGGTGATTTCCGGCCTCGAGCGCGTCAGCCGGCCGGGCCGCCGCGTGTACTTCGGCCGGGGCGATGTCACCAAGGTCATGGGCGGCCTCGGCACGAGCATCCTGACGACCTCGCACGGCGTGATGACCGGCCGCGAGGCCGTGCGGGCGGGCATCGGCGGCGAGGTGCTCTGCAACATCTGGTAGGGCCGGCCCCGGGGCTCGGCCGAGGAACTGCTGTCATGTCGCGTATTGGGAAGAAACCGATTCCGCTGCCGAAGGGCGTCAACGTGACCGTCCGTGAGGAAGCCGTCGAGGTCAAGGGGCCGAAGGGCACGCTCACGCAGCGGCTGCCCCCCGGCGTGCGGTTCGCCCTGGAGGGGACGACGCTGGTCGCCACCACCACCGGTCCGGACCCCGAGCTCGGGAAGTTTCACGGTCTGGCACGCAGCCTCGTCGCCAACGCCGTGGCCGGCGTGACCGATGGGTTCAAGAAGGAACTCGACATCGTCGGGGTCGGTTACCGAGCGGAGGTCAAGGGCAAGCAGGTCGTGTTCGCGCTGGGCTACTCGCACCCCGTGGTGCTCGACGTGCCGGCGGGCATCGACGTGGCGGTCGACAAGCAGACCCACGTCACGGTCACCGGCATCGACCGTCAGCTCGTGGGCCAGGTGGCCGCGAACATCCGCCGGCTGCGCAAGCCGGACCCGTACAAGCAGAAGGGCGTGCGCTATACGGGTGAGGTCCTGAAGAAGAAGGTCGGCAAGACGGGGGCGTAGATGAAGATTCGCACCAAGAAGGATCGTCGAGAGCGCATCCGGCTGCGGCAGCGGAAGCGAATCCATGGCACGGCCGAACGGCCCAGGCTCGCCGTGTTTCGGTCGGTGGCGCACATTTACGCGCAGGTCATCGATGACATGAGCGGGCACACCGTCGTGTCGGCCGCGAGCACCGAGCCCTCGCTCAAGTCCCAGTTCAGCGGAAAAACGCGGGGCGGGAACCAGGCCGGGGCCGAGGCGCTCGGACGGCTGATCGCGGCGCGGCTGAAGGAGAAGGGCATCACGCGCGTGGTGTTCGATCGGGGCGGAAACCTGTATCACGGTCGTGTCAAGGCCGTCGCCGATTCAGCCCGGCAGGCGGGCCTGGAGTTCTGAGCCCCGGCGCAGCGGGCCCGGGGGGCGACGCCCCACGGACCGCGTGAAGGAAAAAACTATATGGCGGAGTCTCGCGAAAAGATTGACGCGTCGGAGCTCGAGCTCAAGGACACTGTCGTGTCCATCAGCCGCGTGACGAAGGTGGTCAAGGGCGGCAAGAACCTGAGCTTCAGCGCCCTCGTCGTCGTCGGTGACGGCCGGGGTGTGGTGGGGTTCGGCATCGGCAAGGCCAAGGAAGTGCCGTCGGCCATCAAGAAAGCGATTGAGGCGGCCAAGAAGGCGCTCATGCGCGTGCCGCTCGCCGGCTCGACCATTCCGCATCCGGTGCTCGGCCGGTTCGGGGCGGGGTCGGTGCTGTTGAAGCCGGCGCCAGACGGCACCGGCATCATTGCCGGCGGGGCGGTTCGCGCCGTCGTGGAATCGGCCGGGGTCAACAACGTGATGACGAAGTCGCTCGGCTCGGCCAACGCGCACAACGTCGTGCGCGCGACATTCACCGCGCTGGGCATGCTGAAGGATCCGGCGAGCGTGGCGCGGCTGCGCGGGCGCGATCTCGAGGAACTGGTGGGTCGATGATGGCGAAGCGGGCGAAGACGCCGCCGGCAGGGCCGAAGGCGCTGAAAGTGACCCAGCTCCGGAGCGGGATTGGTTTCGATCACAAGCAGAAGCTCGCCCTGCGCGGGCTGGGCCTGCGTCGGATCCGGCACACCGTGGAGGTCCCTGACACGCCGGGATCCCGCGGGTTGATTCTCAAGGTCCGGCACCTGGTGCAGGTCGAGGAGTAGGGGGACGCGATGTCGCTGAATAATCTCCGGCCCCCTCGCGGGGCGAAGCACCCGAAGAAGCGGGTCGGACGCGGTCCGGGCTCAGGACACGGCAAGACGGCGTCGCGCGGCAGCAAGGGCGCGAAGTCGCGGTCGGGCTTCCGCTTCAAGCGCGGGTTCGAGGGCGGCCAGATGCCGCTGCACCGGCGCGTGCCGAAGCGCGGGTTCCACAACCCATTCCGGGTCGAATACGCGGTGGTGAACCTCGACACGCTCGCCGAGCGGTTCGAAGCGGGCACGACCGTCACGCCGGACCTGCTGCGCGAGCGCGGCATCGTCCGCAAGGCGACCGCGCCGATCAAGATTCTCGGCCGTGGCGAGATCGCGAAAGCCCTCACGGTGCACGCGCAGAAGTTCAGCGAATCGGCCGTGAAGAAGATTGCCGCCGCGGGCGGCGCGACGGAGGTCGTCCGCGCCTGAGGCGCGAGGCCACGCCATGGACAGCCTGAAGAACATCTTCGCGATCAAGGACCTGCGCAACCGGGTGCTGTTCACCTTCGGCATCCTGGCGGTGTACCGCGTCGGCGGTCACATCACCACGCCCGGGATCAACGTGCAGGCCCTGACCGAGTTGACCACGCAGGCCGCGGCCAACCAGCTGTTCGGCCTGTACGACATGTTCTCGGGCTACAACCTGTCGCAGATGACGGTGTTCGCGCTGGGCGTGATGCCCTACATCAGCGCGTCGATCATCCTGCAGCTGTTGACGGTGGTGTGGCCGTACCTCGAGCGGCTGTCGAAGGAAGGCGAGCTCGGCCGCCGCAAGATCACCCAGTACACGCGCTACGGCACGATCCTACTGAGCGTCGTGCAGTCGCTGAGCATTGCCATCTTTCTCGAGAACATGGCCCAGACCGGGGGGCTGCAGATTGTCGACAATCCCGGCTGGGGCTTCCGGCTGCTGACGGTGTTGACGCTCACGACCGGCTCGGTGCTCGTGATGTGGCTGGGCGAGCAGATCACCGAGCGCGGCATCGGCAACGGGATGTCGTTGCTGATTTACGCCGGCATCGTGGTCGGGCTGCCGCAGGCGGCCATGACGACGGTGCAGGAATTGAGCACGGGCAGCCGGACGCTGCTCGAGCTCGTGCTGCTCCTGCTGCTGATGGTGGCGGTCGTGGCCGCCGTCGTGTTCGTCGAGCGCGGCCACCGGCGGGTCACGGTCCAGTACGCGCGCCGGATGGTCGGCCGCCGGATGTACGGCGGCGCGAGCACCCACATCCCGCTGAAGGTGAATACGGGCGGCGTGATGCCGGTCATCTTCGCGTCGTCGATTCTGGCGTTTCCGCAGACGCTCAAGCCGATGTTCGAGCCGCTGGGCTTCATGGACCGGGCCATCACCCAGCTCAGCATGGGCTACCCGCTCTACAACCTGGTCTATGTCGCGCTCATCATCTTCTTCGCGTACTTCTATACGGCCATCATCTTCAATCCGGATGACGTGGCGGAGAACATGCGGAAGTACGGCGGGTTCGTCCCGGGGATTCGGCCGGGCAAGCGGACGGCCGAGCACATCGATCAGATCCTGGCGCGGGTGACGCTGGCCGGCGCGCTGTATCTGGCGGCCATCGCCCTGCTGCCGGAGATCCTGCTCACCGGTTTCAAGGTCGAGCCGATTCCGTTCATTGGCGACGAGCTCGACGCGGTGATGCCCCGGTTCATCACCGAGGGCATGAACGTCACGTTCTATTTCGGCGGCACGTCGCTGCTCATCCTGGTGGGCGTCGCGATGGACACGGTTCAGCAGGTCGAATCGCAGCTCATCATGAGGCACTACGATGGCTTCATGAAGAAGACCCGGATTCGCGGGCGGCGCGGATGACCGGTCAGGGGGCAGCGCGGCGCCGGCCACGGGCGGCGGGGAGCGGACGGTGAGCGGGCCTGACCGATCCGCCGGCGGGGCTGCGGCCCACGCGCCGCGCGGGGCCCTGGGGCCGCTGCGACTCGTGATGCTGGGCGCGCCGGGCGCCGGCAAGGGTACCCAGGCCGATCGCGTGGCCCAGACGCGCGTCGTGCCACGCGTCTCGACGGGCGACATCCTGCGCGATGCCGTCCTCGGCAACACGGAGCTCGGCCGCCGGGCGCGGGCGGTGATGGACGCCGGCCGGCTGGTCGACGATGACACGATGATTGGCATCGTGCGCAACCGACTGGCGCAAGCCGATGCGCGAACAGGGTTCGTGCTCGACGGGTTTCCGCGGACGGTGGTGCAGGCCGACGCCCTCGATCACCTGGTGGACGGGCCGCCGCCGCTGGTCGTCGTGAACATCGAGGTGCCCGAGGACACGCTCGTGCGCCGCCTCACGGCCCGTCGCATCTGCGGGCGCTGCGGGACCACGGCGCGGCCGGCTGACGTGAAGTGCACCCGCTGCGGGGGCGCGCTCGTCCAGCGCCGCGACGACGACCTCGAGGTGGTGCGGGAGCGGCTGCGGGTGTACGCGAAGGCCACGCAGCCGATTGTCGACTTCTATCGGAACCGGGAGACCTTCCGCTCGGTGGACGGGGATCAGTCACCGGAATCCGTGGCGGCCGACATCTCCGCCGCCGTGGCGTCCGTGGTGGGGGGACGGGGATGATCGTGTGCCGGTCCCGGGCCGAGATCGAGCGGATTCGCGTGGCGAATCAACTCGTGGCCGACGTGCTCGCGCGGCTCGAGGCTGCCGTGGCGCCGGGCGTCAGCACGGCCGACCTGGACCATCTGGCCGAGCAGCTCGTCCGCGACGGTGGCGCGGAGCCGGCGTTCAAGGGGTATCGTGGGTACCCGGCCACCCTGTGCGCCTCGGTGAACGAGGAAGTCGTGCACGGGATTCCGTCCGCGTCGCGCGTCCTGCGGGATGGCGACATCGTGTCGCTCGATATGGGTGTGAAGCTCGGCGGGTTCTATGGCGACTCGGCGATCACGGTGCCGGTCGGCCGGGTGCCGGATCGCACCGCGACGCTGCTGCGCGTGACGCGCGAGGCGCTCGATCGCGCGATCGCGGCGGTCCACGTGGGCGGACGGCTGTCGGACATCGGGCATGCCGTGCAGGAGTGGGTGGAACGCCACGGCTTCTCCATCGTGCGCGAATTCGTCGGCCACGGAATCGGCGAGAAGCTGCACGAAGAGCCGCAGATCCCGAACTACGGGCCGGCGGGGCGGGGACCCCGGCTCGCCGAGGGGATGGTGCTGGCGATCGAGCCGATGGTGGCGGCCGGCCGGCCGGCGACGAAGGTGCTGGCCGACGGCTGGACCGCGGTGACCCGCGATGGCAGCCTGGCGGCGCATTTCGAGCACACGGTGGCCGTGACGGGCGCCGGGCCGCTCGTGCTGTCCGAGCCGGTGGTGTCCGCGTCGGGATTGCGGCAGGGCGCCAGGGCGGCCACCGGCCGGCCGTGAGGCGGCCCGCGCCGGATCGGCCCGTGGTGGCCGGGCGCGTGGTCGAGGTGCTGCCGCGGGCGCTGTACCGCGTGCGGGTGGAGGGCGGGCGCGACCTGATTGCGCACGCGCGGTCGGGCGTCGGCCGCAACTTCGTCCGGCTGGTAGTGGGCGACACGGTCGCGGTGGAAGTGGGCACCCGCGACGTGGGGCGCGGACGGATCGTCCGGCGGGAGTAGGCGGCCCCGGGGCCGCCAGGGCACATTAAAGGACGACAGAGATGAAGGTCAGGGCGTCGGTGAAGCGGATTTGTGACAAGTGCAAGATCGTCCGGCGGCGGGGTGTCGTCCGGGTGATCTGCTCGAACCAGAAGCACAAGCAGCGGCAGGGATAGGGACGTTAGAAGTAAGAAGTTAGAAGCCAGAAGTCTGAAGTCAGACGTGTAGAAGCCAGAGCCGAGACAGGCGATTGCACTTCTAACTTCTGGCTGCTCACTTCGAACTTTGCTGAGAGGTACTCATGGCTCGTATCGCAGGGGTGGATTTGCCCCGCACCAAGCGGGTGGAGATTGGCCTCACCTACATCTATGGCATCGGCCGGAAGCGGTCGACCGACATTCTCGGCGCTGCCGGGGTGGGGCCGGACATCCGCGTGAAGGACCTGTCCGAGGACGACGTCCGGAAGATCAGCCGCGTCATTGAGGAGCAGGGCCGTGTGGAAGGCGACCTGCGCAAGGAGATCTCGATGAACATCAAGCGGCTCGTCGAGATTGGCAGCTACCGCGGCGCGCGTCACCGCCGGAACCTGCCCGTGCGTGGACAGCGCACGCGCACGAACTCGCGGACGCGGAAGGGTCCGCGGCGCGGCGCGATTGCCAAGAAGAAGGTCGAGTAGGTTCGAGGTCGAGTAGAGGAGCAGCATGGCCAAGACACCGCCGCAGGACGCCGCCGCCCAGCCGGATGCCGCCAAGGGCCCGGCCCGCAAGAAGAAGGCGTTCAAGAAACGCGGGGAGAAGCGCGTCGTCCATCACGGATTCGCGCACATCCAGGCGTCGTTCAACAATACGATCGTGACGATCACCGACACCGAGGGGCACGTGATTGCCTGGTCGAGCGCGGGCGGCATCGGCTTCAAGGGGTCGCGCAAGGGGACGCCGTTCGCGGCGACGCAGGCGGCGATCGCCGCGGGCACGGCGGCCAAGGGGCACGGGCTGCGGTCGCTCGAGGTGCGGGTCAAGGGACCCGGCGCGGGCCGCGAGTCGGCGATCCGCGCGCTGCAGACCATCGGGATCGACGTGAAGTCGATTCGCGACGTGACGCCCATTCCCCACAACGGCTGCCGGCCGCCCAAGCGGCGACGGGTCTAGCCAGGGACGCGCAGACATGACACCAGCGTTGACGTTCGGCAGAGGACAGTAATGGCTCGATACATCGGTCCCGTGTGCCGGCTGTGCCGGCGCGAAGGTATGAAGCTCTTCCTGAAAGGGGAGCGCTGCTACAGCGACAAGTGCGCCATCGAAAAGCGCAACGTGCCGCCAGGGCAGCATGGCCGCGCGCGCCGCGCCAAGGTGGTGGGCTACGGCATCCAGCTGCGCGAGAAGCAGAAGGTGAAGCGCACCTACGGCGTGCTCGAAAGCCAGTTCCGCCGCTATTTCGAGGCGGCCGACCGGCAGAAGGGCATCACGGGGGAGCTCCTGCTGCAGATGCTCGAGCGGCGCCTGGACAACGTGATCTACCGGCTGGGTTTCGCGACGTCGCGGGCGCAGGCGCGGCAGCTCGTGCGCCACGGACACTTCACGGTCAACGGGCGCAAGGTGGACGTGCCGTCCTACGCCGTCCGCCGGGGCGATGTCGTGGCCGTGCGCGCCACGAGCGGCCAGAACCCGACGATCCAGCACGCGATCGAGGAAGTGAAGGGCCGGGGCATCCCGGACTGGCTGCTGTTCGATTCGGGCGCGTTGTCCGGCAGCGTGTCGCAGCTCCCGACGCGCGAGCAGATCAATCTGCCGGTCCAGGAGCAGCTCATCGTGGAGTTGTACTCGAAGTAGGCACGGCCGCGGCCCGCGTCACGCACGCGGGCGGCGGAGGTCACGGCAATCAAGCCAGTCGCCGGCCCGCAGCTCTCAGACCTGTGGCGGGAGGCCGGCGGCGTTCAGCATGGGTCTGGCAGCCGGGGAACCGGCTCGCGGCGAAAGGACATCGACGATGTTGTGGAAGGGATTTCAACGGCCGAAGCGGCTGGAGTTCGAGCGCGAGACGCTGACCGATCGGTTCGGGCGGTTCTGGGCCCAGCCGTTCGAGCGCGGCTTCGGGACGACGGTCGGCAACGCGATGCGACGCGTCCTGCTGTCGTCGATCGAAGGCGCGGCCGTCACGGCCGTCAAGATCGAGGGTGTGCTCCACGAGTTCTCCCCCATCCAGGGCGTGGTCGAGGACGCCACGGACATCATCCTGAATCTGAAGCAGATTCCCATCAAGCTGCACTCCGATTCGGTGAAGACCCTGACGCTGCGGACGACGCGGCCGGGCGAAGTCCGGGCCCGCGACATCGAGGCGGACGCGGACGTCGAGATTCTCGAGCCCGACACGCACATCGCGACGGTGAGTGAGGGCGGCCGGCTCGAGATGGAACTCCGGATCAAGCGCGGACGGGGCTACGTGTCGGCTGACAAGAACTTCGACGAGGATCTCGGCATCGGGTGGATCCCGATCGACTCGGTCCACTCGCCCGTCATGAAGGTGAACTACATCGTCGAGGCCGCGCGCATCGGCCAGACGACCGACTACGACAAGCTCACGATCGAGGTGTGGACGACCGGCGCGGTCACGCCCCGTGACGCGGTCTCGCTGGCGGCCAAGCTCGTCCGCGATCACTTCACGATCTTCGTCGGGATCGATGAGGCGAGCGATCAGCCGCTCGAGCGGCTCGCCGACCAGCCCTCCAGCGTGGTCAACGAGCACCTGGACCGCAGCGTGGAGGAGCTCGAACTGTCGGTGCGATCGGGAAACTGCCTGAAGAACGCCAACATCCGGACGATTCGCGAGCTGGTGCAGAAGAGCGAAGCGGACCTGATGAAGACGAAGAACTTCGGGCGCAAGTCGCTCAACGAGATCAAGGCCGTCCTCGGTACGCTCGGACTCGGCCTCGACATGCGGCTCGACCAGGCGCACGAAGGCGCCTGATCGGTTCGGCCGCGGGACAGAACGGACGGAACGACAGTCATGCGTCATCGAGTCGCGTATCGGAAACTTGGCCGCGTCACCGAACACCGGATTGCGATGCTGCGCAACCAGGCGGTGGCCCTCTTCCAGCACGAGCGCATCCAGACGACCGTGCCCCGGGCAAAGGAGCTGCGGCCGTTCGTCGAGCGGATCATCACGGTCGCGAAGCGGAGTCTCGACGCGCCGGCGGGCAGCCCGCGGGGCGTGACCGCCCGCCGCGTCGTGGCCCGCGACATCGCCGACCGCGGCGCCGTGCGGAAGCTCTTCGACACCATCGCGCCGCGCTACGCGGAGCGGCCCGGCGGCTACATCCGCATCCTGCGGCTCGGGTATCGCCGCGGCGACAGCGCCGAGGTCGCCGAAGTCGAGCTGCTGGGCAGTGAGTGGCGTCCGTCGCGCGACGCCGAGGGCGCGAAGGACGCCGCCGAGGCGCCGAAGAAGAAGACGGTCGGCGGACGGATTCGCGAGGCGCTCGGCGGCCGGAAGAAGGACGACCAGACCTCGGGCGGCGGCGGCAAGCGCGCCGACACGGCTGCGAAGGGCAGCGGCAAGAAGGTGACGACCCCGCGCAAGGCGGGCGGCTCCTGATCGAGCGGGTCAGGCCTCGTCTTCCTGGGCCTCCCCGCGCTCGGCCTTCGACGCCGCGATGATCCTGGCGTGCAGGTGGCCGGGCACCTCGTCGTAGTGTGAGAACTCCATGTGGTACGCGCCCCGGCCGCCGGTCTGGGACGTCAGCGTCTGCTCGTAACTCAGCATCTCGGCCATGGGCACGGTCGCCCGAATGACCGTCGCCGAGCCGCGCGTGTCCATGCCGGCAATCCGGCCGCGGCGGCTGTTGAGGTCGCCCATCAGATCGCCCGCGAAATCCGACGGCGCGTAGACCTCGACGGTCATGATGGGTTCGAGGAGCGTCGGGCGCGCTTTTGACATCGCGTCCTTGAACGCCAGCCGGCCGGCCATCTTGAACGACAGTTCGTTCGAGTCCACGTCGTGGTACGAGCCGTCGAAGACGGTGACCCGAAAGTCCACCATCGGATAGCCCGCCAGGTACCCGCGCAGCCGGGCGTCCTGGACGCCTTTCTCGACGGCCGGCACGAACTGGCGCGGACTCGCCCCGCCGAAGATGTCGTCGACGAACTCGAACTCGGATCCCCGGGGCAGCGGCTCCACGCGGATCTTGCAGTCGCCGAACTGCCCGTGGCCGCCGGTCTGTTTCTTGTGGCGGCCGTGCGCCTCCGCCTTCGCGGTAATCGTCTCGCGATACGGGATGTGCGGCGGTTTCAGGTTCAGCTCGACGCCGAACCGCCGGCGGAGCTTGGCCACGGTCACCTCGATGTGCAGCTGGCCCTGGCCGGAGAGCAGCAGGTCGTGCGTCTGCGCGTCGCGCGTGTAGCCGATGGAGGGATCCTCCTCACGCAGCCGCTGCATGGCCGGTCCGATCTTGTCCTCGTCGTTGCGGCTCTTCGGTTCGATGGCGTAGGAGAGCACCGGCTCGGGGAACGTGAGGGGCGCGGGCCGGACGGTGAACAGCCGGTCCCCCAGCGTGTTGCCCGTGTGCGTGTCTTTCAGCTTGGCGACGGCGCCCAGATCGCCGGCGTGAACTTCAGGCACGTGCGTCTGCGTCTTGCCCTGCAACAGGAGCAGGTGGCCGAAGCGCTCGGGCGCGTCCTGCGTGAGGTTGTGGACCGTGGTTTCAGCGCGCAGCACGCCGGAGAGCACGCGGAACATCGTGATGCGTCCGGCGAACTGGTCGGCCATCGTCTTCCAGACCCAGAGGCCGAGGGGCGCGCCGTCCACCGCCGGGCACGTCGTGGCGTCGCCCTGCGGCGTGTGGCCGGGAAACGGCCGTTCGGCCGGCGACGGGACGTAGGCCAGCAGGGCGTCGGCCAGAGGCTGGACGCCGATGTTGCGCAGGCCCGAGGCGCAGAAGACCGGGAAGAGGCGTCCGGATCCGATCGCGCGGCTCAACCCACCGACGAGTTCCTCCTGCGTCAGGCTGCCCGCCTCGAAGAACTTCTCCATCAGCGCGTCGTCGGCCTCGGCGACCATCTCGATCAACGCGTCGCGGGCAGCCTGCGCGGCCGGCTGGAGCGCGTCGGCCACCGGGCCCTCGGTGGGTTGGCCCGATCCATCGGCCGGAAACGTCCAGGCGCGCATCGCGACCAGGTCCACAACGCCGCGGAAGTCCCTCTCTTCGCCAATCGGCAGCTGCAGGGGAACGCAGCTGCGGCCCAGCGTGGCCCGCATGGACTGGAGGCTGCGGTCCAGACTCGCGCGGTCGCGGTCGAGGCGGTTGCACACGACGAGACGCGGCAGGCCGGCTTCCTCGGCGGCACTCCAGACCTTCTCGGTCGACACCTGCACGCCGCTCACGCCATCCACCACGACGACGGCGGCCTCGGCGACGCGGAGGGCGGCACGCGCCTCGCTGAGGAAGTTGCCCATGCCGGGCGTGTCGATCAGGTTGACCTTGACGCGGTTCCATTCGAAGAAGGCGGGGGAGGCCGACAGCGTGTGCCGGCGGGCGATGGCCTCCTCGTCGAAGTCCGTGACCGTCGTGCCGTCGTCGACGGTGCCCAGCCGGTTCACCGCGCCGGTGTCGAACAGCAACGCGGACGCCAGCTGCGTCTTGCCCGCGCCACTGTGTCCCACGAGCGCCACGTTCCGAATCGCCGCCGCGTCGAAGACCTTCATAGGGGGGATCCTCCGGATCAGCCGGATGATATTAAAAAACTCGCCCCACGGCCCCTCGAACCTTGGAACCTTGGAACCTTGAACTACTCGTAGCGAAGCGCCTCGATGGGATCGAGGCGGGCCGCGCGAATGGCGGGGATCATGCCGAACAGCACGCCGACGCCGGCCGAGAAGCCGATGCCGATGGCGAACGACCACCAGGGCAGCGAGATCGGGAATCCGGTCAGGAAATGCACCGCGAGGCCGATCAACGTGCCGCACCCGATCCCGAGCAGGCCGCCGGCCGAGGTGAGGAACACGGCCTCGAGCAGGAACTGCCAGAGGACCTCCACCCGCCGCGCGCCGAGGGCCTTGCGCACCCCGATTTCCCGGGTCCGCTCCGTGACACTGATCGTCATGATGCTCATGACCCCAATGCCGCCGACCATCAGGGCGATCGATGACAGGGTGACGAGCGCCAGGAACACCGCTTGCGTGATGCGTCCCCAGGTGGCGAGCACCGCGTCCTGCGTCATGAGATCGAAGTCGTTGGGTTCGTGCAACTGGAGCCGGTGACGGATCCGCATCACTTCTTCGATCTCGCGCATCGCCTGTTCGCGCGGCACGCCGTCGCGCGGGACCACGGCGATCTGAATGCTCCGCGATTCGCCGCGCGCCAGCAGGTTGGCGCGGATCCCGTACTGCTTCTGGTAGGCCGTGTGCGGGATCACGACCACGTCATCCGGGCCCTCGTCGCCGATTGCGGGGCTGGGCCGCTTCGCGAGCACGCCCACGACGGTGTAGGGAAACAGGCCCAGCCGAACCTGCTTCCCGATCGGGTCCTCGGCGGGGAAGAGCGCCTGCACGGCCGTCTGGCCGAGGACCACGACGCTCTGACGGCGCTGCAGTTCCGAGGGCGTGAAGAACCGGCCCTGTTCGACGGTCACCTGCATGACCGCCGGCCAGCGATCCGTGGTACCGACCACCAGGAGGGGTTTCGTGCGCTGGTTGCGGTAGGTGACGCGGAGCCGGTTGCCGCCGCCGAGCGGGCCGCTGAAGGCCACGTCCACGACCTGGATCGACGGCGCCCGCTCGATGGCCGCGGCATCGCCGGGCGTCAGGTTCGGCCGCCGCTGGACGGCCGCGTAGTCGACGCCCGACGCGGCGCTCGTGAAGGAGAAGCGCTGGACGTAGATCGTCTCAGGCCCGATCTCGCGGATCATGTTGCGGAAACTCTCGTCCAGTCCGCGGACGAGCGCCGTGATGCCGACGATGGACGTGATGCCGATCACGATGCCGAGCACGGTCAGCGCCGAACGCATCTTGTTCGTGCGCAAGGTGTCCCACGACATCGCGACGATCTGGGTGAACAGGGACCAGCGCATTGGCTACTCCCGCCGGAGCGCTTCGATCGGGTCCAGGGCCGCCGCCCGCATCGCCGGGTACAACCCGAAGAACAATCCCACCAGGGCCGTCATCGAGATGCCAATCGCGATCGACCACATCTCGACGATGGCCGGCAGGGGCGTGAGCTGGCTGATGATCCAGGCAATCAGGAACCCGAGCGCGGTGCCCACGCACCCGCCGAACGTCGAGAGCGTGATGGACTCGGTGAGAATCTGCCACAGGACGTCGCGTCGCCGCGCCCCCAGCGACTTGCGGAGCCCGATCTCGCGCGTGCGCTCGCTCACGACCATCAGCATGATGTTCATGATGACGATGCCGCCCACGACCAGCGACAGGCTGACGACGCCAATGAGCAGCGCGAAGATGCCCGACGTGGCCTGACGGTACAGGTTCAGGAAGGTATCCGAGGACAGAATGCCGAAATTGTCCGGCTCGCTCGGGCGCAGCCGCCGTTCGACCCGCATCGCCACGCGGGCATCGTCCATCGCCTCAGTCACGAGTGACGGGTTCCGGGGACGGACCGTGAGGCGCAACCCGATCCGCGATCCGAACACCCGCGCCATCGCCGCGAGCGGCACGACGACATACTCGTCCTGCGACTGGCCGAAGATCAGGCCGCGCTTGGGCGCGACGCCGGCGACGCGGAAGTGCACGCCACCGATCAGAATCGTCTTCTCGAGGGGTTCGAGCGGCCCGAAGAGCTGCTCGGCCGTGCCCCAGCCCAGAATGGCCACCGGGCGCCCGGCGTCGAATTCGGCCGGCGTGATGAGCCGGCCACGTTCCACGGCGGTGGACGGCAGTGACACGTACTCGCGGGTCACGCCGCGGACCTGGACGCTCTCGATCGCGACCGTCTGGTACTTGACCTGGCCGCTCGAGCCGGATTCGGCCATCACCGTGGCGATCGCGCCGCCGAAGCGGCGCAGGGCGTGCGCATCGTCGAGCGTGATGCGCGGATTGCTTTGCGCGCGGAGCTGTTCCTCCTCGGTGGTCACGAGACCGCGGCTGGTGACGCTGAAGGTGTCGGCGGAGAACTCGCTTTGAATCGCGTCCGTGACCGACGCGTTCAGTCCCTGCACCAGCGACACGACGGCAATGATGGACGTCACCGCCACGATGTTGCCGAGCACGGTGAGCAGCGACCGGAGTTTGTTCGCCCAGATGGCCTGGAGGGCGATGCCGGCCGCTTCGAACAGCCGCTGCATGTCAGCGCTCTTGCGTCGTCGTCGCCGGGCCCGCGCCCCCGCCCGGGGAGTCGAGCCCCGTGGTCGACCCGGTCACCCGGATGACGTCGCCTTCCCGCAGCGTCCGTACCGACGCAAAGGGCCCGGTGATCACCTCATCCCCTTCGCTCAGACCGTCGAGGACTTCGAAGTGCCGCTCACCCGCAATGCCGGTCTTGACCGGCACGAACACGGCTCGTCCGTTGCGCGCGACGAACACCCCCTCGAACTCCTTGCGGCTCTGGCCCGGGCCGGGTGCCGCCGGCCCGGCGGCACGCCCGGAGGGTGCCGCGCCCGCCGGGGTCACGATCTTCCCCGCGGGGTCGACGATCAGTTCCCGCACGGTCATGGCCTGGATGGGGACGGCCAGCGCCTGCGATCGCGTCGCCGTGGTGATCACGGCCGTGCAGGTGAAGCCGGGCCGCACGTTCGGCACTTCGCCGTCGATGGTGACCACGACCTTGAAGTTGGTTGCCCGGCCGGCGTTCTGCGCCGCCTGGCCCGTGGCCTGGATCGGGCTGTTGCCCAGTTCGGTCACGCGGCCGGCGAACTCACGGTCTGGAATCGGGTCAATCGTGATTTTGGCCGTCTGACCCGTGCGGATGAATGGGATGTCAGTCTCGTCGACCTCGATCTCCGTCTCCAGCACCGACAGGTCCGCGATGGTCAGGAGCACCGTGCCGGCGTTGTTCATCGTGCCCACGATCGCGGTCTCGCCCTCCTCGATGTTCCGTCGGATGACGATGCCGTCGATCGGCGAGACGATGCGCACCTTGTTCAGGTCGTAGCGGGCGCTCTCGAGGCTCGCCTCTTCCTGCTTGATGCGCTGCTCCTGGGTTCGCACGGATTGCTCGCTCGCCCGGACGTCGGTCTGACGCATCCGGAAGTCGTTCATCGTCCGTTCGTACGTTTCGCGGGGAATCAGGCCCTCCTTCATGAGGCTTTCCTGCCGGCCCAGGGTATCCTCGGCCTGCTTGAGCGCCACCTTGGAGTTCTCCGCCTGCGAGCGGGTCTGTTCGAGTTGCGACCGGGCCGTCGCGAGGCTCGCCTCCCGGTTCTGAACGGCCGTCTCGAGATTGCGCGGATCGATTTGCAGCAGGGGCTGACCGGTCGTGACCGTGTCGCCCTCCGCCACCTGCAGGTCCACGACCTTGCCCATCGTCTCGGCGCTGATGTTGACGGTCTTTTTCGCCTGGATCTTGCCGCTCGCGGACACCACCGCTTCGAGGTCCTGGCGGCTCACTTTCTCCACCGTGACGGCGAGGCCGGCCGGTCCTCTCAGACCAAAGTTGGCGTAGCCCACCGCGGCGAGGACGACGACCACTCCGAGACCGATCCAGAGTTTCTTTCGAGTCATCGTCACCTGCTGAACAGAAACGGCAGCGCGGCAAACGCCGCGGTGATGAGCGCGTGCAGTACGAGGAGCGCGGCAAAGACGCTTCCGGTCTTCCGACGGTACAGCAGCGCGAGGCCAATGGCGGTGACGGCGACCGACCAGATCTGGAAGACGGTCAGCATGCCGAGGAACGACGCCGCGAAACCGTCCGGATCGACCATGGGGGCCAGCGCGACCAGGCTGAAGGGCCCGCCCGGCGTGACCACGTTCTGCATGTACTGGATGGGCGCGCTCACGAGCGCGCCGAGTGCCGTAATCACCTGCGCATGCGTGACGATGGCCAGTACCTGCTTGAAGGTCCCCGTTCCTCCGAGGAACGCATTGAAGCCGGCCCAGTAGAGGCCCGTGAAGATCAGCGTGGTGACCGGCACCATCACGAAGATGCCCACGAGCGTCAGGTAGGGTCCCACGCGCGCCGCCTGCTGTTCCATGCGGGCGTAGGCGTCGGGCGACACCGGCTGGCCGGTGAATCGCTCGGTCTGCCGGACCTGCATATCGAGCATGGCCCGTCGTCCCTTCTCGGTGAACTGCGGTCCTGCGGTGGCCACCGCCAGCGCGAGGCACACCAGCAGCAGCACGCCGACCGGACGCGGAAACTGGATGACCGCACGAAGGGTGTCGCCCGGAGCCGTCACCATGCCGACCGCTCGGGCCAGCAGTCCCTTGGCGGCGACTGGGGCGCCGGCCGGTTCGCTCATCGGAGAATCCTCTGAAGGGGCGGGCGAACCGGCCCGCAACCGGCCAATTCTACCGCGCGCCTCCCGCCGTTCACGGGCCGGGGCTGATACCCTGCTCGCATGTACCTCAGCCCTGTGTTCGTGACGGCCATGTGTCTGGTGATCGGCGCGTCGGCGTCAACCGCGTCCGCCCAGCAGGTGTTCGAGTCGGTCGGGGAGCGTGCCCTCGGCATGGGCGGAGCCTTCGTCGCGGTCGCCGATGACGCGACGGCCGTCTTCTGGAACCCCGCGGGGCTGGTGTCCGGGCCGGCTGCGGGAATGACAATCGGGTGGCATCGCTTTCAGTTCGGTAATCTCAAAGACGAGGTTCAGCCTGGTCCGGTTCGCCGCCGGGCCACCCTGACCAGCCTCGGCACCCTGCCGCTGGGTTTGGCGTACGGCCGCTTCGAGACGTCGCAGCTCATCGAGGGCCCGGACGGCGAGGTGATCGCCGAAACCCTCCAGACGAGCCAGTATTCGGTCACGATCCTGCAATCCGCCGGCTCGGGGCTCGTGGTGGGGTCCACGCTCAAATACGTGCGCGGTCACGTGGCGCAGGCCCCGGCGCAGGGGGCCACCGGAGGGGACGCCCTGGAGGCTGCCGGAGACCTCGAGGGGCGCCGCCACGGGCGCTTTGATCTCGATCTGGGCCTGATGGCGAATCTTGCCCCGCTCCGCGTGGGGCTGACCTGGAAGAATCTGCGATCGCCCTCGTTTGGCGCCGAGCCCGCCGTCGCCAACACCCTGCCCCGGCAGGCCCGGCTGGGGGTCGCGTTCCTCCCCTCGGCTGGCCTGACCCTTGCTATGGACGTCGACCTGAACACGGTCGACCTTCGGGACGGCCTTCGTCGGATGTTTGCCTTTGGCGGCGAGGGCCGGGTCGGTCCTCGTCTGGTAGTCCGGTCGGGCGCGCGCCTGAATCTCGAAGGGGCGCGACGGCTGGTGGGCGCCATCGGGCTGAGCCTCGGCCTCCGGGCCGGCGTCTGGCTCGACGCGCACTACGCTCAGGGTCGCACCGACGAACAGCGCGAGTTCGGCGCGGCGCTCCGCGCCGGCTTCTAATCGGCCGCGCGCGGGGCATCCGCCACGCGCGCGCGTCGCCGAGGACCGCGGCCGTGTCTGTTGATCATCCATGGCCGTCCGACTCGGCGACCTGCTCCTGCGCGAAAAGCGCGTCACGCCCGTCCAGCTCCAGGAGGCGCTCAAACATCAGCGCCAGCATGGGGGACGGCTCGGGGCGAGTCTCGTCAAGCTCGGCGTCCTGACCGACGACGACATCGCCGCGGCGATCAGCCGGCAGGTCGGCGTTCCGGCCATCAACCTCCGCGAGTTCGATCTCGATCCCACCGTCGTCCGCCTCGTGTCGGCCGAGAGCGCGGCCAAGTACAACGTGCTGCCGGTGGCGCGCTCCGGCACCACGCTCACGCTGGCGATGTCCGATCCGACCAACGTGTTCGCGATGGACGACATCAAGTTCATGACGGGCCTGCACATCGAGCCGGTCGTGGCGTCGGAAGTGGCGATCCGCGAGGCCATCGCGCGCTACTTCGGCGCGAGCCGCAACGGCGACGGACCGCAGAAAGCCACGGACCTCGCCAACCGCGCGCTCGAGGAGCTGGGCACCCAGGACGATCACCTCGAGGTCGTGACCGATGCCGAGGAGATCGACGCCGCCTCGCTCGAACGGCAGGGCGGCGAGGCGCCGATCATCAAGCTGGTCAACGCGCTCATGCTCTCGGCGATTCAGAAGGGCGCCAGCGACATCCACATCGAGCCCTACGAGAAAGACATGCGGATTCGTTTCCGCATCGACGGCCAGTTGCACGCGGTCATGACGCCGGCTCTCAAGTTCCGCGACGCGATCACGTCGCGGCTGAAGATCATGGCCCGCCTGGACATCGCCGAGAAGCGCCTACCGCAGGACGGCCGCATCAAGGCTCGGTTCGTGGACCGGGGACGCAACCGCGACATCGACTTCCGCGTGTCGGTCATCCCCACGTTGTTCGGCGAGAAGGTCGTGCTCCGGCTGCTCGATCCCGAAGGGCTGAAGCTCGACATGTCCAAGCTGGGCTTCACGGCCGAGGCGCTGAAGAAGTTCGACCACGCCATTCGGAAGCCCTGGGGCATGGTGCTCGTCACCGGGCCGACCGGCAGCGGCAAGACCAACACCCTGTATTCCTCGCTCGCGCAGATCAACCAGCCGGGCGTGAACATCATGACCGCCGAGGATCCCGTGGAGTTCAATCTCCCGGGCATCAACCAGGTGCAGGTGCGCGAGAACATCGGGCTGTCGTTCGCGCTCGTCCTGCGGTCGTTCCTGCGTCAGGATCCGAACGTCATCCTGGTCGGCGAGATTCGCGACAGCGAGACCGCGTCCATTGCCGTCAAGGCGGCGTTGACCGGGCATCTCGTGCTGTCCACCCTGCACACCAACGACGCGCCGAGCAGCATCAACCGGCTCGTCAACATGGGGATCGAGCCCTTTCTGGTGGCCAATTCCATCAATCTGCTCTGCGCGCAGCGTCTCGTCCGGCGGATCTGCGAGAACTGCAAGGAGGCGCACGACGTGCCGCCGGCGCGGTTGATCGAGGCCGGGTGCGATCCGGCGGACGCCGAAGGCTGGCGGCCGCATCACGGGACCGGCTGTGACCGCTGCGGGGGCGCCGGCTACAAGGGCCGCGTCGGCCTCTTCGAGGTCATGGAGATGTCCGACGGCCTGCGCGATCTTGTCGCCGCCAATGCCGGGACGACCGACTTGCGCAAGCAAGCGTGCCTGGAGGGCATGGTCACGTTGCGACAGAGCGGCCTGGAGAAGGTCCGCGAGGGCCTCACCACCTTCGATGAAGTCGTGCGCGAGACGATGTGACGGATTCGGAATGAACGAGAGGACCTGCGTATGAATCTGCCCGATTTGCTGAAGGCGACCCTCGAACTGAAAGGGTCGGACCTGCACCTGTCCATTGGGTCACCGCCACAGGTGCGCGTCGACGGCCACCTGCGCCGGCTCGATCAGCCCGTGCTGACGCCCGAGGTGATCAAGTCGCTCTGCTACAGCGTCCTCACCGACGCGCAGAAGCGGAAGTTCGAGGAGACCTGGGAACTGGACCTCGCGTTCGGGTTGCGCGGCGTGGGC
>CAZFAT010000066.1:0-17201 GCA_964517075.1 uncultured Solibacteraceae bacterium
TTGACGGCGCAGCAATCGAGGGCAGGCCCACACCCGGATCGCTCAGCGTCGTGGCGGCGTTCAGCGCCGGCGCGGGTTGGGCGAGCGGCCGTTCGACGATGCAGGATGATTGGTCGTTCGCGATCACCAATCTCCTCGGCAGCGGCGTCCTGCGCGTCAAAGGGCCTGCAGGCTGGTTTCTGCACCGCGTACTGCTCGGTTCACGCGACGTCTCCGACGTGCCGCTGGACTTCAACGAGTACAACGCCGCGCCGGTCGAGATTCACCTGACGAGGCGCCAGACGCGGCTGACGGGCACCGCGGTCGACGCACAAGGTCGCTCGACGGTTTCCTACGTCGTCGTGGCGTTCGCCGAGGACCGCGGCGTGTGGACGCCGCACAGCCGGTCCGTGGCCGCGGCGAGACCCGATCAGACGGAACGATTCACGCTCGCGGGACTGCCGCCGGGCCGCTACCGTGCCGTGGCGCTCAACTATCTCGAGGCCGGCACGGAGCGCGATCCGCGCGTCCTCGAGCAGCTCGCACCCGTCGCCGTTCCGCTGGTGCTCGGCGAGGGCGAGACCCGCGTCATGAACTTCACGATCGTGGAGCGGTAGAGGACGTCGTGGCGGTCCGGGCGAAGCAGACGACATCGACTTGCCGGTTCGGATCGAGATCCGTACAGTGATCGCATGGCCCCAGACGGGAATCGCGAGGACGTTTCGACGCCCGTCGTCCCCACGGCGACGTTCCAGGCGACGCTCGACTTGTTTCAGGTCGGCGTCGATCTGATGCGTCAGAATCTGCGACGGCGTCATCCGTCCGCCAACGATGAACAGATCGGAGCGCTCCTGCAGGAATGGCTCCGGCACCGGCCGGGTGCCGAGTCAGGTGACAGTTCGGGCCGCCCCGTGGACCTGACGACTCGACGGGCGTGACCGCGCTGGAATCGGTCCTCCGGCGGGGTCTCCGCACCGCCCGCCACTCGCTTCGAGGCGGACGGCACCGGGGAGCATGACGTCGATCGGCGACGTCCGTCACGCGCTCCTGTCCGGAGCGATCACAGCTCTGGCCAAGGGCTGGTGGGCAGCATCCACAGCCTCGGCGAGTTCCCATGTCTGGTCTTTCCAGCGTCCGTCACGACTTCAGTAGCGCCGTTCGCCTGCTCCGCAACAGCCCCGGCATGTCGGCGGTCGCGATTGCCACCGTCGCCGTCGCCATCAGCGCGAATACGGCGATGTTCAGTTTTGTGTGGGGGCTGTTGCTGAGTCCTTTGCCGTATCCGGAGCCGGACCGCATTGTCCGTGTCCTCGAAAGACATCCGACAGGTGGACTCAATGGCATTTCCACACTGAACTATCTCGACTGGACCAACCAGAACTCGGTCTTCGAGTACATGGCCGCGGAGGCCGGCTGGCGCGCGACATTCACCGGTGGGGACGAGCCGATCCTGATCCGAGGCGCGCTCGTCTCGGCGCAGTACTTTGATATCTTCGGAACGAAACCTGTCCTGGGTCGGGCGTTTCAGAGTGGCGACGACGAGCCCGGCAAGGACCGCGTCGTGCTGCTGAGCCACCGGCTCTGGGAACGACGCTTCGGCGCTGACCTGGCGATCCTGGAACGGGACCTCCTGCTGGACGGCGAGGCGTACCGAGTCATTGGCGTCCTTCCGGAAAACGGTCCCTTCGATCGCGCCTCGGCTCAAATCTGGAGACCGCTGGCCTTCCACCCTTCAGGCAGGACACGGGACTATCGCTGGCTCGGTGCGAGCGCCAGGCTCAAGTCCGGTGTGACACTCGAGCAGGCGCGGGCCGCGATGGACGTCATCGGGCATCGTCTTGCCGGCGCCTATCCCGATTCCAACAAGGGCTGGGGCGTTGCCGTCGACCGACTTGCGGACGTGGTGATCAGTCCGGACTTGCGGACTGCCATCTCGATCCTGTTCGGTGCCACGTTGTTCGTGTGGCTCGTCGGATGCGCCAACCTGGCGAATCTCGCGTTGGCCCGCAGCATTGCGAGGGAAGGCGAGATGGCGGTGCGCGCCGCGCTCGGGGCCGGCCGCTGGCGTCTCGTCCGGCAGTTGCTGATCGAGAACGTCGTCATCTCCGTGTGCGGCGGCGTCGTGGGCGTGGGCGCTGCGAACGCCTTGGTGGCATGGATCCGGTCCCTGATTTCTCCGGACACGCTTCCGCCCGCCGTCGACGTGAGCATGGACGGGGCCGTTCTGCTTTTCACGTTGATCCTTGCTGTCGCGACAGGCCTGCTGTTCGGCGTTGCGCCGGCAGCGCGGACCACCACCTCCGGCCGGTTCAGCGCGCTGAAGACACGCGAACACGGCACCACCGCGGGCAGCCCGCGTGGGCGCCTGCGTGATCGCTTCGTCATTGCGCAGATCACCCTTGCGTTCGTCCTGTTGGCCGCTTCGGGGCTTCTGATGCGTAGTTTCTTCAAGCTGCTCGAGATCGACCCCGGATTCGATGCAACGAATGTTCTGACCGCAGAGCTGCCACTGACACAAGAGCAGCACCCCGATCCGGCTGAACTCAACACCTATCTTGCGTCGATCGGTGCCGCGGTTGCAGCCGTGCCTGGTGTTCGAGGGATCGCCATGACCTCGGCGTTACCGCTGCAGGGCTGGGGCTTCGGCGTGCCGTACTCCGTCGCCGGTCGCGCGTTGATGGACCGTGCGAATCGCCGCACGGCGTTCTTCAAGATCGTCAGCCCGTCGTACGTCGAGACGTTGGGCATCAAGCTGCGGACCGGGCGCATGTTGACCGACAGCGACCGGGCAGGCGCGCCGCCCGTCGCGCTCATCAATGAGACGCTGGCCACACGTGAGTTTCTCAACGAGGATCCGATCGGCCGCCACATCGTGGTGAAAGCCATCGTCCCGGGCAGGACTGCGCTCGGTCCGGAGATCGCCTGGGAGATCGTTGGCGTCATTGCGGACGAGAAGATCGCCGGGCTCGGCGACGAGACGAGCGCCGGCATGTACGTCTCGAACCACCAGAGTCCGACTTACGGCATCAGCCTCATCGTGCGCGCCGGTATGCCGCTGCAGTCTTTGCAGAAAGCTGTTCGGTCGGCCGTCGATCGCGTCAACAGGGGCCAAGCGCTCAGCGAGGTCCGCACCCTCGAACAGATCGTGGATCAATCCATGCTGGGCAACCGCGTCGTGGGCACGTTCCTCACCGCGTTTGCCTTGATCGCGCTGTTGCTGGCGGCCGGAGGCATCTACGCCGTGATGTCCTACACGATCGCTCAGCGAACGCGCGAGATGGGTATTCGCGCGGCACTCGGAGCCAGCGCAGGCAACCTGCGCCGGTTGGTACTCCTGGAAGGCATGCGGCTGACCTTGATCGGTCTCGCGATTGGATTCGCCCTCACGTTCTTCGCGACTCCCGTCATGTCGTCGATGCTGTACGGCGTCGGCGCGCACGACCCGCCAACGCTCGTTGTCGTGGCTGTCGTGCTCTCCGGGGTAGCCGGGCTGGCGTGTTTCGTGCCCGCGCGGCGGCTCACGAAAGCCGACCCAATGGAAGCGCTACGGCACCAGTGAGGGAGTTGGCCCTGACCGAACACAGGGCCAACCATGAGGGTCATTTACTACTCGTACTACTCGCCACCCCCGGCCCCGCCCCTGCAGAGTCCAAGCTTGCCCGGTGAGCCCTTCGGAAGCCCATAGAACTTCCAGGAGTCCGCTGCGGTCTGAACCTGCGATACGTTCTGTCCCTCGGACTGGTCCAGGTCGTTCAACCCGCTGGCGGCGCACGCCGAGTTGGCGTGGTCCAGCGCGCCGGTCTGGTTCGTATTGTTGAGAGTTCCGGGCGGCCCCTTCACCTCGCCGGCGAATGCCAAGCCGACTCCAAGCATGAGAACAGAGGTCGCGATCATCAGTAGTCGCTTCATCTCTCCTAATCCTCCTTCTTTTAAGCTTGCGATTTTTTATCCTGCGCGCGTCGTGAGCTGAAGTCAACGACGAATCGCGAACCCGCCTTCGGGCGAGTATCATCGTGCAAATGAGCTGCGGGCTGCTGACGCGCTTCGCGCGAAGGCGGCATCCTCGACGAAAGCCGGGAGCCTCTCGCCTGAACGAGCCGGTACAGCAGGCTCTCGCCCGGACGATCAGGACACTGGCCGGTCGCGCTCGCCGCGCACCTCTGTGCGTGCGGCGTGCGACCGGAACACCGCCATCCCGACGTGAGACACTGACGTGGTTCCTTCATGCCCGCGCGTCTCGTCGCGATCGCCGCGCCGGCACAGCCTCTCGCCGTGCCGCTGGCGCTCGGCGAGGGCGAGACGCGCGTCATGAACTTTACGATCGTGGAGCGATACTGATGCTGGCGGGCCGGATGCGAACAGGCCTGTCGGTCCGCCTGAAGGAGGACCCTACGACCTCACGTGACAGGCGCAGCAGCACTGCACCGAATTTCCCGCGCGCGGCGACGCTCATCACGGCGGCCGTCGTGTGGCTCCTGCCGCTGACGGCGGCGGGCGGCGCCGGGCTCGCCTTCGGACAGGCCGCGACCGGCACGGCGACCGCCGGGACCGCTCGCGGCACGATCAGGGGCGTCATATCCGCCGCGGGGACCGGCACGCCGCTCGCCGGCGCGGAAGTGCGGCTCACCGGCGGCGAAATGCGGCTCATCGGCGCCGAAGGGCGGCCGACCAGCGTGCAGCTGCCACGATCGCACTTCACGCGCGCGGACGAACGGGGCCGCTACGAGTTTGTCGATCTTCCGCCGGGCCGGTATGCCGTGTGGGCGTCGAAGGTCGGATACGTCGCGTTGTCTTACGGCCAGCGCGTGCCAGCGGAGGCGCCGGCGCACGTGGACCTCGCCGCCGGTCAGGCACTCGATGGCATCCACGTCGCGCTCCTCCGCGGCGCCGTCATCGCAGTGCGCGTCCTCGATCCCTATGGCGACCCGGTGGCGGGCGCCGTTGTGCAAGCCTTCCGCGCCAGGCTCTCCGCAGCGGAGAACAAGCTCCTGGACGTCGCTCCCGGCGGCCTGCTCGCTGCCACCGATGACCGCGGTGAGATGCGCGTCTTCGGCCTGGCGCCCGCCGAGTACTACGTCAGCGCGCGCCCTGAGGCGCAGCCCGCCACCTTGTACCCGGGCACGATCTCGCCGGCCGAAGCGCGCCCGATTGCCGTGCGTGAAGGCGAGGAAACCGGCATCACGATCTCCCTCGTCAGCAGCCGCCGCGCCACGATCGCCGGCACGGTCGTGGACGCCACCGGTGCGCCCGCCGGCGCAGCGACGCTCCAACTGACCCGCCGAAGCGTCGGCATCTTCGGGCATCCGGTCGTTTTGTCGGCGAACGGTGCGTTCACGGCAGCGAATCTCCCGCCCGGTGACTACAGCCTCCGCGCCCGCTCGGGCGCGAGGCCCGGGAGCCAGGAGTTCGGCCATCTCGAGTTTCGCGTCGATGAGGGTGTGGACCTCGCCGGACTCGTCGCGCGGATGAAGCCGGGCGTGACGATCCGCGGCCGCGTCCTCTTCGACGACGACGCGCCGGGTGCGGAGCGGCCGAGGCCGGGATCGTTCAGCGTCGCGCCGGCGTTTGCCTCGGCCGGCGGCTTCCCGGCGGGCCGGCTGGAGATCCTGGCCGACTGGTCGTTCGCCATGACCGACGTGATGGGCGTGGGCGTCCTGCGGGTAAGAGGCCCGCCGGGCTGGTTCCTGAAGCGCGTGGTTCTCGACGGCCGGGACGTGTCCGACACGCCCCTGGATTTCGACGAGTACGCGGCGGCCTCGGTCGAGGTTCATCTGACGAGGCGTCAGACGCGGCTGACCGGCACGGCCATCGGCGCACAAGGCAATCGAACGGTCTCCTATGTGGTGGTCGCGTTCGCCGAGGAGCGGCGCCTGTGGACGCCACAGAGCCGTGCCATCGCGACGGCGCGGCCCGACCAGACGGGCCGGTACACACTCGCCGGGCTGCCACCGGGCCGGTACCGCGTGGTCGCCGTCAACTACCTGCAGGCCGGCGCGGAACGCGAGGCGAGCATCCTCGAACGACTCGTCCCGCACGCCACGCTCCTGACGCTCGGCGAGGGCGAGTCACGGGGCATGGACTTCAGGATCGTCGACCGTTACTGAGGGCACGTTGTCCCCGATCACCCGATCCCCGATAGCTCAATCAATATCCCAATAGCCCAATCGCGATAGCAAATAGCCACTAGCCGTTGGCAGATGCAACCCCCTCTGCCCCCGTCCATTTCTGCTACTGTCTCGTCTTACAGAAACACGTCCCGTCCACCCGTCCCCAGGGGGCTGTATGCCGGATGCACGTCGGGGTCGCCCGTCTCTCTGGATCGCCGCGCTCGTGGTGTCCGTGTCCGTGACGGGTCACGCCGGCCGGGTGGTCGACGCCGTCACGGGCCGCGCGCTCAACGTTCAGGGCGCCGTCACCGGCCTGCCCTCGCAGACGGCCCCAGCCACGGGCCTCATTCTCGGCCGCGTCATCGACGCGGCCACCAACCGGCCCATGGCGGGGGCCGTGGTGCGGCTGGCCGACGTCGGCGCCCCGGCACTCAACGCCATGGCGCCCGTGCCGAGCGCGGCGCCCCCGGTGATGACCAACGCGCAGGGCCACTTCATCTTCCGGCCTCTTGAAGCGGGCCGGTACACCCTCACGGCGCAGCTTGCCGGCTACATGCCGGGAGCGTTCGGACAGCGACGACCGGGAAGCACGGGTGAGATGCTCGTTGTTTCACCCGGGCAACGTCTGACGGACCTGGCGATCAGGATGTGGAAGTACGCCGCGGTGTCGGGCCGGGTGCTGGACGATGCGGGAGAGCCTCTCGTGAACGCGCCCGTGCGGATCCTGCAACGCCGCATGTTGGCCGGCCGGCGGCAACTCCTTCCACTGGTGAGCACCTATTTCACTGACGATCGCGGCATGTACCGCATCGCCACGCTGCCGCCGGGCGACTACTTCATCGCCGTGCCAGCCACTTCCGCCACCGCCCCGGCAGGCCTGGGGCTCGACGACGTGCGCGAAATGGCTCGAGGTGTCATGGGCAGCGCGGATATGGTCATGCTCCGAGGCGGGTTCACGGTCGGAGACTGGACGGTCGCCACGTCGTCGAGCAGAGGACTCGACACCGGCGGCGTAGTCGCACCCCAGCCATCTCCGGATGGCCGCCTCCTCGTGTTTCCGACGACGTTTCATCCCGCAGCGTCGCGGATCGGTGACGCAGCTGTCGTCGCGCTCGACGCCGGCGAAGAACGCACCGACATCGACGTGCGGCTCGCGTTGGTGCCAACCCTGCGCGTGACCGGCACGGTGACCGGACCCGAAGGCGCGATGGCGGCCGCCACACTGACCCTTGTGCCCCGCGGCGACGGGATCGCCGAAGCCAGCGGGCTGGAAACCGCCACAGCAGTGGCGGATCGCAGCGGCCGGTTCGCATTCCTCGGCGTGCCGCCCGGAGAGTACGCCGTCAAGGTGTTGCAAGCGCCCCCGCTGGTTGCCGAGAGGCAAGCTGGACCGGCCGGGCAAACTGAGTCGATCGCCCTGGGAGGCGGCGTCATGATGGCCTCGACCGCGGCCTTTCGCCCCCCGCCTCCGCCGCCGGCCGGCCCGACGCTCTGGGCCGACGTTCCCGTGACCGTCGGAGATCGCCCCGTGGACGACATGGCCGTCGTCGTCAGGTCAGGCGCAAGGCTGAGCGGCCGCATCGAATTCGACGGAGATGCCGAGCGGCCGGATCCGGTGGTCCTCCAGCGGATGTTTCTGACGGTGACGCAGACGAACGGCACGCGCGTCGTTGGAGTCCCGCTCGGCCGGTTCGACGCGCAGGGCCGGTTCGCCACCGCCGAGTACCCGGCGGGACGCTACTGGGTTTCCCCATCCACCGGGCCAGGCTTGGGCTGGACGCTCAAGTCGATCGTCGCCGCCGGCCGGAACGTGCTGGACGCTCCCCTCGAGATCGGCTCGACGGACATCGCAGACATCGTCATGACGTACACCACGCGCGTCGGCGAGGTCTCAGGCACTGTCCGGCGCTCGTCCGCGTCACAGGGTGCGGGCGGGGACGCCGTCGTCGTGCTGTTTCCGGCCGACTACAAAGCGTGGATCGCGAACAGTATGCCGGCCGGGCGCAGCCATACCGCTGACGTCCGCCCGGACGGCACGTTCCGCGCGAGCGGGCTCCTCGCCGGCGATTACGTCGCCGCGGCCGTGGAATCGGTCTCACGGCTCGAATTGCAGAATCCCGACACGATCGCGGCGCTGGCGCGCATCGGGTCCCGTGTCACGCTTGGCGACGGCGACAGTCGAAGCGTGTCACTCACCCCGTCGTCTCTTCGGTGAGCGCTTACTCCAGAGTGACGTGATGACACCGCACCATCTCCCCCTGGCTCTCGTCGCCACGGCCTGGCTGGCGGCCGCTGGCTCTCTGAACGGACACGCGCAGCCACAAACAGCGCAAGCTCCTGCCCGCGACGCGCCAGCGGCCAGGCCACCGGCCGCCGGCACGGGGTCCATCAGGGGAACGGTCGCGCTCGATGCCTCGTCGGCCGCGCCGATTCGACGCGCGATCGTGCGAATCACCAACCAGGAAGTATTCGGCCCCCGCCTTGCCATCACGGACGAAGCCGGGCGTTTCGCGGTGGAAGGACTACCAGCCGGCCGATATCTGATCTCGGTGGCGAAGGGAGGATACCTCGACGCCGCGTACGGAGCGCGAACACTCCGCGCGCCGGGACGGCCAATCGTAGTGGCCGATGGCCAGCGTGTGACAGATGTGGTCGTGCGCCTCCAGCGGGGTGCCGCGATCACGGGACGGGTCATGGATCAGCAGGGTCTACCGGTTCCGGCACGGGTCACCGTCGTCGATCGGAAGACGAGCCGCACCGTTGCCGTTCGAGGCCTCGGCCTCCTCGGGAGCGACGACCGGGGCATCTACCGCGTCCACGGGCTGCCGGCCGGATCGTATGTGATCTCGGTCACGCCTTCGGTCAGCGGCTCCCGGCTGACGACCGCTGCCGAAGTGGAATGGGTGCAGCGGTCCGGAGCGGTTGGCGCAGGCGGTGGCACAGCACCCACGCCCGGCGCGATGGTCACCTACGCTCCCGTCTACGCGCCCGGAACAACGGACCTCGAACGAGCGACGACCGTGACGCTGCGCGCCGGCGACGAGCGATCGGGCGTCGACGTCACGCTCGAGCTGGTGAGGACGTCAGAGGTCCGCGGCCGCGTGCAGCGCGCGGATGGTGGGCCGGTGAGTCTGGTACAGGTGCTGCCCGTGCCGCAGGGAAGTGCAGTCGTGGGGCCTGCCGGTCCATCGGTTCGGGCCGCCGGCGTCGACGCGAACGGCGAATTCGTCCTCAATGGGCTGCTGCCGGGCCGGTACACGATCACGGCGCGCGCGTCGAGCGCCGCACCGGCTGCGCGCGGCGCCCGTGCCGGCGGCGCGCCTTCGGCGGCACCCGCTGCCGCCCGCGCCGGTGGTCCACCCGCCGGGCCTGATCTGTTCGCGATCGAGGAGATTACCGTCACAGGCGATCCCATCAACGGGCTGTCGCTGGTCCTTCAACCCGGACTGAAGTTGGCGGGCCGCCTCGTGTTCGAGGCAACTACCACCGCGCCGCCGGCGAAACACCCGGGCGGGTCGATCCGGCTCTCGTCCGCGCCCGGCAGCGCGGTGGCAATTGGCGTGTCAACGCGAGTTTCGGAGGATGGCACGTTCGCCTTGGGCGGACTGCTCCCCGGCGCCTACCTGCTGTCCCCCTCCTTGGGCGCCACCGCCTCGGGCACGACGTGGATGGCGAGGTCTGCGATGGCCGGCGGGCGCAACATCCTGGACACCCCGCTGGACCTGCGGCCCAACGCCGACGTGGGCGAGATCGTCGTGACATTCACCGACCGGGTGTCGGAGCTGTCCGGACGGGTAACGGATCAGGCGGACCGGCCCGCACCGGAGTTCTTCATCGTCGTCTTCTCCACCGACCCCGAGCGCTGGTTTCAGAACTCGCGATGGCTGAAGTTCCCTCAGCGTCCGTCGGCCGAAGGCCGGTACGTCTTCACCGGCTTGCCAGCCGGCGAGTACTACCTGGCGGCGTTGCCTGAATACGAATCGCAGACCTGGCACACGCCAGAGTTTCTCGAACAAGTCGCGACCGGCGCCATCAAGGTCACGATCGGCGAGGGCGAGAAGAAGACGCAGGATGTGAAGCTGGGAATCTGAGTCCGCTTATCTCGCCTTCCGCGCCCGTGGCGCGCGCGGCGTGGCGCTGGTCGACCGCGGACGGCGGCGGCGCCCTTTCGGCGCGGCCGCAGCGATCGGCTGCTCGGCGGCGTTGCTGACGTCGTCCACCGCATCCTCCAGCGGCATCACGGACACGCCCACCTCCGCGGCCGCGGCAGCCACCGGCATCGCGTCATCGTCGGGCGGTCCGTAGTCGGCGTCAGACGTCCCGTAGTCGGCTCGATTGCCGTCCACGTCGGCGGTGGGCGGGGCGACCCGCGATGAGGTCGTCGGCGCCGGCGCAGCGCCGTTCGCCTGAAAGACCCGAATCACGCCCTGGCGATCGCGCTCGACGCGAACGGCGCCGTCCCTGTGCGCGGCGCGCAGCAGGTCGGCCAGGTTCGCGAAGCCGAATGCCCGTTCGTCGAACGACGGGCTCCCCTGGCGGATCATCTGTTTCACATTGCGCAGGTACATCGGCCAGCGGCGAACCTCGGCCGACGCCAGGATCTCCCGAAACGCGCGGAGGCCATCGGTCGGTGTGCCGATGACGGCCGGCGGCGGGGTCGGCGCCAATGACGCTCCGCGCGCGTCGGCCGGAGGCGGCGCGGCGGCCGCTTCGGACGCCCCCTCGGTCTCGTCGTGCGACCCGCCATTCTCGGCCGCGAGCGCCCGGCCCTCCGCGGGACCGACGAGCCAGCCGCCTTTGCCCTGCTGCACGCGCAGCACGCCGATCTTCTCGAGCTTCTGGGCGAAATCGCGGAACGAGCCCGCGCCGTAGCTGCGCTCCGAGAAGGTCGAGTCGAGCTGCAATAGCGTCGTCTTCAGAAGCCCGAGCTGTGGCGAGACCTCGCGATCGGCGAGCACTTTCAGGGCGCGCGTGACCAGTGGAATCGCCTGCTCGATGGGCGCGCGATCCAGGCGCGCGTCGCGGCCCGACTGCCGCCGGCCCCCGCCGCCGCCGCTGCCGGCCGCCGCGCCCACGAGGTTCTCGTACGCGATGAACTCGTGGCAGTTGCGCTGCAGGATGCCGCTCGTGAACTGGCGCCCGCCCACCACGAACACCTTCTTGTCGTACTGCTTCAGCTTCTCGACCAGGCTGATGAAGTCGCTGTCGCCGCCGACGATGACGAAGGCGTTGATGTGCGGGTGGGTGAAGGCCATCTCGAGCGCGTCGAGCGCCAGATTGATGTCGGCGCCGTTCTTGTCCCCGCCGGGCGTGAGATTGCGCTGCACCATGCGGATGGCGTGCTGCGTCAACTGCCGGCTGTGGCTGGCCGCGCGCTGCCAGTCGCTGTAGGCCATCTTCGAGACGACCTCCCCGCGCTCCTTCAGCGCCTCGAGCACGACGCCCGCGTCAAAGGTGGATCCCAGGGTGTTCTTGACCCCGATCTCGATGTTGTCGAAGTCGATGAACACGGCGATGCGGAGGCGGTCAGTGTCAGCCACACAATCCTTGAAAGCGAAAGTCAAAAGTTAGAAGCCCCATTATCGCCTCCCGCGGGGCCGGAAACGCCAGCGGCCGGGGCGGTTGGGCGTGGACGGACCTGAGCCGTCGCCCGCGTCCCGGGGCGGGCCCGAGGACGAGCCGGAACGGGGGCCGCCCGGCGCCGGTGGCCGCGCGAACGAACCCCCGGGACCGCCAGGCCTGCGATGCGAGTGCCCGGCGCCCGCGCCGGTCCCCCGTGGGCCGGCGCCGCCGGGCCGGGCCGAGTGACCGTGCCGTTTGGCCTCGGACCGGGCGCGCGCCTGCGCCTTGTCCGCCCGCATGGCCGCGAGCCGCTCGGCGAGCGGGATCTCCAGCCGCCCGGCCGGGCGCGCCGCGTAGTCGAAATCCGGCAGCGTCACGCGCGGCAGCGGGCGGCCGATGGCGCGCTCGATCGCGGTCAGCGCGCCGCGTTCGTCGGGTGCCATGAAGGTGAGCGCCTCGCCCGTAGCCTCCGCCCGCCCCGTGCGGCCGACGCGGTGGATGTAATCGTCGGGCACGATCGGCACGTCGAAGTTGACGACGTGCGCGAGATCCTCGACGTCGATGCCGCGGGCGGCAATGTCCGTGGCGACGAGCACCGGGCAGGTGCCCGCGCGGAACGCGTCGAGCGCGGCGGTGCGCTGCGCCTGCGATCGATTGCCGTGGATGCGGCCGGCCCGCACCCCGTCGCGGACGAGGGCGTCGGCCAGCCGGTTGGCGCGGTGCTTGGTGCGCGTGAACACCAGGGCCTGACGCACGTCGCCGCGCTTCAGGAGGGCGATGAGGAGCGCGGACTTCAGCTCCTGCGCCACGGGATAGACGGCCTGCGCGATCGCCGCCGGCGTCACCGTCGTTCTCGCCCGCTCGATGACGGCGGGCTTCTGCAGCATCTCGGCCGTCAGCGCGCGAATCGGCGGCGGCATCGTCGCGCTGAAGAAGAGCGTCTGGCGGCGCGACGGGAGATGACGCAGGATGCGGCGGATCTCCGGCAGGAAGCCCATGTCGAGCATGCGATCGGCTTCGTCGAGCACGAGCCACTCCAGCTTGTCGAGCTTCGCGTAGGGGGCGCGCAGGTGATCGAGCAGGCGTCCGGGCGTGGCGATGAGGACGTCCACGCCGCTGCGAAAGGCGTGCTCCTGCGGGCCGTGTCCGACGCCGCCGAAGACGGCCGCGCCGGTGACCGGCGTGTGCACCGCGAGGTCCTGCAGGTCCGAGAGAATCTGCGCGGCCAGCTCGCGCGTGGGCGCGAGCACGAGCGCGCGAGTGGTGCCGCGCGGCTTGTCGATCAGCGCCTGCAGGATGGGCAGCAGGAACGCCGCGGTCTTCCCGCTGCCGGTCTGGGCGCACGCGAGCACGTCGCGGCCCGCGAGCGCCGGCGGAATCGCATCAGTCTGAATCGCAGTGGGACGGGCGAACCCGAGATCCTTGATGGCGCGAAGAAGATTCGGATGGAGCTGAAGGGCGCTGAAGGCCAGAAATCGATCCTTGTATGAGAAACGCGTCGTGTGAGCCTGGCGGGGCGAACGGGTACAGCCTACCATGACCGGGCCGGCCGTCGTTACACTGGCGGGGTGAGCCTGCCCGAGCGGTCAGCCCGGCGCATCGATGCCGGCGCCGCCCTCGCCACGCACGAGGCGGACGAGGACTTGCGCACGTTCGTCACCTGCTGCCGGACGCACCGCGCCGACATCGGCCAGCGGCAGGTGATCGTCCGGCTCGACGGCGGCCCGACGGTCCAGCTGCTCTTCGGCGACTCCTGGACCGAGGAGATCCAGCCCGGCCGCCATCACCTGCGCGTGCACAACACGCTCTTCTGGAAGAACCTGCGCTTCACGACCGAGCCCGGCGAACACCTCGAGTTCCAGATCATCAACCAGGCACGCTGGTGGACGGCGGGCATGGCGGGCCTCCTCGGCGCCGCGCCGCTCTTCCTGACGACTCTTCAAAGGCACAGGCTCTGACGGCCGAATCGACGACGCTCAGATCGACGTGCCGTGCGGGACCACCCCGTTCTTCGGCACGATCACGATCCCGTCCCGGATGTAGTACAGCTCGTGGTCGACCGAGTCGGGCTTGCCGGCCGGCGAGATGTGGACGTCGTTGCCGATGCGGGCGTTCTTGTCGATGATCGCGTTTTCGATGACCGTGTTGCGGCCGATGCCGATGGACGGCACGCCGCGCGCCTGATGCTCGGCGATCGAGAGCGCCGACTCGTAGTAGTCGCAGCCGAGGACAATCGCGCGGTGCAGCCGGCTGCCCGACGCGATGATGCTGCGGATGCCCACGATCGACTCCTGGATGTCCGCATGGCTGATGATGCAGCCGTCCGAGATGATGGCGTGGTCGATCTGCGCGCCGTTGATCTTCGACGCCGGCAGCCAGCGCGGGCGCGTGAACATGGGCGCGGTCATGTCGAAAAAGTTGAACCGCGGCAGGTCCGACGCCAGCTCGAGGTTCGCGTCGAAGAACGCCCGAATCGTCCCGATGTCCTCCCAGTAGCCCTGGAAGATGTACGACAGCACGCGCCGTGAGGCAATCGCGGTCGGGATGATGTGCCGGCCGAAATCGGGCTGGGTGCTGTCGAGCACCTCCCGCAGGACGTCGCGGCCGAAGATATAGATGCCCATCGAGGCCAGCAGCAGGTCGTCCCCGTCGCCGGCGAGGCCCAGTTTCTCGTAGAGCGCGCCCGGAATGCGCAGGCTGTCGTGCACCGCCGGATCCTGCGGCTTCTCGACGAAGCGCGTGATGCGCCGCTCGTGATCGATCTGGATGATGCCGAGCGCGGTCGCCTCGCGCCGGTGCACCGGAAGGGTCGCCACCGTCACATCCGCGCCGGTGTCGATGTGCTGCGCAATCATCGGCCGGTAGTCCATCCGGTAGAGCTGATCGCCGCTCAGGATGAGCACCTGATCGAAGTCGTGATTCAGCAGGTGGACGAGGTTCTTGCGGACCGCGTCGGCCGTGCCTTCGTACCAGGACGTGTCCGAGTACGTCTGCTCGGCCGCCAGAATCTCCACGAACCCGCTCGAGAACTGGTCGAACTTGTACGACTGCGCCACGTGCCGGTGAAGCGAGGCCGAGTTGAACTGCGTCAGCAGGTAGATGCGCCGCAGATCGGAATTGATGCAGTTCGAGATCGGAATGTCGACCAGCCGGTACTTGCCCGCGAGCGGCACCGCCGGCTTCGCCCGCTCCTTCGTGAGCGGAAACAACCGCGTCCCCGCGCCGCCCCCGAGAATGATGGCCAGCACCCGGCTGGTGTTCGGCGACATCCGCGCCGTACCCTGCGTCGACGTCATGAGCGGCCTCTGGAGAGACTTCGAATTGACGGCTTCAACTTCGAACTTCTGGCTTCAGACTTCTCACGTGCCGGTGCCGCCACCTGGCCTGTGCCCAGATGCCGACCAGCGCCGCGAACCCGGCCGTGAGGAGCCCGCTCACCGCCACGGCACTCGCGTGGGCGTGCTGCGGGAACAGGTGGCTCGACACGGCGCCCACGGCGGGACCGGCGAAGATGCCCACGCCGAGCGCCGCCTCGTGCAGTCCGCCCAGTTCGGCCCGCGCCTCCCCCACGTCCATCGAGTAGAACAGCGAGGAATAGTACAGCAGGCCGCAGGCGACGCCGAAGCCGACCTGGGCGGCCATGACCACGGCCAGGACCGGCGCCAGCAGGATCACCACGAAGCTGACCAGCAGCAGCAGGTAGCCCCCCACCAGCCACCGGAACCGGTAGTGCCACCCGGTCCAGTGCCACAACCAGATGAACGCCGCCAACCGGCCAAAGAGCCACACCGAACAGAACACCCCGACCTGCCCGGCCGTCAGCCCGAACTTCGTCGCGAGCCCCGGCATGAGCGCGATGAGCGTGAACACGGCCACGAACGACAGCGGGTTGGCGAACCAGCCCAGCTTGAGAAACGTCGCCGGCGGCACCGAGGTGGGGACGATGGCCGCCTCGGACGGGCGGGCGTCGGCCACGCTGGGCGGCCCGGATTCCGCCGCCTGTGTCGCGAGCCCGGCCAGCCAGCGCGTCACGATCAGGCCGAGAAGGTAGATCCCGGCGGGCACCCAGAACACCGCCCCCACGCCCAGCCAGGCGTAGAGGCTGCCGCCGGTGAAGTAGGCGAAGGCCGCCGCGGCGGACCACATCGCGTTGTACCAACCGATGGCGTGCGGGACCCGGGCTGACGGCTCGTGCTCGGTGATCAGGGCCTCGAGCGCCGGCCAGATGAACAGCAGCACCACGCTGAAGACGGCAATGACCGCGACCTCGAGGGCCGCCGTCGGGGCCAGCGCCCCGGCGGCCATGCAGAGCGTCAGGCCACCAAAGCCGATCGTCAGACTGGTGTGAAAGCCATGCCGCTCGGCGAACTTGCCGCACTGCCAGGCCGACACGACGTAGATCGCGCCATGCAGCGCGGCGACAGCCAGGTTCTCACGGTCGCCGAACCCGAACCGGTCGCGCAGAAAGAAGAACAGGTAGCCGAAGAAGTACGACGAGGCGAGCGTCGCCAGCGCCGTCAGCAGGTAGTAGCCAGACTTGAGCCGACTGATCGAGACTGTCACAGCCGGTGTCGCGCGGAGGTGTCGAGGGGGATTCCAGCCGGGCGCCGGATCACTTCGCGATCGGGCCGCTGAAGCCCCGGCCCGCACGGGGCCCGCGGTTGTCTCGCTCGAGCACGCGATCGGTGTGCGCCACGGCAAACCCGGTCTGGTAGATCATCTGCGCAATCCGCACGAGCTTCGGAAACAGGATCTTGTCCGCGTGGTCGCCCGCGCCGTGGTAATCCGGATGCGTGCCGGTGAAGAAGAACGCCACGGGAATGCCCTTCACCGCGTAACTGTAGTGATCGCTTCGGGTGTAGAAGCTGTTGGGGTCGCTCGGATCGTTGTACTCGAAGTCGAGCCGAAGCGGTGGCGCCAGGGCGTCGTTCGCGGCGACCACGAGGTTGTGGAGATCGGTGCTGATGCGATCGGCGCCGATGACGAACACCGTATTGGCCTGGCCAGGGTCGTTGTCGCGGTTGCGGCCAATCATGTCGATGTTGAACTGGGCCTGGACGTGCTCCAGCGGCACCGGGGGAAAGTCCGCGAAGTAGCGGGAGCCGAGCAGGCCCGCCTCCTCGCCGGCGTGCCACACGAAGACCACCGATCGGCGCGGCCTCGGTCCCGTCGCGAACGCCTTCGCAATGCCCAGCAGCGCCGTCGACCCCGACCCGTCGTCGTCGGCGCCGTTGAAGATGAGGTCGGGCTCGCCGCCGCCGGCCGGGGCGCCGCCACGGCCGGTCGGACTCTGCTGGTAGCCCACGTGATCGAGGTGTGCCCCGAACATCACATAGGTGGAGCGCAGCCTGGGATCCGTGCCTTCGACCATGCCGACGACGTTCTTGGTGAGCTCGGTGGAGACGACATCGTAGGTGTTGTCGACCTGGATGGTGACCGAGACGTTGTCGAGCGTGAAGGGCGCAAGCGGTTCGCCCCTGCCGGCCCGAGCCAGCAGATCGTCGAACGTCGCCGGCGCCGCCGAGAACAGGAAGCGATGGAATTCCTCGTCGG